>NZ_CP035103.1:910765-1214354 GCF_006094695.1 Kocuria rosea | reverse complement strand
GCGTGCACGGCGACACGGCCGGGGTCGGCGCCCAGCACCCGGGCCACCGCGGTCACGGCCTCCTGTCCCGCCGCCCGGAGCGCGGGGTCGAGCAGGCCCTGCGCCGCGCGCAGCTCCAGGTGCACGGAGAGGTTCGCGAGGTCGAGCTCGGGCTCGCCGAGGGCCGCGGTGTCGAAGTCCAGGAGCCCCAGCCGTGCGCCGTCGAAGAGCAGCTGCTGGTCGTGCAGGTCCCGGTGCAGCACGACCCGGCCCCGCCGGTCGGCGGGCAGGGCCGAGAGCTCCGCCCCGATCCGCCGTGCCCGTGCGGCGACCGCCCCCGGCGGGGCCTCGAGCAGACCCGGGAACGCCTCGAGCCGGCCGGCCCAGCGGGCCAGCGTGCGGGCCTCGTCCTCGGCCGTGTGCGCGGGCAGCGGCTCCGTGCCCGGCGCGGCGGTGGCCAGGGCCGGCCAGCACCGCGCCCACTCCGCCCAGGCGGCACGGTAGGCGTCGTTCCGTCCCGCGGCCCCCAGCTCGTGCAGGCTCCGGCCGGGCAGCACGGAGAACTCGACCCGGTCCTCGGCCCGGGCCAGGACAGCGGGCACGGCGAAGCCCGCCGCCGTGCCCAGCCCGTGGAGCCGGTCGGACAGCTCGGCGACCCGGGCGGCCCGGCCGCGGGCCAGGAACTTGACGAAGCGGTCCGGGGTGCCGACCACCGCCCGCCGGCGGTGCCGGTGCACGACCACCCGGCCGCCGGCCGCGGCCGCCGCGGCGAGTCCCGGGAGGCGGGGGTCCTCGCCGTGGGGCAGGACGCGGACGGCCCACGGCCGCCCCGCGCCGGGGGCCGCCTCGCCCGCGCGGACGCGTCCGTGCTCGTCCTCGAGCTCGAGCACGAGCCGGGTGCCGTCCGCCGGCCAGGCGCGGCGCACCCGCAGCGGCCGCCCGTCGGCGTCCGGCACGGTCTCCGGCACGCGCACGGGGCGGGTCCGCGGGACGTGCCCACTGCCGGAGTCCACGACGTGCACCGGATCCCCGCCGGCGGGCACGGGGCCGGCGGGCACACGGTCGGCGGGCACGGCGCCGCGCGGCACGGACGGCGGGGCGCCCGGCGCGGACGGCACGGGCTCCGGCGCGAGCGTGGGGGTCACCGGCGCCCGCTGCGCCTGATCCACCAGCCGCTGCGCGAGCTCGATCCGCCGGTCCGTGCGCTCCCGCCAGTCGGCGGCGGCCGAGCGGAAGGGCTCCATGCTCCGGGCGAGGACGTGGAACGCGGCCCAGGCCAGGATCGCGGGCCACGGCGGCAGCGCCGCCCCGGACCCGTACCCGCGCAGCAGGGCGCCCGTCAGGGACAGCTCCTCGGCTGCGGCGGGGGGCTGTTCGGCGCCCGGGCCGAGGAGCTCCACGGCGAGGAAGCTGCCGAGGTCGTCGGCCGCCGTGCCGGTGCGGATCCGGTCGAGGTCGGCGAGCCGGAGCTCCGGCGCCCCCGGGCCCCCGTCGCCGCGCACGAGCACCTGGTCCGCGGAGAAGTCCCCGTGCAGCATCCGCACGGGGGCCCCGGTGCGGTCCGCCAGGGCCTCGGCCACGGCCCGGCCGGTCCGGGCGCAGCGGACGCCCGACCGCCGGTCGAGGGCGGACAGGTCGGCGGCCAGCGAGCGCAGCTTCCGGCCCGCGTCCAGGGGGGCGCCGACCCGTGCGGAGCCGAGGAGCGCCGGTCCGCGCTCGTGCAGCTGCGCCAGTGCCGTGCCCGCGGCGGCGGCGGCCTCGAGCACGGGCCCTCCGGGTCCGGTGCCGGGGCCTGGGCCGTCCGGGGCCGCGGCGCGGGCCGCGAGGTCGCCGTCCCCGAACCAGGGGTAGTGCAGCACGTGCGGTGACACGGGGAGGCCGGGGACGGGCACCGGGGCGAGCACCGGGATCCCGGCGGCGGCGAGCCGGGTCAGCAGCACCGGGTCCGCGGGGGCGGGGCCGGCGGTGAGCTTCGTGACCCGGCCGGCCCCGCCGCTGTCGGCGCCCGTGAGGACCGCGCGGCGGCGGGGGTTGTAGCGCAGCAGCCGGGCGGGGTCCCCCGGCTGCCCGAGCCGCCGGGCCCGGTCCGGCCCGAGCACGGCGAGCGCGCGCCGCAGCTCGGGGTCCGTGCCGATCGTCCCCACGGCCAGACGGTGACCGGGGCGTCCCGGCACGTCCGCGACCAGCACGGGCGCCGGCCGGCCGTCCCGCGCGGCGCGGGCCAGGACCTTCTCGAGCTTGTCCCGCCCGTCCCCGGCGGGGGCGTAGGCGGCGACCCAGTGCACCGCGCCCGTGGTCCCGGCGTCCACGCGGGCCACGACCGAGACGCCGGGCTTGTAGCGCAGGTGGCTGGTGCGCAGCGGGCCGCCGAGCTGGTGGCCGAAGAGCTCGGTGAGCCGGCCGGGGTCGAGGACCGCGGCGAGCGCGGGCAGGCTCTCCCAGGAGTCGGGCAGGTGCAGCGTCACGAACGGACCTCCCGGCGGTCCTGCGCCCGCTGCTGCTCGACCCACGCGGCGAACACGCCGTCCGGCCGGGCGAGCAGCTCCTCGGGGGCGCCGTCGAGCAGGATGCGCCCGTCCTGGACCCACAGCACGCGGTCGGCGGCGAGCGCGAGGGCGGCGTCGTGGGTCACCGCCAGGGACGTGCGGCCGCGGACCAGGCGCCCGAGGGCGTCCAGCACGTCCCGGGCGGACCGGGGGTCGAGTCCGGTGGTGGCCTCGTCGAGCAGCACGACGGGTGCGTCGCGCAGCAGGGCGCGCGCGATGGCCAGCCGCTGGCGCTGCCCGCCCGAGACGGTCGAGCCGCGCTCCCCCACCGGGGTGTCGTAGCCCTGCGGGAACGCCGTCACGAACTCGTGGGCCTGGGCGGCGGACGCGGCGGCCTCGACCTCGGCGTCGGTGGCCCCCGGGCGGCCGAGCCGGATGTTCTCCCGCACGGTGCCGTGGAAGAGGACGGAGTCCTGCAGCAGCAGGGCGGTGCTGCCGCGCACCGTGCCGAGGCTCAGGGCGCGCAGGTCGTGGCCGTCGAGGGTCACGGACCCGGCGACCGGGTCCATCATCCGCACCAGCAGGGAGACGAGGGTCGACTTCCCGGAGCCGGACGGGCCGACGACGGCGACGTGCTGGCCCGCCGGGATCACGAGGTCGACGTCGCGCAGCACGGTGCGCCCGCCGTGCTCCGGGTCCCCGTACGCGGCGTCCACGTGGTGGAGGGCGATCTCCCCGCGCACCCCGGGCAGGACCAGGGCGCCCGAGGCCTCCCGCACGTCCACGGGCTCCGCCACGAGGTCGGCCACCCGCTCCCCGGAGGCCGCGGCGCGGGCGATGCGCCCGGTGTACTTGGCCATGTCCCGCAGGGGCTTCATGCACGTCTTGAGATAGGTCGTGAACAGGACCAGGTCGCCCAGGCTCATGGCGCCCTCGAGCACCCGCAGGCCGCCGCCGAAGATCACGGCCGCGGTGGCCACGCCCACGATCACGTCCGTGGCCCGCTCGAGCGCGGCGGCCAGACGGCGGGACTGCACGCCCTGGGTGAGAGCCTGCCGGTTGGCGCGGCCGAAGGAGCCGGCCATGTGCTCCTCCAGCCCGTAGGCCTGGACGGTGCGGATCGCGCCGAGGGACTCGTGGGCGGTGTTCGCCAGCGCGCCCTCCCCCTGCCGGGTCCGGCGCGAGGCCTCGGTGATCCGCCCGGAGGACCCTCGGCCCACCAGCAGGAAGGCCAGGATCGCCACGACCACCACGAGGGCCAGGAGCCAGTCGAGGAAGAGCATCACCGTGCACATGACCAAGAGGGTGATGACGTTGGCCAGCAGCGGCAGGCCCGCGGTGACGGCCACCTCCTGGAGCTTGCCGATGTCCGAGACGAGGCGCTGGACCGTGTCCCCGGCCCGGGAGACCGAGTGGTAGCGGTCCGACAGCGCCTGGACGTGCGCGAACACCCGTTCGCGCAGGGCCGTGGAGACCCGGGAGCCGACGAGGGCGAACGCGACCGTGGCGAGGTAGTTGGCGAGCGCGCGGAACCCCACCACCGCGACCGTGGCCAGCCCGGCGGCCGCGAGCAGCTGCCACGAGGCCTCCGGGATCCACGGGTCGACGTTGTCGGCGCCGAGGGAGAGGGACACGGCGTCGACGACGATCTTCAGCGGCCACGGCTCGAGCACGCGGAAGGCCACCTCGGCCAGGAGCACCACGACGCCGCCCGCGGCGAGCAGCCGGTGCTCGCGCAGGTGCGGGGTGAGCAGCCCGAGGGTGCGCCGGAGGGCCCTGCGGTCGAGCCGCCTGCCCGCGCTCACCGCGGCGCTCCCTGCAGTGCTCCCGGTGCGGCCGGGCGCGGTGCGGCGCCGCTGCGGGGTCGCGTGCCGGTGGGATCCGGAGGGGCGAGGTCCGTGCCGGCGAGGATGCCGTCGAGCACCGCGGTCCAGGAGCGCCGGGCGACCGCGTCGCGGCGGCCGGCGCGTCCCAGGGCACGCCGCCGGCCGGGATCGGCCACCAGCGCGTCGACGGCGCCGGCCAGCGCGGTGGGGTCCGAGGGCGCCACGAGCAGCCCGGTCACCCCGTCCTCGACCGCGGCCGGCACCTGGCCCACGCGGGACGCGACGACCGGCAGGGCCGCGGCGGCGTACTCGTAGATCTTCAGCGGCGAGAAGTACTGGTCCGCGGCGTCCTCCGTGGCGGGATAGGGCGCGACGGCCACGGCGCAGTCGGCCAGCAGCCCGGGCACCGCGGCGGGGGGCACCGCGCCGGTGAACTCGGCGTCGACGCCCAGCTCGGCGGCCAGCTCCTCGAGGGACGCCCGCTGGGGGCCGTCCCCCACCACGCGCAGGCGCCAGTCGGCGGCGGCCTCCGCGCGGGCCCGGATCAGGTGCTCCACGCCGTGCCAGGGCTTGAGCGTGCCGACGAACACGACGACCGGCGGCACGGGGTCCGGTCCCCGGGCGGCGGAGTCGCGGCACGGACGGATGCGCTCCACGTTCACCCCGTTGGGGGCGACCAGGACCCGGCCGGCCGGCCCGCCGGTGTCGGCCACGGTCCGCTCCACCCAGCGGGCGACCGGCTCGGAGACGCAGGCCGTGCGCTCGGCGGCGGCGACCTGCGCGGCGAGCGCGGCGCGGGCGGCCGCCCCGTCCACGAGGTCGCGGTGGGTCCGCTGCTCGTCGATCAGCGGCGAGTTCACCTCGAGGACGCCCGGGACGCCGAGCGCGCCGGTGATCCCGGCCAGGGCGGTCGAGAACAGGGAGTGCCGCTCGTGCACCGCGTCGGCGCCGTCGGCGACGACCCGCTCCGTGATCCGGCGGGCGGCGTCCGCCTGGGCCCGCTCCCGGGCCGCGACGCGCGCGGCGCGGCCGGGAGCGGTGGACGCGGGGGCCGCCGGGACCGGGACGTGGACGACCGGGACGTCGGCGAGGTCGGCGGGGACGTCGTCGCCGACCCGGGTGGCGTAGAGGCGGACCTCGGCGCCGCGGGCGCGCCAGGCGCGCAGGATCTCCTGGACGTGGACGGAGGCGCCCTTGGTGCCGAACACGGGGACGCCGGGGTCGGCGCAGACGTAGGCGAGACGCATCAGCGGTCGGCTCCTTCGCGGAGGGGGACGGGTCCTGGGACGGGGTCGGCGGCTCGGGCAGGGGCCGGGGCGGGCTCTCGGGTCCGGCCACGGGGCGGCAGCAGGCTCGGGGCCTCCGGGGGGCGTGCGGCGTGCCGGACAGGGCCCCGGACCGGGTCGGGCTCCGCCCGGTCCGGGACCGGCGGGGGCAGCAGCGCCTGCAGGGCGGCGGCCTGGCCGGTCGAGTTGTAGTCCCGGGTCACGAGGGCGCGGGCGGCCCGGGCGGCGCCCACCCGGTCGAATCCGGGGTCGGCGACCGCGGCGAGCGCGCCGAGCAGGGCGTCGTCGTCGTCGGCGGGGACGAGGACCCCGGTGCGCGGGGCCGCGTTGCGGACCACCTCGGGGATGCCGGTGACGTCGCTCGCGATCACGGGCACGCCCATGGCCATCGCCTCGAGCAGCACGGTGGGCAGGCCGTCGGCGTTGCCGTCGGCGCCCACCGTGCACGGGGCCGCGAAGACGTCCGCGGCGCGCAGCAGCCGGCCGACCTCGGCCTGGGTGCGGGGCCCGACGAGGTCGACGACGTCCCCGGCGCCGAGCTCCGCGACCAGGGCGCGCAGCGGCCCCTCCAGCTCGCCGCCGCCGGCGACGGTGACGGACAGCCGCCCGCCCTGCTCCCGGTACCGGGCGGCCGCCCGCACGAGGCGGTCGAAGCCCTTCTTCTCCACGAGCCGCCCCACGGCCACGACCCGCAGGGTCTCCCCCACGGGCGCGGGGTCCCGGTAGGGGAAGCGGGCGAGCTCCAGGCCGTTGCGCACGAGCCGCAGCCGGTGCGCGTGCGCGGGGAACGCGGAGGCCAGGTGCCGCCGGTTGTACTCGGAGATCGCCACCACGTGCTCCGCCCGCTCGAGGGTGCGGCGCAGCCGGGCGGGGTCCACGGACTCGTGGAAGATGTCCTTCGCGTGGGTCGTCACGGAGAACGGCACCCCAGTGAGCCGGGAGGCGATCTCGGCGACGTGCGCGGCGAGGGTCGCGAAGTGCGCGTGCAGGTGCGTGATGCCCTGCTCCACGACCCGGGTGGCCAGCGCCACCCCCTGGTGGACCTCGGAGGCCTCCGTGCCGGCCAGCTCCGGGAGCAGGGCGGCGAAGCGGGGGCCGAAGCTGGGGACCACCTCCGCCGCGCGGGCCAGGACGGCCCAGCCGGCGGAGGCCCGCTCGGGGCGCTCCACGTGGTGGACCGGTGCCTGGACGCGCGCCAGCTCGGGGTGGAAGCGCGGGTCGGTGCTGTGCCGGAGGGCGAAGATCGTGAGGTCCTCGCCCTGGGCCTCCCGGGCCAGGACCTCGGTGACCACGAAGGTCTCCGAGAAGCGGGGGTAGACCTTCAGCACGTAGCCGATGCGGTGGTCGCTCACCGGAGGCCTCCGGCACGGGCCGGCACGGCCTGCGCGGGCACCGGCGGCGGGCCCGCGGGCAGGAGCCGCGCCGCGAGGACGGGCACGGCGTGCAGCCCGTCGAGCGCCAGGTGCCGGCGCAGGCGCACGGTGCCGACCACGCGGTGCAGCCAGCCGCTGAGCGCGGCGCCGGTGAGGGCGTCGGCGGTCAGCACGTCCACCGCGCCGTGGGCCTGGAGGGCGCGGGCCCGGATCAGCTGCTCCTGCCGGGGCCGGTCGCGCGGGACCAGGAGCGCGGGGGTGTTCGTGGTGAGGATCTCGGCGACCGAGTTGTAGCCGCCCATCGACACCACCGCGCTCGCGTCCACCACCTCCGCGAGCGCGTCGGGCACGGACGGCAGGACGAGGGTGCCCGGCACGGCGGCGGCGCGCACCTGCTCGGCGTGCTCCTCCGGCATCTGCGGACCCGTGATCACCACGTGCCGGTGGCCGTGGGGCACCCGGGCGCGCGCCGCCGCGAGGGTCAGGCGGTGGCCGTCGGAGCCCCCGCCGGCCATGGTGAGGACGTAGGGGCGGTCCACGCCGCTCGTGCGCCGTCCGGCGGCCCGGCCGGTGGCGAGGTAGCCGGTGTGGCGGACCAGGTCGGCGAGCCCGGCGGGGATCTCGCCGGAGGCCACCGGGTCGTGCACCGCGCGGTCGCCGTACACCCAGATCTGGTCGTACACCTCCCGCACGGG
This sequence comes from Kocuria rosea, assembly GCF_006094695.1. Lineage (NCBI taxonomy): Bacteria > Bacillati > Actinomycetota > Actinomycetes > Micrococcales > Micrococcaceae > Kocuria > Kocuria rosea. The sequence continues at coordinate 1,206,709 of NZ_CP035103.1, read as the reverse complement.
GTCCAGGTCCCCGAGCGCGGCCCACTCGCGGGCCGCGGCCGCGGGCTCGTCGAGGACCTCGCGCAGGCCGAGGACCACCGCCGTGCCGGGGCTCCGGTCCCGCAGCCTCCGCAGCGGCTCCAGCAGCTCTCGGTCCACCCCCCAGGCGTGGCGGTCGACGACGACGAGGTGCGGGCGGAAGGCCGTGAGCGCGGCGTCCACCATCCCGGAGCGCAGGGCGGTCAGGTGGCGCATGTCCACGGAGAGGTTGCGGGGCGCGTAGCCGCCCGCGCCCTTGCGGATCCCGGGCAGCACCACCCAGTCGAAGCCGTCGGGGCGCCCGTAGGACGTGGCGGCGTCGATGCCGGTCAGCAGCATGCCCGTCACCGGGCGCCCCGTCAGCGCCGGCAGGTGCTGGGCGAGGGACCGGGCGAGGGCCAGGTTCCGGCGGGTGTGGCCCAGGCCCTGGGAGTCGTGGGAGTACAGCACCACCCGCAGCTCGTCGTCGCTCATCGTGTCCTCCTCGGGGATCAGCGCCGGTGGGTCCGGCGCCGGTGCGGCTGCCGCCCACTGTGGCCGAGGGACATGATGAGAACATGAGCCGTCGATGAAAAGGTTCTCATCTGCGGACGCCCGGCCCGCCGGGACCGGCCCGGAGGCCCCGGCGGGCCGGTCCGCCCGCGTGGACCGGCCGCGGGCCGGCTCAGCCGCCGAAGACCGGCGCGACCGCCTTGACCAGCTGCTGGCCGCCCAGGACGGCGAAGAGCAGGGCCGTGATGCCCAGGGCGATGTTGGTGTGGAGCTTGTTGGCCCACTCCTTCGGGATCCGGCTGCCGTTGAGCAGGCCCAGCAGCGTGAGGGCGAGGAACGGCATGAACAGCGAGCCGAGGACGCCGTAGGCCAGGATCAGGCCGATCGGCTGCCCCAGGGCGAAGAGGACCATGGGCGGGAACGTCAGCCACAGCACGTAGAAGCGGAAGTACTTGCCGCCCACCCGGGTGTCGGGGTGGCCGGACTCCTTGCCGCGGATGTTGCCCCAGAAGTCCGCGAACATGAGGGAGACGCCGTTCCAGACGCCGATGATCGAGGAGAAGGACGCGGCCCAGAAGCCGATGAGGAAGCCGGTGCCGACCACGTCGCCGTACTCCGCGCGCAGCACGGCGTAGAGGTCGAGCAGGCCCTCGTCACCGGAGCTGAGCGCCACCCCGGCGGAGCGGACCACCTCGGCGCCCACCACGAGCATGGCGATGACGAAGACCCCCGTCACGACGTAGGCCATGGAGTTGTCGATCCGCATGACGCGCATCCACTTGGGCGTGTACCACCCCTTCTCGCGCAGCCAGTAGCCGTAGGCCGCCAGCGTGATGGTGCCGCCCACGCCCCCGGCGAGCGCCAGCGTGTAGAGCACGCCGCCCTCCGGGATGACGGGCACCAGGCCCGTCAGCATCTCGGGGATGTTGGGGGCGGCGATGACCGCCAGCCCCACCACGGTGACGAACATCAGGCCGACCAGGGCGGCGGTGACCTTCTCGAAGAAGGAGTACTTCCCGAACCACACCATGACGAACCCGAGCAGCCCCATGATGATCGCCCAGGCCCACAGGGGCAGGACGGGGAACACCGCCGCGAGGGGCAGCGCCGCCGAGGACATCGCGGTGGCGCCGTAGACGAAGCCCCAGATCATGATGTACGGGCCGAAGTACCAGGTGGTCCACCGGCCCAGTGACCGCCAGCCCTCGAAGATCGTCCTGCCGGTGGCCAGGGTGAAGCGCCCGGCGCCCTCCACGAGGATGATCTTGAGGATCACGCCGAGGATCACCGCCCACAGCAGTCCGTACCCGTACCGGGACCCGGCGACCAGGGTGGCGACCATGTCGGCGGCGCCGACGCCCGTGGCGGCGACCACCAGGCCTGGGCCGACGATCTTCCACTTGGCGGGCGCCCCGCCGTCGTCGTCCGTGCGGGCGCGGTGGGCCGCGAAAGACTTCTCGTTCGCTTCGCTCATGCTGGTTCCTCGTCAGATCGGTCCGTCGGGTGGCCGGGGCCGTGCCCCGGATCACCCTACCGGGCCGGTGCCGATCAGAGCTTGGCGAGGCGGTAGCCGGCTCCGCGCACGGTGACGATGCGCTCCGCGCCGAGCTTGTTGCGCAGGTAGCGGACGTAGACGTCCACCACGTTGGACGAGCCGTCGAAGTCGTAGCCCCAGACCTTGTTCAGCAGCTGCTCGCGCGTGAGCACCTGACCGGGGCTCTCGAGGAACGCCCTGGCCATGGCGAACTCCCGGGCGGAGAGCTCGACCTGCCGGTCCTCGAGCACCGCGCACCGGGTCCCGACGTCGAGGGCGAGCCCGCCGTAGCGCAGCCCGTCGTCGGTCTGCTCGGCCACCGCGCGGTCCCGGAGCCGGGCCCGGACGCGCGCCAGCAGCTCCTGGAACCGGAACGGCTTCGCGAGGTAGTCGTCGGCCCCCTGCTCCAGCCCCGCGACGGTGTCCTCGACCGAGTCGCGGGCGGTGCACATGATCACGGGGATCGAGAAGCCCAGGGACCGCAGCACCGAGAGCACCTGGAAGCCGTCCATGCCCGGCAGACCCACGTCGAGGACGAGCAGGTCGAACTCCCCGGTGCTCGCGTAGTCGAGGGCGCTCGTGCCGTCCTCGACCACGGTGGTCGTGTAGCCCGCGGCGCGCAGGCCCTTCTGGATGAAGCGCGCGATGCGCTCCTCGTCCTCGGCGATGAGGATGCTGGCCATGGGGTGCCTCTACTTCCTGGAGGGTGCGGGGCTGAGGTCGGGACCGGGCACGGGGGCGGGAGGCACCGCTGCACCGGACCCGGCGGCACCGGCCGGGGGGACCGGGGCCGCGGCGGGCGGGGACTCCGGCAGCCGGAGCGTGAACGTGGCGCCGCGGCCGGGGCTCGACCGCAGCCCCACGGTCCCGCCGTGCCCGTGGGCGATGGCGGCCACGATCGCGAGGCCGAGCCCGGAGCCCTCCACGGTGCGCCCGGTCTCGGCCCGGCCGAAGCGCTCGAAGATCCGCTGCTGGTCCTCCGGGGCCACGCCCACGCCGGTGTCCCGGACCCACACCTCGAGGCTGCGCGCGGGGGCGTCCTCGCCGGGCGCGGCGGGCCCGGTGGCCCAGGCGGCGCCGAGGGCCACGAGGTCCCCGGGGGCGGAGAACTTCACCGCGTTGGCGGCGAGCTGCACGACCGCCTGGGTGAGCCGCTGCGCGTCGGCCACGACCTGCCCTTCGGCCCGCGCCTCGAGCTCCCAGCGCCGGTCCCCCAGCGCGCGCAGCCGGTCCATCGTGTCGTCCAGCCAGGCCGGGACGTCCACGGGGCCGGGGCGGATGAAGTCGGCACGCTGGGCCTTGGCGAGCAGCAGCAGGTCCTCCACGAGGCGGTTCATCCGCTCGATCTCGTCGAGGAGCATCGCCCGGGTCTCCGCGACGTCGGCGGGGTCGTGCTCGTCCATCAGCTCGAGGTTGCCGTGCAGGATGGTCAGGGGGGTGCGCAGCTCGTGCGCGGCGTCGTCGAGGAACTGGCGCTGCTGGACGAAGGCCGCCTCGATCCGGCTGAGCATGCCGTTGAAGTTCACGGCGAGCTGGCCCACGTCCGAGTCGTCCTGCGTGACGGGAACGCGTCGCCCCAGGTCGTCCGGGCTGATCTGCTCCGTGGCCCGGCGCAGGCGGGTGATCGGTGCGGTGACCCGGCCCACCAGGACGTAGGCCACCAGCCCCGCCACCACCGTCGTGAGGGCGGCGATGCCGAGGTAGCGCCACAGCGAGTCCAGCACGATCCGGCGCTGGGCGCTCATGTCGAAGCCGACCACGAGGTAGCCCTGGCGCGGGTCCTCGTCCAGGACCACCGAGATGACGCCGAGACGGAGCGTCCGGCCGTCCTGCTCGAGGTCGAAGACGACGGTCTGCCCGGGCCGGGCCCGCTCCACGGCCGCGGCGAGCGTGGCGGGGGCGTCGAGCTGGAACCGTGACCGGTCGGCGTGCTCGAACGCCGGCTCGCCGCCGACGAGCGCGAGGATGCTCTCGTGCTCCCCGGGCACCGTGGTGGTCATGAAGGTGTAGAAGAGCTGCGGCAGGTCCGTGAACGGCTCCTCGGCCGTGGCGTCCAGGTCCTCCGAGAGAGAGGCGTCCGGGCCGAGCGGTCCGCGCTGCGCGAGCCGCTGCAGCTCCCCCGCCTCCTGGACGATGTCCTGGCGCACGGACTCGTCGAGGTCCACCAGGCGCAGGTAGTGGGTGATCCCGCCCACGGCGAGGAGGGCGACCGCCAGGAAGGCGATGGTCGTGGCGAGCACCCGGCTGCGCACGGACCGCAGCTCCGTCCGCACCCTCTCCCACCGCGCGCCCGACATGCGCCCCAGCCTATCGACGGCACGTGAGAGGCAGATGAAGGAGGGACGGGCCGTGCGGCCCGTCCCTCCTCCCGGTCCGGGGTCCTGCCCCCGGGCTCAGTACTTCTTGCTGCGCGGCTTGCGGAACGGCTTCTCGCCGTCCCGGTCGCCCGCGGAGTACCCGGAGCGCTTGCCCTGGTAGCCGCCGCGGGAGTCGTCGCCCCGGGCGCCGCCGCCGCGGCGGGGGCGGTCCTGGTAGGAGGACGAGGTGCTGCGGGGCCGGGTCCGGCCGCCGGCACCCGGACCGCGGTCGGCCTCGAGCTGGATGAGCTCACCGTTGATGCGCGTGCGGGAGAGCCGGTCCAGGGTGGAGGCGGGCAGGTTCTCGGGCAGGCCCACGAGGGTGTGGGTCGAGCGGATGTCGATCGCCCCGATCTGCTCGCCGCTCAGCCCTCCCTCGTTGGTGAGGGCCCCCACCACGGAGCCCGGCGAGACGCGGTGCCGGTGGCCGACGGACATCCGGTAGGTGGCCATGCCCTTCTCGGTGCGCGGCTCGCGGCGCGGACGGTCGTCGCCGTCCCGCCCCGGACGGTCCCGGTCGCGGGTGCGCTGCACCGGCTCGGGCAGCTCCTCCACGAAGAAGGGCCGCCCGTCCTGGGCCATCACGGCGATCGCGGCGGCGATCTCCACGGCGTCGACGTCGTGCTCCGCCTGGTACTGCTCGACGAGCTCGCGGAACTGGCCGAGGTCCTCGGACTCCATGGTGTCCGTGATCTGCTGGGCGAACTTGTCCTTGCGGGTCTGGTTCACGTCCTCCGTGGAGGGCATGCGCATGAGCTCCACCGGCTGGCGGGTGGCCTTCTCGATCGCGCGCAGCAGGTACTTCTCCCGCGGGGTCATGAACAGGATCGCCTCGCCGGAGCGCCCGGCGCGGCCGGTGCGCCCGATCCGGTGCACGTAGGACTCGGTGTCGTGCGGGATGTCGTAGTTGACCACGAGCGAGATGCGCTCGACGTCGAGCCCGCGGGCCGCGACGTCCGTGGCCACGAGGACGTCGATCTTGCCCTCACGCAGGGCCTCGACCGTGCGCTCGCGCATGTTCTGCGGGATGTCGCCGTTGATCGCGGCGGCCGCGTAGCCGCGGGCCTTGAGCCGGTCGGCGACCTCCTCGGTGGCGGCCTTGGTGCGCACGAAGACGATGACGCCGTCGTAGTCCCCGACCTCGAGGATGCGGGTCATGGCCTCCATCTTGTGGGAGCCCATGACCTGCAGGTACCGCTGGCGGGTGTTGGTGCCCGTGGTGGTCTTGCCCTTGACGGCGATCTCCTGCGGGTCCCGCAGGTACTGCTTGGCGATCTTGCGGATCGCGGGGGGCATGGTCGCGGAGAACAGGGCGACCTGCTTCTCGACGGGCGTCTGCGAGAGGATCTGCTCGACGTCCTCGGCGAAGCCCATGCGCAGCATCTCGTCGGCCTCGTCGAGGACCACGTACTGCAGGTGGGACAGGTCCAGGGACCCCTTCTTGAGGTGGTCGATCACGCGACCGGGCGTGCCGACGACCACCTGGGCGCCGCGGCGCAGCCCGGCCAGCTGCGGACCGTAGGGGGAGCCGCCGTAGACCGGCAGGACGGTGAAGTCCTCGAGGTGGGTGGCGTAGGAGGAGAACGCCTCGCCGACCTGGAGGGCGAGCTCGCGGGTCGGGGCGAGCACCAGGACCTGGGTGTCGCGGGAGACGCCGTTGACGTCGGAGAGCTCGGCGAGCCGGGACAGCGCGGGCACGGCGAAGGCCGCGGTCTTGCCGGTGCCGGTCTGGGCCAGGCCCACCACGTCCTTGCCCTGCAGCAGCACCGGGATGGTGGCGGCCTGGATGGGCGTGGGGTTCTCGTAGCCGACCTCGTCCAGGGTGGCGAGCACCCGGGAGTCGATGCCGAGCTCGGCGAAGGTGATGGTGTGCTCCTCGGCGGTGCCGGGGGTGCTGGGGGTGTCGACGGTCATGGAGAAGTGCCTCGTTATCTGTGCGGGTGGCGGCCCGGGAGCATGCCCAGGGGCGTCGGCCACGGTCGTGGTGTCCGGACGTCCCTGCCAACCACTTGGAGCCCCGCACGGGGCGGGAGCGTCGGACTCGGCGCGGCACGGGCCGCGGCCGAACACGATGCGCGGACGGCATCGCGTTGCACGAGAAAGTGAGGGAGTGACCGGATTCGGTCCGTCCAGTCTAGCGCACGCGACGGCGCGGTCAGCCCCGGCGGCGCACCAGCACGAGGTGCTTCTCGTCACGCACCTCGGTGTAGCCGGCGCCGTAGCGCTGCCGGGCCCAGCCGGCCACGTCCCCCGGCGGGTTCCCGCCCCACGCGGCCCCGAGCCGGTCGACCACCACGTAGTCGGGGGCGGGATCGCCCTCCGACCCCAGCCAGTGCACCTGCGCGCCGGGCACGAGGTGGTGCAGGAGGGTCAGGTCCGTGGCCACGCTCGCCCCCTCGGGGACGGCCGCGACGACCGCGGCCTTGGCGCCCGCCCGGGGGTCCGGACGGTAGGCGGCGGGGTCCACGAGGTCGGCCAGCGGGCGCCCCGGGACCAGCAGGAGCGCGACGACGAGCGCCAGTGCCGGCGCGGCCCGGGCGAGCCGCCGGAGGCGTCCGCCGCGCAGCCGCAGCACGGCGTCGAGCAGGGCGACGAAGACAATGGGCATGAGGACGGCGCTGTAGTGCCAGCCCGTGCCCCAGTAGCCGTGGTTCGGCGAGAGCATCCGCCAGAGCAGCGTGGGCAGCGCCACGAGCGCCAGCGGCGAGCGCACGGCGACCACCACGCCCACCGCCAGCACGGCCAACCAGGTGAGCGCCTTCTGGCCCGGCAGCACCAGGGAGACCAGGGCCCCGGCGGGGTCGGCCGCCACCGCCGCGAGGTCCAGCCGGTCCGCGTACGCGAACCGGCCGTCCGGGCTCAGGGCGGGCAGCACCACGGTCACCGCGAGCGCCGACCAGGCCGCGCCCCACGCGGCGAGGGCGAGCCCGAGCGCCACCGGGCGCCGGTCCCCGTCCGCCTCGCGGTGCGCCCGCCAGGCGAGCACCAGGCCGAGCACCGCGACCGTGACGCCCAGGTCCTCCTTGACGAACGCGACGGGGGCGGCCCACAGCGCGGCCGCAGTCCACCGCCGCTCCACCAGGCAGCCGAGGGCGAGGACCAGCAGCGGCAGGGCGAAGGCCACCTCGTGGAACTGCACCGCGACGGCGGCCTGCAGCCCGAAGCTGATCCCGTAGGCGAGCCCCAGGGCCGCGCCCGGGCCCGGGCCCAGCGCCCGGACCGCGAAGCCCGTCAGTGCCCCCGCGGAGACGGCCACGAGGACGTCCTGGACCACGAGGAGGGTCAGCGCGGACGGGAACAGCGCGTAGACCGGCCCCAGCAGCACCAGGATCGGGTGGAAGTGGTCGCCCAGCAGGTTCGCGCCGTGGCCCTTGATGTGCACGACCGGGCCGTCCCCGGCGGCGTAGGACTTGGCGAGCTGGGTGAAGATCCCCAGGTCCCAGGACGGGACCTCCCAGCGGTGCCACTGGAGCAGGGACCACCACACGTACAGGACGAGCACGAGGAGCCCCACGCCCAGCGGCACCAGCCGCGCCCGCCCGGTCAGCGGCGCGGGACGGGCCGGCGGGGCGGCGCGGCGGAGCGCGGTGGCGGGCATGGCCTCCTCGGTGGCGGGGGGGGGGCGCCGTCGGACAGGACTGCCATCATGGTCTCATGGCCGTCACCGCTCCCCCGCCCGCCCGCCGGCTCCCGGTGGCCCCGGACGCCGAGCTCGTGTGGGACCCCGAGGGCGCGCTGCACCTGGGCCAGACGCTCGGCGTGCTGGGCCGCGGCAGCGCCGATCCCCTGGTCCGGGTCGCGGCGCCCGACGCCGTGTGGGTCACCGCCCGGACGCCGGCGGGCCCGGTCACGGCGCTGTTCTCCCGCACCGGCGCCGGCCGGCCCCTGCAGCGGCCCGTGCGCGTGCGCGCGTGGGGACCGGGCGCCGAGCAGTTCCTGCTGGAGGCCCCGCGCTGGGCGGGCGCGGAGGACGCGTGGGAGCGGTTCGAGGCCTCGGACGCCTTCGGCGCGCTCCCCCACCGGCTGCGCGTCGCCCGGCACCACCACCCGGGGCTGCGGCTGCCCTCGACCGGCCGGGTGCTGGACCGCGCCGTGCTCTCGGTGCTCGAGCAGCGAGTCACCGTCCGCGAGGCCGTGGCGGCCCACCGGCAGCTCGTCCGGCGCCACGGCGAGCCCGCCCCCGGTCCGGCGCCGGAGGGAATGCGGATCGCCCCGACCGCCGAGGCGTGGTGCCGGGTGCCCGTGTGGGAGTGGCACCGGGCGGGGGTCGACGGCGCCCGGGCCGCCACCGTCCGCCGCGTGGCCGGACGGGCCGCCGCCCTGGAGCGCCTGGGCCGGGCCCCGCTGGACGCCGAGCTGCACCGGGGGCTGCGCTCGATCCCCGGCCTGGGGCCCTGGACGGTCGCGGAGATCGTCCAGTGCACGCACGGGGACCCGGACTCGGTCAGCGTCTTCGACTTCCACCTCGCGGACACCGTGTGCTGGTTCTTCGACCGGCGTCCCGGCGACGACCGCCGGATGCTGGAGCTGCTGGAGCCGTGGCGGGGCGACCGGCAGCGGGTCGTGCGCCTGCTGCGGGCCTCCGGCTTCCGCAAGCCCTCGTTCGCTCCGCGGCTGCACCCGGAGGACCACCGGCGCCGGTGAGCGCCGGTGGCCCTCCGGCGCGTGCCGGTGAGGACATCCTGTCCTTGCTGGCACGGCCGCACCGGCGGGCGTTCAATGGAGCCATGACCACCGAACACGTGATCCAGGAGCCCCACGGCGTGGGCTACACCGAGCGGATGAACAAGCTGCGGGCCGGGGTGCTGGGCGCCAACGACGGCATCGTCTCGGTCGCCGCGACGGTCGTCGGCGTCGCGGGCGCCACCGCCAGCTCGAGCGCGATCCTCACCGCGGGCGCCGCCGCGCTCGTGGGCGGGGCCCTGTCCATGGCCCTGGGCGAGTACGTCTCCGTCTCCAGCCAGTCGGACTCGCACCGGGCCCTGATCGAGAAGGAGGAGCGGGAGCTCGCCGAGATGCCCGAGGCGGAGCTGCAGGAGCTCGCCGAGATCTACCAGGCCAAGGGACTCTCCGAGGACACCGCACGGCGGGTCGCGGAGGAGCTGACCGAGCACGACGCCCTGGCCGCGCACCTCGACGCCGAGCTCAACATCGACGCGGAGGACATCGTCAGCCCCTGGAACGCGGCGGTCGCCTCCGCGCTGTCCTTCCTGCTCGGCGCCCTGCTGCCCCTCCTGGCGATCCTGCTGCCGCCGGAGGAGTGGCGGCTCCCCGTGACGTTCGTCGCCGTGCTCGCGGCGCTCGCCCTGACCGGCTGGCTCGGGGCCCGTCTCGGGGGTACGCCGCAGACAGGTCGCGCGGCCCTGCGCGTCGTCGTCGGCGGCGCCCTCGCCCTCGTCGCCACGTTCGCCGTGGGCTCCCTGCTCGGCGTCACGGGCCTCGTCTGAGCTGCCCCGGCACCCCCGGTGCCCCCGCGCCCGGGGGGCACCGGGCGGTCCGGGCACGACGACGCCGGGCCCCGCCTCACGGAGAGGCGGGGCCCGGCGCGGTGGTGCGGGAGGGGTCAGGCGTTGGGCGCGTCCTGGGACTGCTTGGCGACCTCGGCGCGGACCTCTTCCATGTCGAGGCCCTTGACGGCGTCGATGACCTGGTCGAGGGCGGAGGCGGGCAGGGCGCCCGGCTGGGAGAAGACCAGGATGCCCTCGCGGAAGGCCATGAGCGTGGGGATCGACGAGATCTGGGCCGACGCGGCGAGCATCTGCTGCTCCTCGGTGTCGACCTTCCCGAAGACGATGTCCTCGTGCTTCTCCGAGGCGGCCTCGTAGGTCGGTGCGAACTGCTTGCAGGGTCCGCACCACTCGGCCCACCAGTCGAGCAGGACGATGTCGTTCTCGGCGATGGTCTGGCCCAGGGTGTCCTGGGTGATGTCAACAGTAGCCATGCCCTCCAGCGTAGAGGCAGAGCCGGCCGGGGGCACAGGATTTCACTGCCGGCTCAAGACCGCACCGCCGGCGCGCACTAGACTGGGCGTCCGGGCCGGGCCTCCGGCGCGGGCTCCGGGACCGGGACGCCGGTCCGGGGACAGACCCCGTGCACGCCGAGGTGCGCCATGAACTTCGAGATCGGCATCTTCTCGCTGGGCGAGGTGGTCCCGGACCCCGTGACGGGCACCCGGCCCGACAGCCGCCAGCGCCTGCGGGACATCATCGAGCAGGCCGAGGCCGCGGAGCGCGCCGGGCTCACCGTGATCGGCGTCGGGGAGAACCACGGGACGGACGTGGTGGCGGCCTCCCCCGTGGTGCTGCTCTCCGCCATCGCCGGCCGCACCCACCTCCTGCGGCTCACCACGGCCGTCTCCGTGCTCACGGCCGGGGACCCGGTGCGGCTCTACGAGCAGATCGCCATGCTGGACAACATCTCCGGCGGCCGGGCCGAGCTGATCGTGGGCCGCGGCGCCTCGCAGCGCGTGCTGCGCGCCCTCGGGCTGGAGCAGCAGGACCACGACGCCCTGTTCGAGGAGAAGCTGCGCCGGCTCCTCACGCTGCGGGAGACCAGTCCCCCGACCTTCGCCGGTCCGCTCGCCCGGGACGGCGTCGAGCTCGAGCTCGAGCCGCGCCCGCTGCAACCGTGCCTGCCGATCTGGCTGGGCAGCTCCGGCACGCCGGCCTCCGTGGCCCGCGCCGGCGCCCTCGGGCTGCCCCTCGCCCTGTTGCGCACCCACGGTCCCTTCGCCGGGGCGGTGCCCGTCGTCGCGGCCTACCGGCGGGCCCTCGAGGCGTCCGGCCGGGACGTCGGCACCCCGGTGGGCCTGAACGTGCCGGGCTTCGTCGCGCGCACCCCGGCGCAGGCCCGGGAGCTCAGCCACCCCTACTTCGCGGCGGGGGCCCGCAGCCACGGGCCTGTCGGGCCGGCGGATCCCCGCTGGTCCCGGGAGGAGTACGACCGGGAGTGCGGCCCGGACGGGACCCTCGTGGTGGGGGACGTGGACGAGGTGGTCGCCAAGATCGTGGCGCAGCAGCGCGCGCTCGGCCACCAGCGCCTCCTGCTCCGGATGGACGCGGGAGGCGTCCCGCACCACCTGGTGCTCGAGTCGATCACGCTGCTGGGCGCCGAGGTGGTGCCGCGGGTCCGCGCCGCCCTCAGCTGACGCCCGGTGCCGGGACCCGGAGCTCGGGGCCGGGGACTCCGGCTCAGGCCGGCGCGGGGGACGCCGTGAGCACCACGTTCTTCCCCCAGAGGTCCTCGGTGTAGCAGCTGACGATGACCAGCCGGTCCGGGACGATGCGCCAGATGTCGCTGTCCTTCAGGGTGTTCTTGTCGTGGGTGACCACCGAGTCCACCACGTACTCCAGCGTCCCGGACCCGGTCTCCAGCTCGATCTCGCTGCCCACGAGCCCGGGATCGCTCAGCCGGTTGAACGGGGCGTCCCGGTCCTCCCAGCTGTGGCCGGTGATGTACGTGGTGTTCTCCGAGCCCTCGCCGGGCATGCCGTACGGGGTGAGCCAGTAGCCGTCCAGGGTGTCCGGCGGGATTAGCAGCTCCGTGGCCAGCTCCTGCTCGCTCGGCGTCAGCGGCAGGACGGTCACGTCGAACCGGGCGTCCTCGACGGTCAGCCGCACGGGGGCCGCCGCCGCCGGCCGGTCGGCGGCGGGCGCTGCGACGGACGGCGTCCGCGTGGCCGCCGCGCTCGGAGGCATCACCGAGGATGCCTCCACCGGCGCGGTGGCCGTCGGGGCCGGGGAGCCGGTGTCCTCCGCGCCCCAGGGGCCGGTCAGCAGGACCGCGGACAGGGCGGCCACGGCGCCGAGACCGCCGACGGCGGCCCAGCGCGTGCCCGCACGACGGCGCGGCGCGGTCTGCTGCTCGGGTGCGTCCATGCTGGCGTCCTCCGGGGGTCGGCTCGGGAAATGGCTGCGCCCTGGTGCCGCGCGAGCGCGGCACCAGGGCGGTCAGCGGTTCGGGATCAGGCGCGGGCGCGGCGCACCCGGAGAGCCACGGCCCCGGACACGGCCGCACCGGCGGCCAGCAGGCCGGCCAGCAGGCCGGTGCTGAGCCCGCCCTCCTCGGCGGTCTGCATGTTGATGCCCTGGTTCACGCCGGAGTCGGTGCCGGTGCCGGCCCAGTCGTCCGAGTCGCTCCAGTCGTCGGAGCCGCCCCCGACGCCCAGGACGTCGCAGTTGCCCTGGAAGAGCGCCACGAGATCCGCGCCGTCCTCCATGAAGACCTCGCCCTGGGCGCGGGCGTCCACGGCGGCGGTCTGGAAGTTGGCCGCGGCGGCGGAGCTCGCCGCGTAGGCCTCGGCCACGGCGGGATCGCTGCTCGAGGCGGCGTAGGACTCCTGCAGGCGCAGGATCTCGGTCCAGGCGGCCTGCGCCCGGCCGATGGTGTCGTCGTTCACGATGGCGTCCTCCAGCACGGCCTGCTGGGTCTGGAGCTGGCCCAGGACCGCCTGGTCGGTGACGAGGGAGTTGAAGTGCGTGCCCGCGTCGTAGAGGTGGTCGGCGGCGGTGACCAGGTTGGTCACCGCGGTGCTGGCGGCGGGGGCCACACAGGTGTCGGCGTGGGCGGCGGGGGCGCCCAGGAACAGGCCTCCGGCCAGGACAGCAGCCGACGAACCCGCGGCCACCCACTTCTTCACAGCAGTCATATCGGTCTGTCTCCTCAATCGTTCAGAACCCCGGGCCTGCCCCTGGGGTGCCAGCGCGCGGCACAGTCCTTCCGAGCGTCCTCGGCGTGGCACGCCGGCGGGATCGCTGCGGGGTCGGTCGTGCTGCTGGTCATCCGGAGTAGGGGGTCCCGACGTGCCGGCTCGGGGAGTGCTGGCACGTGGCCGGATGATGCTGTCGCCTCAAGCTACAAGGATATTCATGTTCTTAGCAATTGTTAAGGCTGGAACGGCGCGGCGGCGCCTTGGGCGTGTCCCCGGATTAGGGGACTCGGGTGCGGATTTCCGCGCGGCCCGGGTGGCCTTCGATACCCGCCCGGGCACCGCCCCGGCGCTCTCCTGGCGGCCGGGGTCGGCGGGTGCGTCCCGGCAGCGGGGGACGTGGTGACCCGCCGTGACCGGGGACGACGAAGGCCCCGGTGCGCGGACCGGGGCCTTCGTGGTGGAACTCGTGGCAGATGAGGGATTCGAACCCCCGTAGGCATTGCCAGCTGATTTACAGTCAGCCCCCTTTGGCCGCTCGGGTAATCTGCCGGGGTGCTCCCGCCGGCCCTTCCGGACCGGCGGTGGCCGCCCCCGCGTGCGGGAGCAGTTCAACAGTACAGAAGATCCGGCGCGATGCGAAATTGCCGGGGACCACTCAGGCGGCGAGCCGCTCGCACACCTGCTGGAGGAACTTCTCCGCCTGCTCCGCGGTGATCTCGCCGTGGGTCACGGCGTCCGCGAGGTCCTCGGCGACGCCGATCAGCCGCTGCGCCGCCTGGGGGTCGAGCCGTTCGGTGGCCGAGGCCCCCGTGCCCGGTCGGGCAGGCGGCGCCGTCCCGTCGGCGGTCGCGGCCGCCGGTCCCAGCCCGATGCCCATCAGCAGGACCGCCGCCAGCGCGGTGGCCGCCACGGCGCTTCCGCGCCGGGTCCGCCCCGGGCCGGGCGTCACGTCGTCGTGACCCTCGGATGTGCTCATGCCGCCATCCTGGGAGACCGACCTGGGCGGATCCTTGGGCGCAGGTCACGAAACGGTGACGGGGCCCTCCCCGGTAGGCTGGGACACAGTCCTGCGGGCCGCACGCCGCCCGTCCACCGTCCCAGCCCAGGAGGCAGCATGGCCAGCGATTCCTCGTTCGACGTCGTCAGCAAGGTCGACAAGCAGGAGGTGTCCAACGCCCTGAACCAGGCCCAGAAGGAGATCGCGCAGCGCTACGACTTCAAGGGCGTGGGCGCCGAGATCGACTTCTCCGGCGAGAAGATCCTCATGAAGGCGAACTCCGAGGAGCGCGTCAACGCCGTCCTCGACGTCTTCCAGTCGAAGCTGGTCAAGCGCGGCATCTCCCTGAAGTCCCTCGACGCCGGGGAGCCCTTCGCCTCCGGCAAGGAGTACCGGATCGAGGCCTCCGTGAAGGAGGGCATCGCCCAGGACCAGGCGAAGAAGATCACCAAGCTCATCCGCGACGAGGGCCCCAAGGGCGTGAAGGCCACCATCCAGGGCGACGAGCTGCGGGTGTCGTCGAAGTCCCGCGACGACCTCCAGGACGTCATCACGCTGCTCAAGGGCTCGGATCTCGAGGTGGACCTGCAGTTCATCAACTACCGCTGAGCTCGTCCCGCGGCGCGGCTCGCGCCGCTCCCCCCGTGCGACGACGGAGCCGCCCACCTCGCGAGGTGGGCGGCTCCGTCGTCGTCGGCGGGCGGGCTCAGCGGCGGCCGATCCCCGCCATGCCCTCGAGCCGGGCCACGCGGTCCGCGGTCGGCGGATGGGTCCGGAACAGGCTGGAGGCGCCGCCGCCGCGGAACGGGTTGGCGATCATCAGGTGCGAGGTGTTGACGAGCTTCTGGTCGGCGGGGTTCAGCGGCCGGGCATTCGTGCCCATCTCGATCTTGCGCAGGGCGGAGGCCAGCGCGAGCGGATCGCCCGTGAGCTGCGCGCCGTCCTCGTCGGCGTCGTACTCGCGGGTGCGGGAGACCGCGAGCTGGATGACGGTCGCGGCGAGCGGCGCCAGTAAGGCCAGGAGCAGCCCCACGAGAGGGTTGCCGCGGTCACCGCCCCGCCCCCCGCCGAAGATGGCCGAGAACTGGAGGAACTGCGCGGCCGAGGTGATGATGCCGGCCACGGCCGCGGCGATCGAGGACGTGAGGATGTCCCGGTTGTAGACGTGCATCAGCTCGTGGCCCAGCACGCCCCGCAGCTCGCGCTCGTCGAGCAGCTGGAGGATGCCCTCGGTCACGCACACCGCCGAGTTCTCCGGGTTCCGCCCGGTGGCGAAGGCGTTGGGGCTCATCGTCGGGGCGATGAACAGACGGGGCATCGGCTGGTTCGCCCGCTGCGACAGCTCCCGCACGATGCGGTAGTAGCCCGGCGCCTGCTGCTCCGTGATCGGGATGGCGCGCATGGAGCGCAGGGCGAGCTTGTCGCTGTTCCAGTAGCTGTACGCCGTGGACGCCAGGCCGATCAGCGCGAAGACCCAGATGAAGACGCTGCTGCCCGTCCCGCTCGCCACGACCCACCCGATGGCCAGCAGCACCGCCCACAGGCCGCCGAGCAGCAGGACGGTCTTGAGCCCGTTGTTGTGGCTGTGCATCGCGGGTGCGGCTCCTTCATCGGGAACGGGGGTCTTCCGTTGGGCACAACGGCGCCGGCGGTGCCGGTCTTCCCGGGCCGGGCGACGCCCAGGGATCTCCCAGCCGGCGCCGGGCGTGCTCGTCGCCCGGTGCCGGAGGGATCGCCGCGGTCACCCGCCGGGGGTGGGAGGAGTGGCACCGCCGGCACCGGGCTCCGGGGACGGGTTCCCCGGCTCGGTTGCTCCGGTCGACGGGAGCTCCTCGGCCGGAGGCACCGTTGCCGCGGGCGCCGTTGCCGGGGGCTCTGACGCCGGGGCCTCGGGGGCCTCCGGAGCCGGGGACTCTGCCGGGGGCTGTTCCGCGCCCGGGGTCTCCGGGGCCGGGACCTCCTCCGCGGGTGGCTCGGTGCCCGGGCTCTCGGTCACCGGCGTCCTGGGCTCGGTCGGCCCGGCGGCCGGGGGTTGCTCGACAGGGGCCTCCCCGGCCGGGCTGCCGTCGTCGTCGGCCGCGGGCAGCGGCGCAGGAGTGCCGCCGCCGGCCGCCGAGGAGCCGCCGGGGGTGCCGCTGTCCGAGGGCCGTCCACCCGCCGCCGCGGGCCGGGGCGCTCGGCCGTCGTCCTGGACGCTCCCCCGGGTGGAGGGGGCCGCCTCGGTGCGACGCCCGGTCGACGCGCCGGCATCGGCGGCGGCCTCCCGTGAGCCGGCGGCCGGTCCGTCCGTCGTGGCCGCGGTGGTGATCGTTCCGCCGCCCGCCCCGGCGGTCCGTGCCTCGGCCGCGGCCTCGGTCAGGGGGCCGGGGGACGGCTCGGAGGTCGGCAGCGACAGCACCCCGCCGGCACCACCGGGCACCGCTGCACCGGCGCCGCGGGCCATGGTGGCCGCGCCGTCGTCCCCGGCGGAGGCCGCGGGTGCGGAGGCCTCCGGCGCGGAGGGGCCCGTCGCGCCGGAGCCGCCGAGGCGCCCCGTGGCCTGTGTCGTCCCGTCGCCGGGACCGCCGGAGCCGGTCACGACGATCCCGGCCAGCGCCGCCGCGGCCGCCAGGGCCCCGGCGCCGAGCAGCACCTTCCGGCCCCGCCGGGTGACGTGGACGGCGGCGAGGGCCCCGCCGGCCACGTCGGTGCCCGGGGCCGCGCCGAGTCGCCCGGCGCTCATCCGTCCCGCGGCCCGGACCAGCTCCACGAGCTCGTCGGTCCGGACGTCCCACAGCGGCACCCCGGCGAGCACGGGCAGCAGCCAGCCGCGCAGGCCTGCTTCGGTGTCCTGCAGGTACAGGTGGTCGGCGGTGCAGCGCGGGCACTCGTCGAGGTGGTCCTGCACGGCCTGCGTCCGCTCGGCGGACAGGCCGCCGTCGGCGAAGGCGCCGAGGTCGGCCGCGCAGTCCGCGCACCCGGCGAGGGTCGGCAGGTCCTGCCTGGCCCGGCGGTAGGCGGCCCGCAGCCCGGCGCGCGCCTCGAGGTGCAGCGCGGTGGTGGCGGCGGGGCTCAGCCCGAGCACCGCGGCCGTCCGCTCGAGCCCGAGGGCCTCGACCTCCAGGTGCCACAGCACGGCCTGCCACGACGCGGGGAGACCGAGATAGATGCCGGTGACCGTCCCGGCCGCGCTCGCCCGCTCCACGCCGGCCCGGCCCACGACGGCGACCAGCCGTGCCCGCAGGAAGACCCCCGGCCCGTCCTCGTCCTGCGTCTCCTCGCCGAGCTCCGCGAGGACCTGGTCGAAGGCCGTGCCCGCCAGCTGCTCCGCGTCCTGGCGGCTCGGCGTGTGGAGCCGGGCCACGACCACGGCGGTGTGCCAGTGCCGGTCCCGCAGGTCCGGGAAGGCGTCGGGCTGCTGCGCCCGCACCGCGGCGAGCAGCTCCTCGTCGGTGCGCGGGGTGCGCCCCTGGGCGAGCGGCTCGGTCGTGCGCGTCATGGGGTCTCCGTCGGTCTCGGGAACGCTCGGTCACCTTGCGGTGCGGGCGACCCGGGAGCGGTGCCGCAGGGCCGTGCCCCCGGCGAAGACGATGACGGCGCACGCCGACGGCGCGCGGTTCCAGCACTGTGGACCCCCCGGTCCCCCGAGCCCATGGTAGAGCGCCCCGGTGGAGGGCGGCACGCCGCTCCTGTCACGAGCCGTTCCCGTTCGTAACACAGTGCCGCCGGGAGCCGCGGGGTCGCCGGGTGACGCCAGGCCTCCGGGAGAGGCGGGCGGGGCTGGGCCCTCAGCGGTGGGGGCGGCCCTCCCCCTGGTCGGCGTGACCGCCGGAGCGGCCGGGCGCCCCGTCCGACCCCCGCTGGTGCTCGCGGCCGTGGCGCCCCGAGTGCTTCCGCTCGCGGGACCCGTCCTCGTCCCAGCTCGTCCCGCGGTGCCGGGGCCCGCGCTCGGCGTACCGCACCCCGGGGGCGCCGGCCCCCTGCTGCCCGTGCCGGCGTCCGGGAGCGGCGTCCGAGCCCGTGCGGTCGCTCGGCGGTCCGGCCGTCCGGGCCGGGGGCGCCGGCGCCTTGAACGGCGCGGGGCTCGCGTCCACGACCGGCTGCGGGGTCAGCACCGACGGGACGGGCGAGGGGGTGCCCGCCTCCCGTGCCGGTGTGGGAGCGGTCGCGGGGTCGTCGGCCCTGCGGGCCGGCGGCGCGCTCGTCGGCGCGTCCCCGGACGACGCGTCCCGGGCAGCTCCGGCTCCATCGCCCGACGCCGCGCCGGGCGTCCCGGTCTCCGGGGCACGGTCCCCGCCCGGCACGGACGCCGGCCGCTCCGCACCGGACCGCGGCGGGGTGGCACCCCCGTCCCCGGACGGTCCCGGCACGCCGCCGGCGGCCGCCGCAGCGCCCGCGTCGTCACCGCTGCGGCCGGCACCGGCCACAGCGTCACCGGCCAGGTCGTCATCGCTGCGGTCGGCGTCGGCCACGAGGGCCGCGGCCTCCGGCCCAGCACCGTCCTGGGTCGCGCCGGCCGGGGCGTCGCCCGGCGTCTGCCCGGCCGCGGCCTCGGCCGACCCGGACGGGCTCCCGTCGCGCTCCGCCGCGGAGGCCCCGGCACCGGACTCGTCGTCGTCCTGCTCCGCTCCGGCCGCAGGACCGTCCGCGCGCGGCTTCTCCAGGTCCTCGGCGGTGCGCGGCGCCCGCTCGGCGGCGAGGCTGTCGGCGGCCGGGACCGGGTCGCCCCCGCCGGACACGCCCACCGCGGCGACCGCCACGGCGGTCGCCAGGGCCCCTGCGCCCAGGAGGACCTTCGTCCTGCGGCTCGACCACGGCGAGGTTCCCGGCGCGTCCTCCGGACGGGCACGGGAGGCCCCCGCGCCGACGGCGGCGACCCCTGCGGGCGCACCGGCCGCGGCGGCGCCCGTTGCGGCCCCTGCTCCGGCGGCCGCGCCGGTCCCCGCACCGGCGGCGGCGATGAGGTTGGTGAGCTCGAGGGACTCGGTGCCCCACAGCGGCAGGCCGGCCAGGACGGGCAGCGTCCACGTGCGCAGGCCCGTCCCGATGTCCTGTCGGCCCAGGTACTCGGCGGTGCAGCGGGCACACCCGTCCAGGTGCGCCTTGACGTCCCGTCGGCTCCGCTGCCCGCGGGTGCCCCGGACGAAGTGGGGCAGCTCGGCGGAGAACTCCGCGCAGTCCGGTCCCGCCGCCCGGTCCGCCGCGGCCTGGCCGTAGAGCCCGCGGAGACCCCGGACCATGTCACGGTGCAGACCGGCGGCCGCGACCGCGCCGAGCCCCAGCGCCGCCGAGGCACGGCGGGCGCTCTGGCCCAGCACCTCGGTGCGCCAGAGGAAGCCCTGCCACTCGGCGGGCAGGCCGCTGAAGACCCGGACCAGGGACGCGGGGTCGGCGGGATCGTCCGGCAGCGCGACCGGCCGCGTGCCGCCGTCGGCCTCCCGCCCGACCATCCACACGACGAAGGCACCGAGGAAGGCGCGGGGGCCGCCGCCCTCGCCGACGATCTGCTCGATCCGTCCGAGAGCCGCCGCGGCGACGCCCTCCGCCTCCTCCGTGCTGCCGGTCCGCGACCGCGCCACGGCGAGGGCCGTGCCGTGGTACCGCTCCCGCAGCACCCCGAAGGCGTCGGCGTCCCCGGAGTGGGCGGCGTCGAGGAGGACGTCGTCACGGAGCGCCTCCGGGTCGCCGGCGTGGCCGTTCGGACGGGCGTGGGCAGGACGCGTCATGTCTGTCTCCGTGGTGGTCGCGGTCGTTCGGGAAGAAAGAGCTCCGGGAACGTCCCGTCCGACCCGCGGGCGCGCACGCCACGACGACGGTGCCGGACCCCCATCCCCCGCGCACATCGTAAGCGCAGGTCAGAGGCGGGTGAAAGCCGGCGCCCGCCGGTGCGACCAGAACTGTCACGAGGGATCGACCATGGCGAGCACGGGCGGAGCGGATGCGTCCCGCTATTGTGAGTCCATCGTGATAACGCTACGGTAGAAGGATGCAGACAACGGAACGCCCCGCACCGGACACCGCCCGGGTCGCCGCGTGGTCGGACCTGTTGCGCTCCCACGGCCGCCGGGTCACCAAGCAGCGGCTGGCCGTCCTCGACGCGGTGGACCGCCGCCCGCACTCCACCGCCGACGAGGTCCTCGCGGACGTCCGCACGGTGCTGCCGGCGATCACCCTGCAGTCCGTCTACGTGGTCCTCTCCGACCTCACGGCCGTCGGCATGCTCCGCAAGTTCGAGCCGCCCGCGTCCCCGGCCCGGTACGAGACCCGCACCGGTGACAACCACCACCACGCGTACTGTGTGCGCTGCGGAACGGTGGCCGACGTCGACTGCGCCGTCGGCCACGCCCCGTGCCTCACGCCCTCCGAGCACCACGGCATGCAGCTGCTCACCGCCGACGTCGTCTACCAGGGCATCTGCGCCGACTGCCTCGCGGCCGGGGCCTCCCCCGCGCAGGCCGCCCCGGAGCAGCCCTCCGCAGAGCAGCCCCTCCCCGCCGCGGGCTGACGCCCGCCGGGACTCAGCTCCGCCCGGTGCCGTCCCCGGCCGGACCCGGCCCGGCCTCGGCGCCCCCTGCCTGCCCCGGCTCCTTCTCCACGAGGGCCAGGAGCTCCCGGAGCTGATCGGCGGTCAGCGTGGCCACCGGGGGGTGCGCGTTGATGCTGACCTTCCGCGCCCCGGCGTCGAGGGCGAAGCGCAGCGCCTGCCGGGCCGGCGCGGAGCGGACCTCCAGGGTGGTGTCCAGCACGGCGACCTCGGGCGCGGACGTGAACAGCAGGAGGGTGTCCGGCGCGGCGCCCTCCTCCTGCGGCTTCGCGTAGACCGGCACGGCGCGCCCGTCCTGCACGCGCGCGCCGAGCAGCAGCACCGCGTCCGGGGCCAGGAGCCCGGCGAGCAGCTGCGACATGTTGTTCTCGAGCATCGCGGCCTTCACGGCGTCGTTGCGCGGCGCCCGCATCGCCCACTCCACCTGGGGGCGGCTGATCCGGCAGCCGCGGTGGGCCGGGTCGATGACCAGGTGGTCGTGCTGCGGGTCGTCGGCGAGCATCTTCAGGACCTTCACGGCGGACTCGCGCAGCAGCACGGGCTTGCCGCCGTCCGGGTGGTGGCGGTCGAACATGGCCTGGGCCTCCGCCGCCGAGGTGTAGGCGGCGAGGGACCGCGTGCCGTCGGGCTCCCCCAGGGTCTGGACGCGCAGGGTGGACTCCGGGCCCACGGCCTCCCCGCCCGGGCCCGCCACGAGGTCGCTGGCCGTGACGTCCAGCAGCAGGGAGCCCGCCATGCACTGCCGGACGACCTCGATCATCGCCTTGTTGTCGGGGGCGCCCACGAACCGGTCGACGGCCGCCCGCACCAGGGGGTTGACGACTCCCTCGGGGTCGGCCTGCTGCTCGGCGCCCGGGGCGAGGACGGGCAGCTCGACGCCGTCCCGCCGGGCGAGCTCGAGGGCCCACGCGGGGATCCGGGCGCGGGTGCGGGGGAAGCGCTCGAGGTGCGCCAGGACGTCCTGGGCCGTGAACGGCCCCTCCGTCCCCCATTGGCGGGGCTCGCCGTCGAGGTCGTAGGTCCCTCCGATCCGGTGGGTCGGCTCGGGCCAGCCCTCGGCGAGGATCACGACCGTGGCCGTGAACCACGTCCCGCGCCCCGGGACGTGGACGTTCTCCCGCAGCTGCTCGACGGCGGGGATGACGGCGCTGTCCTCCTTGATGGGCCCGGCGGTGCCGGGCACCACCTCGTCGCCCCGCTGCTCGCGCACGCGCAGGTGCACGCGCCCGCCCTGGACCTTGAGGTCCACGACCATCCGGTCCCATCCCGGCTCCGTGCGCAGCACGGAGAGCACCCACGAGCCGATCGTGTTCAGCAGCTCCTGCCGGGCCGGCCCGGGGGTCGGGGTGTCGGGGGTCTCGCTCATGCGGTGGCTCGTTCCCGGCCCGCGAGGGGGCCTGCTCGGATCGTGGTGGTCACGGGACGGGCGCGGGGCCGGGCGCGGCACCTGCGGGGCCCCAGAGGTCTCGCCCCACCCTACCCAAGCGGTCCCCGGCCGCCGCGGGCGGAGCGGCCGTCCGGCGCCCCCGCCGACGCACCGGGCGGCGCCCGCCGTGACGCTCCCGCACCCGCGAGGGTTGCTAGCCTGGACGCATGACGAAAACGCTGCAGGAACTGATCGACGAGTCGATCTTCATCTCCACCGAGTACCAGGCCAGGCTGGCCGAGCTGACCCAGGGCGCCGGGTGGGACGTCGACTTCTCCGCGCCGGCGTTCACCCTGCAGACCGAGCCCCCCGTGACCCTGACGCCCTATCTGCTGGGCACCGAGTCCGCCTCCCGCGGCTCCTGGATCTGGTCCTGGCAGGAGCTGGGCCACTTCCCGGCCGCGGTGGTCTCCGCCGCGGTCCAGGCCCGCGAGGCCGGGGAGCGGCTGGGCGTGGACGAGCTGTCCACCGACGAGCTGCCCGTGGCGGAGGGCCTCGCCCGCCGGCTGACGCTGGCGGCCAAGGCCGTGACGGGCGTGTACGCGCACTACCCCGCGGGAGCGGGCGGCGGCGTCACCGCGTGGCTGCTGCTGGACGGACCCGAGTTCGAGCTCCCCGAGCTCACCGTGGAGCGGATGATGCGGGTCATCGCCGAGGCGCTGACCACGGACACCGCGGTGGACCACAACCTCGCCGTGGACTCCTACGCCAAGCTGCGCGGCGCCCACATCGAGTGGGACACCGAGGCCACGTGCGTGGTGACCGTGCGGGACGGCGCGCAGCGGTTCTGGTTCGACGACCACCAGATCTCCGGTGTCGAGCCCGCCGAGCCGTCCGTGGGCCCCGAGATCCTAGTGGACCTGGCCGCGGACGCCCAGGAGCGCGCCGCCACCCTGCGCGAGGACCGTGCCGCCGCCGAGGCCACGGCCGCCCGGCAGGAGGCCGAGCCGCACCGCGCCGCGGCCCCGGCGGCTCCCGCGGAGACCCCGGTGCCCGAGGAGGCACCCCGGGAGCAGCCCGAGCCGATCGAGGTGCCCGACTTCGTCGAGACGGAGCACGTCCGGCCCGAGCCGGCCGAGGAGCCCCGGCCGGCCGAGGAGCCGGCCGCCGCGCACGCCGGTGCCGCCGAGGCCGACCTCCCGTTCGACCAGGAGCCCTCGGACCGGGAGGTGCGCCCGGGCCGCGTGAGCACCACGGTGGTGCCCGGCCCCGAGCCCGTCCGCCCGGCCCGCGAGGAGGTGCCCGAGCCCGCCGCCGCGCAGCACCGGGAGCCCGCCGCGGAGCCGCAGGTGGAGCGCGAGGTCGAGCGCGAGGTCGTGGCCGGCCCCGGTGTCCCGGGCAGCGCCGGGACGGAGCCCGTGGTGGAGGGCGAGGAGACCGCCGAGGAGGAGCAGGGCGAGCGGAAGAAGGGCTTCTTCAGCCGATTCTTCGGCCTCTGACCCCCGGCGGTACCCTCGAGCGTGACCGCCTACAACACCGCACCCGGCCCGGATCCCGACGAGCAGTCGAGGACCCGGGCCGGTGTGCTCTCCGGATTCGCCGCCTACGGGATCTGGGGCCTGCTCCCGCTGTACTTCGTGGCCCTGGAGCCGGCCACGCCGGTGGAGATCGTGGCGATGCGCGTGCTCTTCTCGCTGGTCTTCTGCCTGGCGCTGCTGGCGCTCACCGGGCAGCTGCACCCCCTGGGCCGGGCGCTGCGCGCTCCGCGCACCCTCGGGACCCTGGCCGTGGCCGGCCTGCTGATCGGGGCCAACTGGTGGCTCTACACGGTCGCCACGACCACGGGGAACACCCTGGAGGCCTCCCTCGGCTACTTCATCAACCCCCTCGTGGCCATCCTGCTCGGCGTGCTGGTGCTGCGGGAGCGGATGCGGGCCCTGCAGTGGACGGCCGTGGGGATCGGGTTCGTGGCGGTCGTGGTCATGGCCGTCTTCTACGGGCGGGTGCCGTGGCTCTCGCTGGGCCTGGCCTTCTCCTTCGGCTTCTACGGCCTCGTGAAGAACCGGATGGGCGGGTCCTACCCGGCGATCGTGACGCTGACCGTGGAGACGATGGCGCTGACCCCGGTGGCCGCGATCGTCGTGGCGCTGCTCGGGGCGGACGGCAGGCTGACCCTGGGCAGCGAGGGCACCGGCCACCTCCTGCTGATGCTGTCCTCGGGCGTGATCACGGCCGTGCCGCTGATCCTGTTCGGGGTCGCCGCGACCCGCCTGCCGCTGAGCACCGTGGGCATGATCCAGTACGTGGCGCCCATCGGGCAGTTCCTGCTGGCCGTGCTCGTGTTCGGCGAGCAGATGCCCCTGGAGCGCTGGGTCAGCTTCTGCTTCGTGTGGCTCGCGGTGCTGCTCCTCGTGCTGGACGCGGTGCGCGCCCCGCGGGCGCGCCGCGCCTGAGCACCACGCGCAGGAGGGCTCCCGGCGCCGCGCGGCGCCGGGAGCCCTCCTGCTGGTCCCGGGGGTGCGGGACGGGGTCAGGTGGTGCGGACGTAGTCGTCGCCGCCGAAGCCCTGGTCGTTGTCCGGGACCTCGGGGGTGCGCCGCAGGTGGAGCACGGCGGCGATGAAGCCGCCCCACACCGTGCACACGGCCACGATGAGCATGATGATGGCGGGAGTGGTCATCGGGGGTCCTCCTGGGATCCGGTGGTGCTGGACGTGGTGCCGGAGCTCCAGGGCGCCGTGCCGGTCCCCGCGGCGGGGGCCTCCGCGTGCCGGCCCGTGGACCCGGCCGTGCCCTCGGCGAGGGCGCGGTAGGAGAAGTCCTGGTCGAGGGCCGGGGTGCGCAGGGCGGTGTCCGACCAGTGGGAGAGGTGCCGGTCCCCCTCCATCCGGTTCCGGTCCGTGAAGGCGTCCAGGATCGCGGGGGACGGGCTGAGCTCGTTCGCCCGGGAGGCTCCTGGCCACGGGAGCTTCGAGAGCACGTAGGCGATCACGATGAGCCCGAGCGCCATGCCCCAGCCGAACGTGTTGACGAACCAGGTGGGCATCTCGCCGTAGCCCTCCGCCACGGTGGTGGTGAGCGTGTCGATGAGGATGTAGCCCAGCACGATCGGGGTGAGCCCGCCGGCCACGACCATCCAGGTGCGCCCCAGCTTGAAGGAGGACACCGAGTTGAGGTGGTCCCGCAGGGTCGGCAGCGCGGAGAAGCCGGCCGTCAGGAGCATCACGGACACGAGTGCCGCGGCGACGATGCCGAACTGGTTGACGAAGTTGTCCGTGACGTCGAGCAGGTTCAGCCCCGTGGTGGTCGTGAACAGGGCCAGGGAGATCAGCGCCATGGGCACCACGACAGCCACCACGGCGGTGCGCCGGCGCAGGCCGAGCTTGTCCTGGACCGCCGCGACGACGACCTCGACGATGGACACGAGCGAGGTGAACCCGGCGAAGGTCAGCGACGCGAAGAACAGCACCCCGATGAGGGTGCCGAGGGGCGCCTGGGAGATGATCGTCGGGAACGCGATGAACGCGAGGCCGATGCCCGAGGTGGCGACCTCGTCGACGCCCACCCCGGCGACCCCGGCCATGAAGCCCAGTGCCGCGAAGACGCCGATGCCGGCGAGGATCTCGAAGCTGGAGTTGCCGAAGCCCACCACGAGACCGGAGCTGGTGAGGTCCGTCTTGGGCTTGAGGTAGGACGAGTAGGTGATCATGATGCCGAAGCCGACCGAGAGCGAGAAGAAGATCTGGCCGTAGGCGGCGACCCACACGGCGCTGTTGCCCAGTGCGGCCCAGTCCGGGGTGAACAGCGCGTTCAGGCCGTCCGTTGCACCGGGCAACGTCAGGGCGATGACGACGATCACGAGGAACATCAGCACCAGCAGCGGGATGAGCACGAGGTTGACCCGGCCGATGCCCTTCTGCACGCCCAGCAGCAGGACCACCAGCAGCGCCACCCAGGCCACGGCGGTGGTGCCCAGGACGCTGGGGACGAAGTCGAACGCGACGGTCACCTCGTCGGAGGTCTGCAGGACGTCCGCGAGGAAGAACGTGCCGGGGTCCTCGCCCCAGGCCTTGCTGAACGAGAAGAACGTGTAGAGCATCGCCCAGCCGAGGATGACGGCGTAGTACACGGCGATCACGAAGCTGATGCCCATCTGCCACCAGCCGATCCACTCGGTCTTGGGGTGCAGGCGGCGGTAGGCCAGCGGCGCCGAGGCGCGGAAGCGGTGGCCGATGCCGTACTCGAGCATCAGCAGCGGCAGACCGGCCGTCAGCAGCGCGACGAGGTACGGGATCAGGAACGCCCCGCCGCCGTTCTCGTAGGCGATGTAGGGGAAGCGCCAGATGTTGCCGAGGCCGACGGCGGAGCCGATCGCGGCCAGGATGAAGACGGTGCGGCTGGAGAACGCCTCG
Organism: Kocuria rosea; assembly: GCF_006094695.1. NCBI lineage: Bacteria > Bacillati > Actinomycetota > Actinomycetes > Micrococcales > Micrococcaceae > Kocuria > Kocuria rosea. The sequence goes on along the minus strand of NZ_CP035103.1, from coordinate 1,180,361 downwards.
CGTGGCGCGGCGGCACGGCCGGGTGGGGACTGAGGGGTCATGGTCGTCCTCGGGTGCGGGAAGTGGTCTGCGGACGGCTACAGGCTAGCCCGTGGGACCGCGGGAACCACACCTGGCGCCACGGCCCGTGACGTACGGTGCGGAGCTCGCTCAGGCCTCGCGGTGGACGACGGCGTGCGCGAACGCCACGAGCGCGCGCTTGGCCACCGTGTCCGGCAGCGGCTCCAGCGACGCGATGGCCTCGTCGGCCCACTGCCGGGCGATCCGCCACGCCTCCTCGGTGGCCCGGTGCCCCGAGACCGCGGCCACGGCCCGGGCCAGGGCCTCGTCCGAGGTGAGGTCGGAGTCGAGGTGCTCGAGGGCGCGCACCGCGTCGGCGTCGCCCTCCCCTGCCATCCGGCGCAGGATGAGCACCGGCAGGGTGGGCACCCCCTCGCGCAGGTCGGTGCCGGGGGACTTCCCGGAGACCTCGTCCTCGCCGGTCACGTCGATCACGTCGTCGGCGAGCTGGAAGGCGATGCCGACCTTCTCCCCGTACTCGACCATGACGTCCACGACGTCCTGGTCGGCCCCGGCCAGGACCGCGCCGAAGTGCCCGCACGCCGCGATGAGGGAGCCGGTCTTGCCCGAGAGGACGTCGAGGTAGTGCTCCAGCGGGTCCTGCCCCTCGCGGGGGCCGACCGTCTCGTGCAGCTGGCCGAGCACGAGCCGCTCGAACGTGTCCGCCTGGATCTTGAGGGCCCGCTGGCCGAGCTCGGAGACCATCGAGGAGGCGCGGGCGAAGATGAGGTCGCCGGTGAGGATGGCCACCGAGTTGCCCCACACGGTCTGCGCGGTCGCGACGCCGCGGCGCAGCGGCGCGGAGTCCATGACGTCGTCGTGGTAGAGGGTCGCCAGGTGCGTGAGCTCCACGACGGCCGCGGACTCGAGGACGGCGTCGTTGATGCCGCCGCCGATCTCCCCGGCCAGCACGGTCAGCAGGGGCCGCACGCGCTTGCCCCCGGCCTGGAGCAGGTGGCGGGAGGTGACGTCGGCCAGGTGGTCGGCGCTGCGCACCGCCTCGTCGAGCCGCTCCTCGATCCGGGCCAGCGACCCGAGCACGACCGGGCCCAGCCGGTCGTCGGACGCGATGAGGTCGAAGCCGGCGGGCAGCCTCACCTGATCGGTGCCGAGACCTGCGGCGGGGCCGTCGGCGCTCGGGGAGGAGGATTCAGTCACGGTCCACCACTCTAGCGAGTTTTCGGGGGGCGGGTGTTGCCGGTCGCGGGCGTCAGGGCGTCCAGGAGGGAGACCACCCGGTCCTCCCACGTGGCGGCGGGGCGGTCGGAGAGCTCCGTCATGACCCGGACCACGAAGCGCATCAGGGCGGGCACGGCCATGCCGGTGCGCACGGCCGCCTTCATCACGGCGGGGCTGCCGATGAGCTGGGCCAGGACCCGGCCCTGGGTGAAGTGCGCGCCCCACTCCTGCCGGACCCGGTCGGGGTAGCCGGCGAGCACGAGCTCCCGCTGGGCGGGGCCGTTGGCGGCCGCGGCCGCCACGACGTGCTCGGCGGCGTAGCGGGCGGACTCCATCGCGTTGGAGATGCCCTCCCCGTTGAACGGGGAGACGAGGCCCGCGGCGTCGCCCAGCAGCAGCATCCCCGGGACGTGGTGCGGCGTGCGGTTGAACGCCATCGGCAGGGCCGCGCCGAGCACGCGGCCGCGGCGGTGCTCCTCGTCGAACGTCCACTCGGCGGGCATGGACGCGGTCCAGTCCGCGAGCACCTTCCGGTAGTCCAGGTCCCCGAACGCCGGGGAGGTGTCCAGGATCCCGAGTCCCACGTTGGCGGTGCCGTCCCCGACGCCGAAGACCCAGCCGTAGCCCGGCAGCAGCGCCCGCTGCGGGTCGGTGCCGTCGGTGAGCTCGAGCCAGCCCTCCATCCAGTCCAGGTCCGAGCGCGGGGACTCGAAGTAGGCGCGCACCGCCACCCCCATCGGGCGGTCGTCCCGCTTGTGCAGCCCGGCGGACACCGCGGTGCGGGAGGAGTTGCCGTCGGCCGCGAGCACGACGTCCGCCCGGTGCTCCTCGGTCTCGCCGGTGCGCCGCCCGGCGGCGTCGAGGACGTTGGCGCGGGCGCCGACGACCCGGCCGGAGCCGTCGCGGAGCACCCCGGTCACGGCCCGGCGCTCGAGCACCCGGGCCCCGGCGGCGCGGGCGTGCCCGGCCAGGTGCTCGTCGAAGCCCAGCCGGGTGCGCACGAGCCCGTAGGGCGGGAAGTCGCTCAGCTCGGGCCACGGCACCTCGACGCTGCGCTCGCGGGCCACGAGCCGCAGCCCCCGGTTGCGGGCGTAGCCGAGCTCGGGCCCGTGCGGGAGGCCCATGAGCCGCATCTCGCGCACGGCGCGCGGGGTCAGCCCGTCGCCGCAGACCTTCTCCCGCGGGAACGCGGTCTTCTCCAGGACGGTGACCTCGATCCCGTGCGCCGCGAGCCAGTACCCGGCCGTGGCGCCGGCGGGGCCGCCGCCGAGGACGAGGGCCCTCATCGGGCGGGGGCGTCCGCGGCGGGCTTGACGGCCCGGTGCACGGCCACGATGCCGCCGGTGAGGTTGCGGTACTGCACGCCGGTCCAGCCGGCCGCGAGGATCTCGGCGGCGAGGTCCTCCTGGTCCGGCCACGCCGCGATGGACTCCGCGAGGTACCGGTAGGCCTCCGGGTTGGACGCCGCGCGCGCGGCGATCCCCGGCAGCGCCTTCATGAGGTACTCCGTGTAGACGGTGCGCAGCGGGGCGGCCGTGGGGGTCGAGAACTCGCAGATCACGAGCCGCCCGCCCGGCCGGGCGACCCGCAGCATCTCGGCGAGCGCGCGGCGGTAGTCCTGGATGTTGCGCAGCCCGAAGGAGATGGTCACGGCGTCGAAGGACGCGTCCGCGAACGGCAGCCGGGTGGCGTCGGCCTGCACGAACTCGATGTCCGGGCGGCGGGCGCGGCCCACCTCGAGCATCCCGAGCGAGAGGTCCGCGGCCACGACGTCGACGCCTGCGTCCGCGTACGGCTCGGACGAGGTCCCGGTCCCGGCGGCGAGGTCGAGGACCTTCTCCCCCGGGACGGCGCCGACGGCCTCCGCGACGACCCTGCGCCAGCCGCGGGTCCGCCCCAGCGAGAGGATGTCGTTGACGAGGTCGTAGCGGGGCGCCACGTCGTCGAACATGGCGGAGACTTCGTGCGGCTGCTTGGACAGGTCTGCTCGGTTCACCCGGTCATTGTCGCACCTCGCTCCGACGCCCCCGCCCGGGCCCCTCCCCCGGCGCCCGCCCCGGACGCCCTCCCGGCGGCCCCGCCCGCGGGAGCGGGACCGGGGGCTGTCCGGCGGTCGGCCTAGACTGGGGGGCGATGTCTCCCACCGCCCCCGCCGCCGACCCCGCAGCCGCCCCGCCGGTCCCCGTGCTGCACGCCCTGACGGTGCCGCTGTCCGCGCTGGGCGCGGACCCCGCAGCCGCCCCGGACCTGCGGGACCTGCTCGCCGGACCGGAGCTGCTCACCTGGACGGTGGACGGGCGCGGACTCGTGGCCTGGGGCCGGGCCGCCGAGCACACGGTGCGCGGCGCGGACCGGTTCACGGCGGCCCGCGTGTGGTGGGACGACCTGGTCGGCGCGGCCGTGATCGAGGACCGCGTGGGAGTGCCCGGGACCGGGCTGACCGCCTTCGGCGCGTTCACGTTCGCGACCGCCTCCGCCGTGGACTCCGGGCTCGTGGTCCCGGAGCTGCTCGTGGGCCGCCGGGGCGACGTCGCGTGGGCGACCCTCGTGGTGGCCGTGGCCCCCGGGACCCCCTTCGCGCTGGGCGCCGACGACGTCGCGGCCGCCTGGCTGCGCCGGATCGGCTCCGCCCCCGGGCGCCCGCCCGCCGCGAGCGGGCCGCCCGCGGCGCCGGCCGTGGTCCGGCTGTCCTCCGGGACCCTGGGCGAGCACGAGTGGACGGAGGCGGTGCGCGAGGGCGTCGAGCGCATCCGCTCCGGCCGGATGGAGAAGCTGGTCCTGGCCCGGGACGTCGTGGCGCGCACGGACGCCCCGCTCGATGCCGTGGCCGTGGTGCGGGACCTCGCCCGGCGCTACGAGCAGTGCTGGACGTACTGCGTGGGCCTCGGCGGGGACCCCGCGGGCGCGGGCCGGCTCATGGGGGCCACCCCCGAGATGCTGGTGCGGGTCCTCGACGGCGTGGCCCACGCCCGGGTCCTCGCCGGCACCCTGGACCGGGACGCCGCGCCCCCGGACGAGGACCCGCACGAGTACGCCGCGCGGGTGCTCGGCGAGTCCGAGAAGCAGCAGCACGAGCACGGGTTCGCGATCGACTCCCTCGAGGCGTCGCTGGCCCCCTACACCGACGCCGTCACGACCTCCCCGGAGCCGTTCATCCTCGAGCTGCCCAACGTGTGGCACCTCGCCTCGGACGTCACCGCCGCGCTGCGCCCGGGCCCGGCCGGGGACCCGCCGTCCTCCCTCGAGCTCGCCGAGGCCCTGCACCCCACCGCCGCGGTGTGCGGGACGCCCACGGCGGTGGCCGCCGCCGCGATCCCGGAGCTGGAGCAGATGGACCGGGGACTCTACGCCGGCCCGGTCGGCTGGCTCGACGCGGCCGGCAACGGGGACTGGGGCATCGCCCTGCGCGGCGCGGTGCAGGAGGACGAGCGCACGGTGCGGCTCTACGCCGGGTGCGGCATCGTGGCCGCCTCCGACCCCGAGTCCGAGCTGGCCGAGACCTGGGCGAAGCTGCGGCCGATGCTCCAGGCCCTGGGGCAGCGGGCCGCCGGGGCCCCGGAGCGCCTCGTGCCCGCCCCGGGCCTGTCCGCCGGCTGAGCCGGAGCCGGGCTCGCACCGTATCCTGGTGCCCGAACACGCGCGGGGCCACCGCCCCGCAGGGCCGGGCCCGCGCCCGGCCCGTCCGCGCCGACGACCACTGCTCCCACCGGAGGAACCCCGCATGCCCCGTCCGACGACCCGCCCGTCCCGCGCGCACGCGCTGGCGGCGCTGTCCGCGATCGCCGCCCTCGCCCTGACCGCCTGCACGTCCGAGAGCCCCTCCGGGGAGGCCGCGGACGGCGGCGGGGAGACCGCGGGGGCCACCGCGTCCTCGGCCGTGGCCCTGGTGGAGCCCGGGTTCCTCACCGTGTGCTCGGAGTCCAACTACCCGCCGTTCGAGATGGAGGAGGGCGGCGAGATGGTCGGTCTCGACATGGACCTCGGCCGGGAGATCGCCGAGGACCTCGGCGTGGAGATGAAGAACGTCACGCTCGCCTTCGAGTCGATCCAGTCCGGCGCGGCCCTCGAGACCGACCAGTGCGACGTCGCGATCTCCGCCCTGTCCATCACCGAGGAGCGGCGGACGGTGATGGACTTCTCCGACCCCTACTACGACAACGAGGTCGGCCTCGTGACCGACGGGGAGGACGGGGTCGACTCCATCGACGCCGCCCGCGAGGAGCAGGTGCGGGTCGGGGTCATGCAGGGCACGGTCGGCGAGACCCAGGCCCGGGAGCTCGGCCTCAACGCCGTCCAGTTCGAGGACGCCACCACGCTGTTCACCGGGCTCAGCACCGGGAGCGTGGACGCGGTGCTCGACGACGTCACGGCGATCGCCCAGCACGCCCAGGACGACCCGGACTTCGTGGTGCAGGAGACCGCCGACCTCGACGACCAGCTCGGCGTGGCCGTGGCGAAGGGCGACGAGGCGATGCTCGGCGCGGTCGACGCCACCCTGGACCGCATCGAGGAGGACGGCACGCTCGAGAAGATCGTCGAGACGTGGATCCCCGTCCAGGAGAACTGACCCGGGGCCGGCGACCCGCACCCGGGACGCCGGCCCCGTCACCGTCCCACCCGTACCACCCAGAACGGACCAACCCATGGCCATGACCATGCACCAGAGAGCACGGCTCTCCCGCGGCGTCCAGTACGCCGTCCTGATCCTCGTCGTCCTCGCCCTCATCGCGGTCGCCGACTGGCCGCTGCTGGTCGAGAAGGTGTTCAACCCGGCCATCGCGGCCCAGCAGTTCCCCGGCATCATCGTGGTCGCGCTGAAGAACACGCTCATCTACACGCTCCTCGGCTTCGTGGTCGGCCTCACCGGCGGTGTGGTGCTCGCGCTCATGAAGCTCTCGTCCGTGGCGCCCTACCGGTGGCTGGCCACGATCTACATCGAGTTCTTCCGCGGCGTGCCCGCCCTGCTGGTCTTCCTCGCCTTCGGCTACGGCATCCCGCTGGCCTTCGGCTTCCGCTTCAACCACTACGTCACGGTGATGATCGCCCTGGGCCTCGTGGCCGCCGCCTACATCGCGGAGTCCCTGCGGGCGGGTCTGCAGGCCGTGCCGAAGGGCCAGTACGAGGCCGCGCGCTCCCTGGGCATGTCCCACGCCCGGGCCATGGTCACGATCGTCATCCCACAGGCGCTGCGGATCGTGCTGCCCCCGCTGACCAACGAGGTGATCCTGCTGACCAAGGACTCGTCGCTGGTCTACCTGCTGGGCATGGGCGTGGGCCAGTACGAGCTCACCAAATACGGCCGCGAGGCCATCTCCGGTGCCGGGGCGGGGCTCACGCCGCTGGTGGTGGCGGGTGTCTGCTACCTCATCATCACGGTGCCCCTGGGCATCCTGACCCGCCGCTTCGAGTCCAAGACCGACCGCATGAAGAAGTCCTAGGAGCCTGACTGTGAGCACTGCATCCTCCCCCACTCCCCGGTCCGGGCCCGGCGGCGCCGACGGCCTCGCGGACGCGGCCTCCGTCGTCGTCGAGGGCCTGCACAAGTCCTACGGCTCCCTCGAGGTCCTCAAGGGCATCTCCCTCAGCGTCGGCGCCGGCCAGGTGGTCTGCCTCATCGGCCCCTCCGGCTCCGGCAAGTCCACGCTGCTGCGCTGCGTCAACCTGCTCGAGACCCCCCAGCAGGGGCGGATCACGATCGGCGACTTCGAGGTCACCGACCCCGAGGCCGACGTCGACCGGATGCGCCGGCACGTGGGCATGGTCTTCCAGCAGTTCAACCTCTTCCCGCACCTGAACGTGCTCGAGAACTGCACCGTGGCCCAGCTCAAGGTGCTCAAGCGGGACCGCGCCGAGGCCGAGCGGATCGCCCGCGGCAACCTGGAGCGCGTGGGCCTGGCCGAGAAGGCGGACAACTACCCCGACCAGCTCTCCGGCGGGCAGCAGCAGCGCGTGGCCATCGCCCGGGCCCTGTCGATGGACCCGTCCCTCATGCTCTTCGACGAGCCGACCTCCGCCCTCGACCCCGAGACGGTGGGCGACGTCCTGGCCATCATGCGCAACCTCGCCGCCGAGGGCATGACCATGCTCGTGGTCACCCACGAGATGGAGTTCGCCCGCGACGTCGCCGACAAGGTGGTGTTCATGGACGGCGGGGTGGTCGTCGAGGAGGGCCCCGCCGCCGAGGTGATCCGCCACCCCCGCGAGCCCCGCACCCAGGCGTTCCTCTCCCGCGTGCTCAACCCCACGCAGGTGCAGGCCCCGGAGCAGTGACCCGGCGCGGTCCGGGCCCGTCGTCTGCGGACGACGGGCCCGGACTCATATCCGCAACAGACCCGATCGAGGACATCAATACCTCCGACATGTGAATCACCCCCTGGTGGATCCCTGGGTCTTTGCCTCATATGACCCGGATCACAGCTCTGCCAGGCTGGACGCAGCCAGGGGACGCACCGCCGGTCTCCCCCGCTTCCCGCCTTGTCCACGCGCTGCCCAGAGAGGTCCCGGGGAACATGACCCAACCACACACCATCATCGCGGAGAACCCGCTGCTCGAGCAGAGGACCGCCCGCTTCGTGGCGTTCATCATCTGCCTCGCCCTGCTCTTCGACGGCTACGACCTCGTCATCTACGGCGTGGTCCTGCCGGGCCTGCTCGCCGACCCCACCCAGATCGGGACCCTGGAGCCGGCCGTCGCCGGCCTGGTGGGCTCCTACGCCCTCATCGGCGTGCTCATCGGCTCGCTCGTCTGCGGGGCCATCGGCGACTTCTTCGGCCGCCGCCGGCTGCTGATCACCGGTGTCGCCTGGTTCTCCGTGGGCATGTTCGTCACCGCGCTCACCACCAGCGTGCTGGCCTTCGGCGCGATGCGCTTCCTCACAGGCATCGGCCTCGGCCTCGTGATCACCACCGCCGGCGCCACCATGGCCGAGTTCGCCCCCGCCGGCCGCCGCCAGTTCTACAACGGCATCGTCTACTCCGGCATCCCCGCCGGCGGCGTCTTCGCCGCCCTCGTGGGCATCGCCTTCCTCGCCGACCTGAGCTGGCGCGGGCTCTTCATGATCGGGGCCCTCCCCCTCCTCCTGCTCGTCCCGCTCATGCTGTGGAAGCTCCCCGAGTCCCCGCGCTGGCTGCTCACCCGCGGCGAGACCGAGCGGGCCGAGGCCGTCGCCCTCCGGACCGGCGTCCCGCTGATCGAGGAGCAGGTCATCCAGACGGTGGGGGCCGCACCGCGCAGGACCGGCTACGCGGCCGTGTTCTCCAGGCAGTTCGCCCTGGCCTCGATCCTGCTGGGCTTCATGTCCTTCTGCGGCCTGCTGCTCACCTACGGACTGAACACCTGGCTCGCCGTCATCATGAACGGCTACGGCCACAGCATCAGCCCGCTCTACTTCGTCCTCGTGCTCAACGGCTCCGCCCTGGTCGGCGGTCTGCTGGCCTCCCGCCTCGCGGACCGCACCGGCCCGCAGCGGATGATCGCCACGACCTTCGCGCTGGCCGCGATCGCCCTGGTCCTGATGACCTTCAGCTTCCCGCTGCCGCTGCTGTTCCTCTTCATCGCCGTGGCCGGCGTGGGCACCATCGGCACCCAGGTCCTGGTCTACGGGTTCCAGTCGAACTACTACACCACCAACGCCCGGGCCGCCGGCGTGGCGTTCTGCGCGAGCATGGGCCGGTTCGGCGGCATCTTCGGCCCGATCATCGGCGGCTGGCTCGCCGCGGCCGGCTTCGGCGGCCCCCAGGCGTTCTACGTCTTCGCCGGCGTGGCCCTGCTCGGTGCGCTGGTCACCCTCGTGGTGCCCCACCAGCGCGGGCTGGAGGAGGCCGAGCACCGGGTGGAGGAGCTCGCCGGGCACCCGCAGGCGCCCGCCGAGCAGGAGGCGCCCACCGTGCGCGGCTGACCCCCGCGGCACCGCCTCCGGGCCCCGTCCCCCCTCGCCGGGGGGCGGGGCCCGCCCGCGTCCCCGGCCCCGGGGCGCCGGCCGGCGCAGGGCACCCGGCGCACCTCGAGACCCCTCAGCGGCCGGTGCGGCCTCCCGCACCGTTGTCCGGAGCCGTGTCCTGCGCGGTGTCCTGAGCCATGTCCTGCGCGGCGGCCTCCGCGGCGGCCCGGGCGACGGCGGCCCGGATCCGCGCGTGGAGGTCCCGCAGCCCGCGCCGGTCCACCACGACCTCCAGGACCGAGCGCCCCCGCACGGGCGCGGCGAGCGCCTGCTCGAGCTCGGCGACGCCGGCCGCACGCCGGTGGGCCACGCCGTAGCCGGCGCACAGCGCGTCGAGCCGGGCCTCGTGCGGGGTGCCGAAGAACCGCTCCACGACCGCCCGGTACTCCTCCTGCTCCCCCAGCACGCCGTGCTCCAGGGTCGTGAAGATCCCCCCGCCGCCGTCGTTGAGGACCACGAGCTGGAGGTCGGGCTCGCGCTCGCCCGGGCCCAGCAGCAGGGACGAGACGTCGTGCAGGAACGTCAGGTCGCCCAGGAGGGCGCGGACCGGCCGGTCCCCGCCGAGCGCCGCGCCGGCGGCCGTGGCCACCGTCCCGTCGATCCCGGCGAGCCCCCGGTTGGCGAGCACGAGCGGGGAGCCCGGGCCGGGCCGGGCGGCCAGGTCGAGGTCGCGCACGGGGTTGGAGGAGCCAGCCAGCAGCACGGCCCCGTCCCGCCGGCAGGCCTCCCACACCGCGGCGGCCACGGCCGGGCCCGTGGCCCGGCCCGGCGGCTCGGCGGCGAGCAGCCCGGCGACGGCGCCGTCCGCGGCGGCGCCCGCCTCCCGCCAGGCCTGCGCCCAGCCGGGGGCGCCGCGGCCGGTGAAGGCGGCCGCCTCGGCCCAGCTCGTGAGCACCCGCTCACGGCGCCGCCCGGGCTCGTACCAGGCCACGGGTGCCGGCCGCACGGCTGCGGTGGCGACGCCCTCCCGTGCGAGCAGGGCCCCGACCGGGCGGGAGAGCGTGGGCCGGCCCACGAGCAGGACCCGCTCGATCCGCCGGCCCAGCGGGGAGTCCAGCAGCAGCCGGTAGGCCCCCACGGCGTGCGGGCCGCTCCGCGCGTTCGAGGAGGGCTCCGCGAGCAGCGGCAGCCCGCACGCCTCGGCGAAGCGTGCCGCGTCCGGTCCGGCGCCGTCCCCGGCGACGACGACGGAGCGCGCCGTCCCGGCGTCCGGCGGCGGGACCGCGACCGGGCCGGCCGCCACCGCGGCCGGCCCCGGGTCCGGCCGTGCCCCCGTCCGGGCGGCCAGCAGCCGGGCCCGGGCCGCGAGCACCGGGCCGTCCTCCGGCGCGGGGTGCAGCGGCTCGCGCAGGGCCACGTTGAGGTGGACCGGTCCCGCCGGCCGGGGCCCCTGCGGTCCACGGCCGGCCAGGGCGGCGAGGACCTCCTCCAGCCGGGCGGGCACGTCGTCGTCCGGGAGGAGGTCCACGGCGGCGCGCACGTGGTCGCCGAAGATCCCCGGCTGGCGGGTGGTCTGGTTGGCGCCGGTGCCCCGCAGCTCCGGCGGGCGGTCGGCGGAGAGCACCACGAGGGGCACCTCGGCGTGGTCGGCCTCCAGCACCGCGGGGAGCAGGTTGCCCACGGCCGTGCCCGAGGTGGTGAGCACCCCGGCCGGCCGGCCGGTGGCCCGTGCGATGCCGAGGGCGGTGAACGCCGCGCTCCGCTCGTCCACCCGCACGTGGACCTCGAGGGCCCCGGCGGCCTGGGCGGCCGCCGCGGCGTAGGCCAGCGGCGCGGACCGGGAGCCGGGGGCTACGACGAGGTGCCGCATCCCGGCGGCGACGAGCTCCTCCAGGACGGTGCGGGCGGTGTCGAGAGAGGGTGTGGTCACAGGAGACCAGGGTAGTCCGGGAACGCAGCGGTCCCCGGCCCGCCGCGGGGCGGGCCGGGGACCGGTGGGCTCCGGACGCCTCCGGAGGCGGGGCTCAGTAGGAGCGGGACGCGGTCCTCGCGGCCGCCTTCGTCTCCGCGGTGGCCTTGCCCTTGTAGCCGCGGTAGCGGGGCCCGCGCTCGCCGTTCTTGCGCCGCTTGTGCTGGTTGCGGCCGTGGCCCGGCCGGTCGTGGATCGCACCGGGGAACTCGGGCTCCCCGGCCCGGTCCACGGCGAAGACCTGGGCCACGGACGGCCGCGGCAGCGACCACTCGCCCTCACCCTGGCGGGTCTCCACCACGTAGTCCGGGAAGTAGGAGCGGGGCTCCTCGAAGGAGCCGTCCTCGCCCGGGTGCTGCACGGCCACGTAGACCATGCGCTCGCGGTCGTGGATCACGGGCCCGCAGGTCTCGGCGTCCTGCGGCACGGCGAGGAACTGCTCGACGTTGCCGCGCTCGCGCCCGGACAGTCCCACCTTGAACAGTCCGTCGTTGTAGCCGATGGTCCCCGGGGCGCCGTCCGTGGAGATCCACAGGTTGCCCTCCGAGTCGAAGGCCAGGTTGTCCGGGCAGGAGATCGGGGAGACCTTCTCCACCGGGTAGCCGGAGAAGTAGGTGGAGGCGTTCTTCGCCGGGTCCCCGGCGACGAGGAGGATGTTCCAGCCGAACTCGGTGGCGTCGGCACGGTGGTGGCGCTCCGTGATCTCGATGACGTGCCCGTCGCGGTTCTGGGTGCGCGGGTTGGCCTCGTCCGGGCCGGCCTTGCCCGGGGTGCCGCGGTCGGTGTTGTTGGTCAGCGCCACGTAGACCTTGCCGGTGTGCGGGGAGGGCTCGACGTCCTCGGGGCGGTCCATCTTGGTGGCGCCGACCTGGTCCGCTGCCAGGCGGGTGAACACCAGGACCTCCTCCACGGACATGCCGGCCACGGCCGACTCCCCGTCCACCACCAGGGGCAGCCACTCGCCGGAGCCGTCGAACGCGCCGTCGGAGGGCAGCCGGCCGGAGCCGTCGATCTCGGCCGCGGTGTCCCCGGTGAACTTCGCGACGTACAGGTTGCCCTCGGAGAGCAGCGTCATGTTGTGGGCGCGGTCGCCCTCGACGTACTTCTGGGCGGAGACGAACTTGTAGAGGTAGTCGAAGCGCTCGTCGTCGCCGGAGTAGGCCACCACGGTGCCGTCCTCGGCCACGCGCACGTTGGCGCCCTCGTGCTTGAAGCGGCCCAGTGCGGTGTGCTTGACCGGGGTCGAGGCGGGGTCCTGGGGGTCGAGCTCCACGACCCAGCCGAACCGGTTCGGCTCGTTCTCGTAGCCCGGCAGGGTCGAGTCGAAGCGGGGGTCCACCTCGTGCCAGCGCCGGCTCGGGGCCTCGGCGGCGATCCCGTAGCGCTTCTGCTCGGCGGAGCCGTTGCCCTTGAAGTACTGGTTGAAGTTCTCCTCGCCGGACAGGACGGTGCCCCACGGGGTGGTGCCGCCGGCGCAGTTGTTCTGCGTGCCGAGGACCACGGTGCCGGTCGGGTCGTCCTGCGTCCTCAGCAGCGCGGAGCCGGCGGCCGGGCCGTCCACGGCGAAGGGCGTGCTCAGGGTGATGCGCCGGTTGCGGGCTCCGCCGCGGACGTAGGTCCAGGGCCGGCCGGGGCCGGTGCGGGCGATCTCCACGACGGACATGCCGTGGGCGGCCATGGCCACCCGGGCCACCCGCTGGAGGTCGTCCTGCTGCTCGGCGGGGAACATGAGGTTCTCGTTGGTGTACTCGTGGTTGTTCACGAGCACTCCGCTGCGCCCGCCGCGGTCCTGGAGGATGTCCAGGTAGTCGCTGTTGTAGCCGAACTGGGCCGCCTGGGACTCCGGGGTCTGCCGGAGGGGGTCGAACTCCGGGGAGTCCTCGAACAGGGGGTCGCCCCAGCGGATGATCGGGGACCAGTCGAAGCCCTCGGGGACCGTGAGGTCGTCCACGGTGTTCGGCACGGGGGCGATGGGCGCGAAGGACAGCCCGGAGCGTCCGCGGCCGTGGGCCTGGGCGGCCTCCGGGGTGGCGCCGACGACGCCGACGGTCACGGCCGCCGCGGCGCCCAGGCCCAGGGCGGAGCGGCGGGACAGCGCCGCGCTCGCGATGTCGCGGAAGTAGCCGTTGCCGGAGGTGTTGCACTCCGGTCCGGCGCAGGCGCTGCCGCACTTGAGCTGGCACGTGACGGGGCTGCGCTTGCCGCGCGTGTGGCCGAGCAGGGGCAGGACGGTGCGCTTGGCGGTGTCGGTCATGGCTCTCCCAGGGGACGGGGCCCGCGGCGGACCGCGGTCGGGGAACGGGTGCTCCGCCACTGCACCACCGCCCGGTGAGGCCCCGGGGGCGGCCGTGCGAACCGCAGGTGAACGGGCAGTGACCGGCCGGGGACCCATCCGCCCCTGATCAGCGGGTCCGTCCCGGGCCGAGTTCACTCAAAGAAACAATGCGCCGGCGGATTCCGCGGCCGTCCCGGTTCTGGGATGCTCGAGGCGTCAGGCCGTCCCATCCGTCCAGCGCCCCGGACCGTGACCGGGAACGTCCGGAAGACCCCCCTCCTTCTGCTCGATCCGCCCACGGGCCGTGCCGCCGCGGCGGCGGAGCCGGCCGGGACACCGGCGGAGGAGGCGCGCGATGCACACCGAACCAGAGGGGGGACTGCTGTCCCCGCGGGAGCACGGGGGGAACGTTCCGCACGAGCACGGCGCGCACGGGTACCGGCGTGCGGCCGTGGACTGCCTGAGCGTCCACCGCGCGTGGGACCTCCACCCCGGGGACTGCCTGCACGGACGGATCATCGCCTCCGTCCGCGGGGTGGTGGGGCTCGCCTGCAGCCCCGTGGCGGTCTTCTCCTTCACGGGCGACGACCCCGAGCACACGGCCCAGACCCGGATCGGCGCCGCCCACCCCGACATGGAGCTCGGCTGCGACGACGTGTGGCGCGCCGCCCGGGCCTGGGTCCGGGGCCACGGGCTGCACGAGGGCGAGCCGGTGGACCTGGACCGGCTCCGGGCCGAGGTCCTGGGGGTCGCGGCTCAGGCGTGAGGCCCGACCCCGGCCAGGGCGTGCACGCGGCGCAGCCGCTCCAGCCACCACCGGCGCCGGTCGGCGGGCACGGCGTGGCGCGCCAGCAGCTCGGGGTCCGGGACCGCGTCCCGCAGCTCGAGCATCCCGCCCACCGGCCGCAGCGGCTCCCGCAGGACGTCCGCCCGCATGAGGGACACCGTCCCGAGCCCGCAGGCGTACGGGAGCTCGGGCAGGGCGGCGGCGAGCGCGAGACCCGCCCGGATGCCCACGGAGGTGTCCAGGGCGGAGCTGACCACCGCCGGCAGGCCGGCCTGGGCGACCACGTCCAGGGCGCGGCGCACCCCGCCCAGCGGAGCTGCCTTGACCACGAGCAGGTCGGCGGCGCCCGCCCGGGCCACCGCCAGGGGGTCGTCCTCCTTGCGCACGGACTCGTCCGCGGCCACCAGCACCGCCACGCCCCGGTCGGCGAGGCCCTCCCGGACGGCGGCGAGGCCCTCGATCGTGGGCACGGGCTGCTCCGCGTACGCGAGCCCGTGCCGCCCGAGCCGTTCCAGGGCCGCGAGGGCCGTGGGCACGTCCCACCCGCCGTTGGCGTCCACCCGCAGCTCGGCCTCCGGCAGCAGGGCCCGCACGGCCGCGACCCGGGCGTCGTCGTCCCCCGGCCCCTGGCCGCGCTCGGCGACCTTGATCTTCACGGCACGCACCCCGCCCCCGAAACCGGCGAGGACCTCCCGGACCCGGGCCGCCGGCACGGCGGGCACGGTCGCGTTGACGGGGATGCGCGTGCGCCGGGGCGCCGGGAAGCCGTGCCACGCGGCGTCGACCGCGGCGCGGAGCCAGGCGCCCGCCTCGGCGTCCCCGTACTCGGGGAACGGGCCGAACTCCCCCCACCCCGCCGGGCCGCGCAGGAGCACCGACTCGCGCACGTCGACGCCGCGGAAGCGCACCCGCATCGGCAGGGCGACGACGTGCGCGTGCGCGAGCAGGTCGTCGAGCGGGGGCAGGACCACGGCGGGGAGCATGCTCCCCAGCCTAGGCGGCGCCTCTCAGCCCGCTCCGATCCGTGCGTGGAATGATGAGGGCTCCGCGGGTGCCCGCACGGCCGCGGCCGTGCCCGCGCCCCGACGATCCGCACCACCGCCCAGGAGCTCGATGACCACGACCGCCCGCCGCCCCGCCCCCACCGTCCTGCAGGTCCTGGGCCACCTGCTCGGCGCCGCCGCCCTGTGGGCGTCGGCCGCGCTGGTCGGGGTCGTGGCCCTCACCACCGCGACCGGGCAGTGGCTCGACGAACTGGCCCTGCGCCAGGCGAGCGGCGCCTTCCCCGACCTCTCCGACCGCGCCGCCCAGCTGCTCGACTCGGTGCCGTGGGTGGTGGGCGCCGTCTCCGCCCTGTGCCTCGCGGTCCTGGCCGTGCGCTCCCGGCGCCTCGCCCCGGCGGTGGTCGGGGCGGCGGTGGTCGTGCTCTCCAACCTCACGGTCCAGCTGCTCAAGCGGGTGCTGCTGGAGAAGCCGGACCTGGGGATCCAGGAGGCCGCCGTCAACTCCTTCCCGTCCGGGCACACGGCCGCCGCGGCCGCCGCCGTGGCGGTGGTGCTGCTCGCGGCCCCCGCCTCCTCCCGGCCGGTGGTCGGGCTGCTGGGGGCGGCCGCCACGACCGCGACCGGGGTGGCCACGCTGCTGAACGGCTGGCACCGGCCCTCGGACGTGGTGGCGTCCCTGCTGGTCGTGGCGGGCTGGGCGGCCCTGGGCGGGCTCGTGCTGCGCCTGACCGGGCCCGTGGAACGCCCCGTGCCCGGCGGGGGCCTGACCGCCCTGCTGGCGGTCTCCGGCGCGGGGGCCCTGCTGGTCGGCCTGCTGCCGCTGTGGGCGGCCCTGCGCGTGCCGGGCGGGGGCTGGGCTGCGGTCGCGGCGTGCGCGGCGATCCTCGGGGTCAGTCTCCTGGCGGCAGCGGCGCTGACAGCGCTGCAAGCTCCTCGGTCGCGGCGTCCTCGGCTCTGATCCGCTCGAGCCGGTCCAGGAGGATCCGCGCCGCCCCCGGGTTGTAGGGCAGGCGGAACATCGATGCCGTCACGGGCCGCATGCCGTCCGGCTGCGCCGCGGCGGCCCCGCTCGCGTCCACCCGCTCGATCGCGGTGCGCATGAGCCGGGCCTGCTGGAGCACGAAGCCGCGCTCCACCGGGTTGCCGTGGCCGGGGACGAAGACCTGGTACCGGTCGAGGGCGGCCAGGCTCTCGAGGGCCGTGGCCCAGCCCCGCGGGTAGGAGTCGTCGAAGCTGGGGTCGGCGCCCTGCTCCACGAGGTCCCCGGTGAACACGACGTCGTCGACGCCCACGCAGAGGTCGTTGTCGGTGTGGCCCGGGCCGAAGGAGAAGAGCACCGCCGCCCGCTCCCCCAGGTCCACCCGGGTCAGGGCGGGGCGCCGGCCCGTGCCCGGCAGGTGCCGGTTGGGCACGACGAGACGGGTGTCCGGCCCCTCGGCGGCGGCCATCTCGGGCTCGTGGGTGCCCACGAAGGAGCGCTGGAAGTCGCCGTGCGCCTGGATCGCCGCCGCGCAGCCGCGGTGCGCCCAGAAGTCCTCGGCCCCGGCGCGCTGGAACACGGCGTTGCCCAGGAAGTGGTCGTAGTGGGCGTGGGTGTTCACCACCGTCAGCGGCAGGCCCGTGAGCGAGCGGACGGCCTCGAGGATCTCGCGGGCCTGGCGCGGGCCCGCGCCCGTGTCGATCACGAGGGCGCGACGGGACCCGAGCACGACCCCGGAGTTCAGCCTCCAGTTGTCCGTGCTCACGGCGAAGACGCCGTCGCGGATTTCGTTGATGCGCGCCACCCGACCAGGGTACCGACCGCCGCTGGCTATCCTGGCAACCATGACCGCTCCGTCCTCGGGCCGTGCGGCCGGAGGCGCCGGCCGCTATGCTCCGTCCCCCTCGGGGGACCTCCACCTCGGCAACCTCCGCACGGCGCTGCTCGCGTGGGCCCTCGCGCGCTCCACGGGCCGGGGCTTCGTCCTGCGCGTCGAGGACATCGACCGGGTGCGGCCGGGGGCGGCCGAGCGGCAGCTCGAGGACCTCGCCCGGCTGGGCCTCGACTGGGACGGCCCGCCGCTGCTGCAGTCCTCGCGGGAGGCCGAGCACCGGGCCGTGGTGGAGCGTCTCACCGCGGCGGGGCGCACCTACGAGTGCTACTGCACGCGCCGGGAGGTGCAGGCGGCCGCGAGCGCGCCGCACGGGGCCCCGGGCGCCTATCCGGGCACGTGCCGGGACCTCGGCGACGCCGAGCGGGCGCGGCGCCGCCGGGAGCGGCCCCCGGCGGTGCGGCTGCGCGCGGACGTGCGCTCCCGCACGGTCGTGGACCGCTGGGCCGGGGCGTTCACGGGGCTCGTCGACGACTTCGTGCTGCTGCGCAACGACGGCCGCCCCGCCTACAACCTCGCGGTGGTCCTCGACGACGCCCACCAGGGCGTGGACCAGGTGGTCCGGGGCGACGACCTGCTGCCCTCGACCCCCCGGCAGGCGTACCTGGCCTCGATGCTCGGTCTGGACGAGCCGGAGTGGGTGCACGTGCCGCTCGTGCTCAACGCGCACGGGCAGCGCCTCGCCAAGCGGGACGGCGCCGTGACCCTCGCCGAGCTCGCCGCGGGGGGTCACGGCGCCGAGGAGGTGCTGGGCTGGATGGCCGCGTCGCTGGGCCTCCCCGGACCGGTCCGGTCGGCGCAGGACGTCCTCGCCGTGTTCGACGAGGACGTCCTGCCCCGGGCGCCCTGGGTCGTGGACCCGGCCCGGTGGGCCGCTCAGGCGCGCGAGGACGCGGAGGTGCCGGCCTCCTCCGGGGCGTGCGGGTCCTCGGGCTCGGCCAGGAACCGCTCGTAGGCGGGGGTGGTCAGGAACGCGGGGTAGTCGTCGCCCAGGGCCACCTCCTCGAAGATGGCGCGGGCGTCGTCGAAGCGGTCGCCCTCGGCGCGCTCGATCTTCGCGAACTCCTCCTCCAGCAGCTCCTGCACCCAGTCCCGGGTGATCTCCTCGCCCTCGTCCGTGATGGCGCGGGTGTTCACCCACTGCCAGATCTGGGAGCGGGAGATCTCCGCGGTCGCGGCGTCCTCCATCAGGTTGTGGATGCCCACGGCGCCGTTGCCGCGCAGCCACGCCTCGATGTAGCGGATGCCCACCTCCACGTTGTTGCGGATCCCCACCTCGGTGATCCTCCCCTCGGCCGAGGCGATGTCGATGAGCGCCTTGTCGTCGGGCACCACGTCCTCGCGGAGCCGGTCCAGCTGGTTCGGGCGGTCGCCGAGCACCGCGTCGAAGACCTCGCGGCACACGGGGACCAGGTCGGGGTGGGCCACCCAGGATCCGTCGAACCCGTCCTCGGCCTCGCGGGTCTTGTCGGCCTGCACCTTCTCGATCGCGGTGCGGTTGACCTCCTCGTCCCGGCGGGAGGGGATGAACGCGGCCATCCCGCCGATGGCCATCGCCCCGCGGCGGTGGCAGGCCCGCACGAGCTGCTCGGTGTAGGCCCGCATGAACGGCTGCGTCATGGTCACCGCGTTGCGGTCCGGGAGGATGAAGCGGGGCCCGCGGGTCCGGAAGTTCTTGATGATGGAGAAGATGTAGTCCCAGCGGCCGGCGTTGAGCCCCGCGGCGTGCTCCCCGAGCTCGTGGAGGATCTCCTCCATCTCGAAGGCCGCGGTGATCGTCTCGATCAGCACGGTGGCGCGGATGGTGCCGCGGTCCGTCCCCAGCATGGACTCCGCCCGGCTGAAGATGTCGTGCCACAGCCGCGCCTCCTGGTGGGACTCGGTCTTGGGCAGGTAGAAGTAGGGGCCCAGGCCGAGCTTCTTGAGCCGGCGCGCGTTGTGGAAGAAGTACAGGCCGAAGTCCACGATGGCGCCCGCGATGGGCTCGTCCCGCACGGACAGGTGCCTCTCCTCGAAGTGCCACCCGCGGGGCCGCACCACGATGGTCGGGTTGGCCCGGGCGTCCCTGTTCTTCAGCGCGTACTTCTTGCCGTCCGGGTTGGTGAACTCGATGGTCCCCTCGAGCGCGTCGATGAGGTTGAGCTGGTTGGTGACCACGTTCGTCCAGTGCGGGGTGTTGGCGTCCTCCATGTCCGCGAGCCACACCTTCGCCCCGGAGTTGAGGGCGTTGAT
Source organism: Kocuria rosea (assembly GCF_006094695.1). Lineage (NCBI taxonomy): Bacteria > Bacillati > Actinomycetota > Actinomycetes > Micrococcales > Micrococcaceae > Kocuria > Kocuria rosea. The sequence goes on along the minus strand of NZ_CP035103.1, from coordinate 1,161,104 downwards.
GGTCATCTTCCGCTCGGTGGGACCGGTGATCTCCACGCGGCGGTCCTCGAGCCCGGGCGGGGGCGGGGGCACGCGCCAGGAGTCGTCCTCGCGGATCCTCCGCGTCTCGGGCAGGAACGTGGGGTCGGTGCCGCGGGCGATCGCCTTGCGCCGCTCCTCGCGGGCGGCCAGCAGCTCGCGCCGGCGGGGCTCGAACTCGCGGTGCAGCGCCGCGAGGAAGCCGAGCGCGTCGGGGGTGAGCACACTGTTCTGCCGGGGCACGTGGTGACCGGTGAGGGTCACGCCGTTGATCGTCACGGGGTTGCTGGTCATGGTCATCATGGCTGGGTCCTCGCCTGAAGAGTGTCCTGGGGAGTTCGGGTGGGGCGGCCCCGAAGGGCGCCGGAGCGGGTCGTCGTCGGATGCGGCGCGGCCGGGGACCCTGTCGGGCCCCCGGCCGGTCACGGCCGTTCGGCTCAGGGCCGTTCGGCTCAGAACTGGGCGGTCTCGGTGGACCCGGCCAGCGCCGTGGTGGAGGACTGCGGGTTGAGGACGGTGGAGACCAGGTCGAAGTAGCCGGTGCCGACCTCGCGCTGGTGGCGGGTGGCGGTGTAGCCGCGCTCCTCGGCCGCGAACTCCCGCTCCTGCAGCTCCACGTAGGCCGTCATCTGGTTGCGGGCGTAGCCGTGGGCGAGGTCGAACATCGAGTAGTTCAGGGCGTGGAAGCCGGCCAGGGTGATGAACTGGAACTTGAAGCCCATCGCGCCCAGCTCGCGCTGGAACTTGGCGATCGTGGCGTCGTCCAGGTGCTTCTTCCAGTTGAAGGACGGCGAGCAGTTGTAGGCGAGCATCTGGTCGGGGTGCTCCGCGTGGATGCCGTCGGCGAACTTCTTGGCCAGCTCGAGGTCCGGGGTGCCCGTCTCCATCCACAGCAGGTCGGCGTACGGGGCGTACGCGTTGCCGCGGGCGATGCAGGCCTCGAGGCCGTTGCGGACCTTGTAGTAGCCCTCCGCGGTGCGCTCGCCGGTGACGAACGGCTTGTCGCGGTCGTCCACGTCCGAGGTGATCAGGGTGGCCGCCTCCGCGTCGGTGCGGGCGATGATCAGCGAGGGGACGTCGGCGACGTCGGCCGCGAGCCGGGCCGCGCTCAGGGTGCGGACGTGCTGCTGGGTGGGGATGAGCACCTTGCCGCCCAGGTGGCCGCACTTCTTCTCGGAGGCCAGCTGGTCCTCCCAGTGCACGCCGGCCGCGCCGGCGGCGATCATGGACTTCATGAGCTCGTAGGCGTTGAGCGGGCCGCCGAAGCCGGCCTCGGCGTCGGCCACGATCGGGACCAGCCAGTCCTCGACCGTGCTCGTGCCCTCGGAGTGCTCGATCTGGTCGGCGCGCATCAGTGCGTTGTTGATCCGCCGCACGACCGCCGGGACGGAGTTCGCGGGGTAGATCGACTGGTCGGGGTAGGTCTGGCCCGCGAGGTTCGCGTCGCCGGCGACCTGCCAGCCGGAGAGGTAGATGGCCTTGAGACCGGCCTTGACCTGCTGGACCGCCTGGTTGCCGGTCAGGGCGCCCAGGGAGTTCACGAAGTCCTCGGTGTGCAGCTTCTCCCACAGCTGCTCCGCGCCGCGGCGGGCCAGGGTCATCTCCTCCTGCACCGTGCCGCGCAGGCGGACGACCTCCTCTGCCGTGTAGTCGCGGGTGATCTGCGCCCAGCGGGGATCGGCGTCCCACTCCTGGCGGATCTCGTCGGCGGTCTTGGGGGCGTTGGGGTAGGACATGTCGGCTCCTCGTTGAGTGGTCCGAGAACGGGTGCTTCGGCTTCGGGGTCACCGGGAAGTTCGCTCCTCCGTAGTGACACATCCCACTTTGCCCCAGTTCAAAGCGGATCAACCCCACATTTCTCGTCGAACTTTCTCCATTTTTCGTCTATCGTGAAGAAATGACGACCAGCGCGTGGGGCACTGAGGAACCGACGACGGCGGAGCCGGCCGGCAGCACCGACCTGATCGGTCTCGGCCGGCGCATCCGCTCGCTGCGCAAGGACCGCGGCATGACGCTCGCGGAGCTCGCGGACCGGGCGGGCACCGCCACCTCGCAGCTGTCCGTGATCGAGAACGGGCGCCGCGAGCCCCGGCTCAGCCTGCTGCGGCGCCTCGCCGAGGTCCTGGGCACGAGCGTGGACGCCCTGCTCGGGGCCGAGCCCGGCACCCGGCGGGAGGCGCTCGAGATCCAGCTCGAGCGCGCCCAGCGCTCCCCGTTCTACGAGCAGCTGGGGCTGCCGACCGTCCGGGTCAGCTCCGCGCTGTCCACCGAGGTGCTCGAGGCGCTCGTGGCCCTGCAGGAGCGGCTGGCCGAGGCCCTCGAGAAGAACTCGGCCACCCCGGAGGAGGCCCGCCGGGCCAACGTGCAGCTGCGCCGGCTCATGCGGGCGCAGGACAACTACTTCCCGGACCTGGAGCAGGCCGCCAAGGAGCTGCTGACCCTGGGCGGCTACTCCTCGGGCCCCGTGTCCAACTCCGTGATCTCCGAGATGGTGGGCAGGCTCGGCTACAGCATCCACCACGTCACCGACCTCCCGCACTCGACCCGCTCGGTGACCGACCTGCTCAACCGGCGGATCTACCTGGTGCAGAGCCCCCGGGCGGACCACGACCCCCGCGCGGTGCTGCTCCAGGCCGTGGGGCACCAGGTGCTGGGCCACGAGCCGCCCAAGGACTATGCCGAGTTCCTCGCCCAGCGCGTGCAGACCAACTACTTCGCCGCCGCGGTGATGCTCCCGGAGGACAAGACCGTCCCGTTCCTGCTCGAGGCGAAGAAGGACCGGGACCTGTTCCTGGAGGACCTCAAGGACCGCTTCGCCGTGTCCCACGAGACGGCGGGCCACCGCTTCACGAACCTGGCCACCCGGCACCTGGGGATCCGCACCCACTTCCACAAGGTGCACTCGTCCGGGGTGATCCACAAGGCCTACGAGAACAACGGGCTGGCGTTCCCGACGGACCACACCGGGGCGATCGAGGGCCAGATCTCCTGCCGCAAGTGGTCCGGGCGCACCGTCTTCGACCAGCCCAACCAGTTCACGGCGTTCGCCCAGTACACGGACACCCCCTCCGGCACGTACTGGTGCTCCACGCGCACGGAGCTCTCGAGCCAGGGCGTGTTCTCCATCGGCGTGGGCGTCGCGTTCACCGACGCCCGCTGGTTCCGCGGCCGCGACACCCCGCACCGCACGGTGTCGACCTGCCCGGACCCCTCGTGCTGCCGGCGCCCGCCCGAGGAGCTCAGCCGGGTGTGGGCGGGCCACGCCTGGCCCAACACCCGGGCCCACTCGCACGTGCTCGCCGCCCTCCCGGAGGGGGCCTTCCCCGGCGTCGACGAGCGGGAGGTCTACGAGTTCCTGCAGGCGCACGACGACGCCTGAGCCGGCCCCGCGGGCCGCCGGCGCGGTCTCCCCGCACCCCCGGGACCGCCTCCCTATACCCGTAGTGGCTGGCCACTGCCCGGGAGCGGGCGTAAAGTTCTGTGGGACCTCTGCTCCACCCACCCCCCTGGACGCTGCGCTCCACCGGGCCGGCTCCGGGCGGAAAGGACACCATGCCCCAAGAGATAGCCCAGACGATCGCGATCGTCATCTACTTCGCCGCCATGATCGGGATCGGCCTCTACGCCAACAGCAGGACGAAGAACCTCGACGACTACATGCTCGGCGGGCGCAACCTCAAGCCCGGGACCGCCGCCCTCAGCGCCGGTGCCTCCGACATGTCCGGCTGGCTGCTGCTCGGTCTGCCCGGCGCGGTGTTCCTCTCCGGTCTGGTCGAGGCGTGGATCGCCGTCGGCCTGATCGTCGGCGCGTGGGTCAACTGGAAGTTCATCGCGCCCCGGCTGCGCTCCTACACCGAGGTCTCGCACAACTCGATCACGATCCCGTCCTTCCTGGACAACCGGCTCAAGGGCGGCAGCAGGCTGCTGCGCATCGTCTCCGGGCTCATCATCCTGGTGTTCTTCACGTTCTACGTCTCCTCCGGCATGGTGGCCGGCGGGCTGTTCTTCCAGTCGTCCTTCGGCTCGACGTACCACGCCGGGCTGCTCCTCGTCGTCGGCGTCACCATCGCCTACACGCTCTTCGGCGGCTTCCTCGGTGCGACCTACACGGACGTGGCCCAGGGCCTCCTGATGTTCGCGGCCCTGCTCCTCGTCCCCGTCGTGGGCGTGATCAACGTGGGCGGCTTCGGCCAGATGGCGGAGAACATCCGCGCCGTCCAGCCCGACGCCCTCTCCATGGTGTCCGGGGCCACGGCCATCGGCGTCATCTCGGCCCTGGCGTGGGGCCTCGGCTACTTCGGCCAGCCGCACATCATCGTCCGCTTCATGGCCATGCGCTCCCCCGCCGACGCCAAGACCGGCCGCCGGATCGGCCTGACCTGGATGGTGCTCAGCGTCATCGGGGCGATCGCCACCGCCCTGGTCGGCGTCGCCTACTACGGCAACCGCCCGGACGAGAGCCCGACCGACCCGGAGTCCGTGTTCCTGGACCTCGCGCAGGTCTTCTTCCACCCCGTGATCGCCGGCTTCGTGCTGGCGGCCGTGCTCGCGGCGATCATGTCCACGGTCTCCTCCCAGCTCATCGTCTCCTCCTCCGCCCTGGTGGAGGACCTGTACAAGCTGACGGTCAAGGAGTCCCCCCTCCGAGCGCAAGCAGGTGTGGATGGGCCGCGCGGGCGTGGCCCTCGTCGCCCTCGTCGCCACGTTCCTGGCCTGGGAGCAGAACAACACGATCCTCGGCCTCGTGGCGTTCGCGTGGGCCGGCTTCGGCGCCTCGTTCGGCCCGATCGTGATCCTGTCCCTGTTCTGGCGCAAGCTCACGAACCTGGGCGCGATCACCGGAATGCTCCTGGGCGCGGTCACCGTGTTCGCGTGGACCGTGACCCCGTGGGCCGACCTCTACGAGATCATCCCCGGCTTCCTCGTGAGCCTCGTCTCCGCCGTGCTGGTCTCGAAGGCCACCTATCGGCGCGACGAGGAGATCGAGCGCGAGTTCGACGACGCCGTGCGCCTCGCCCACGCGGCGGAGGACGAGATGGCCGCCCGCTGACCTCTCGCACCGCTCCGCCGGGGCCCGTTCCGCACGCCGGAACGGGCCCCGGCGCCGTCCGGGGTCAGTACCCGATCGAGGCCAGGGTGGCCCGGATCGCCTCGGCGGAGCGGTGCAGCATGGCCAGCTCCTGCTCGTCCATGGGCACGGCCAGCCGCTCGACGACGCCTCGCCGCGCGACGATCGACGGCACGGACAGGGCGACCCCGCTGATCCCCCGGTAGTCGTCGAGGACCGTGGAGACGGGCAGCACGGCGTGCTCGTCCCGCAGCACGGCCTCCGCCACGCGCGCCCCGGCCAGGCCGATCGCGTAGTTGGTGGCGCCCTTGCCCTGGATCACCGTGTACGCCGCGTTGATCGTCCGGTGCGTGATCTCGTCCAGCCGCTCGTCGGTGAAGGGCCGCCGCCCCTCGACGGTCCAGTCCCGCAGCGGGATCTGCCCGATGTTCGCGTTCGACCACAGGGGGAACTCGGTGTCCCCGTGCTCGCCGACGATCGTCGCGTGCACGCTCGTGGTGGACACCCCGCCCTCCTCGGCCAGCAGCCACCGCAGCCGGGACGTGTCCAGCACGGTCCCGGAGGACATCACCCGCTCCGTGGGCAGGCCGGTGAGCTTCTGCGCGATGACCGTGAGCACGTCGCACGGATTGGTCACCAGCACGTACACGGCCTCGGGCGCCTGCTCCACCAGCCGCGGCATCAGCTGCTCGAGGATCGCGGCGTTGGCGCCCGCCAGCTCCATCCGGGTCTGGCCGGGCCGCTGCTTGGCCCCGGCGGTCACGAAGACGACGTCCGAGCCCGCCAGCACGGCGACGTCGTCGGAGCCGGTCACCCGGGAGCTGGGGGTGAACATGGCCCCGTGGGCGAGGTCCAGGCCCTCGGCGCGGACCCGGTCCCCGGCGAGGTCGTAGAGGGCCACCTCCTGGGCGACGCCCTTGATGAGGACCGCGTAGGCCAGGGACGAGCCGACGGAGCCGGCGCCGACCACGCCGATCTTGGTTCTCGCGGGAGTGGTGGGCACGGTCTCGGGCACGGGGAACTCCTCGGTGGTCCGGTGGTCCGCGGCTGCGGACGGTGTGCTCCCATCCTGGGCCAGCGGCGCGGGCCGCGGAAGGGCCCGGGCCACCGTGTCGCGGCTCAGCCGGCGGTGGACGCGGAGGCCGCGGCCAGGAAGTCCCGCATGATGGGTCCGCCGGTGACCGAGCCCAGGCCGCCGTCCTCCACGAAGACCGCCACGGCGAGGTCCTCGTGCTCGGCGATCACCCACGAGTGGGTCCGGGGCGGGTCCTCGTCGCCGAACTCGGCCGTGCCGGTCTTGCCGATCGCGGTGTCCGGCTCGAGCCCCTGCAGCACGCCCAGGTGCCCGGACGAGACGACGGCCCGCATCATGGTGCGCAGCTGCTCCGCCTCCTCAGCGGTCAGGGGCTCCTCCGGTCCGGGCCGGGTCGCGGCGTCCTCGTCGAGCAGTCCCTCGGTGCTGACCAGCCGGGGGGTGACGAGCTCTCCGGCGGCGACCGAGGCGGTGAGCCCGGCCATGCTCAGCGGGGACACGAGCGTGCGGCCCTGCCCGAACATCGCGGCGGCGTGCTGGGCCGGCGGCTCCTCCCGCGGGACCTCACCCCAGAACGCGGGCACGGACAGCTCCGCGGGCACCCCGATCCCGAGCGCGGCCGCGGCCTCGGCCAGCTCTGCCTGGTCGATACGGTCGTACTGGTCCACGAAGGTGGTGTTGCAGAAGTGGGCGAGCGCCTCGGTGAGGGTGATCGAGCCGGTGAACTCGGCCGGATAGGACTCGACGTTGTCGACCCGCACGCCCGCGGCGGTCGTGGACGGCGGGCACTGCACGACCGTCCCGGGGGTGTCGCCCTGCCGGAGCATCCCGAGGGCCGTGACCACCTTGAAGGTGGAGCCGGGCGCGTACCGGCCCAGCAGCGCGGTGGAGTAGCCCTCGGAGCCCGGCCCGTTGGCCGAGGCGACGAGCTCGCCCGTGGAGGGCCGGACGGCCACGACCGCCGAGGGGGACTCGATCCCGGCCAGCAGCTCACCGGCGGTGGCCTGGAGCCCGCGGTCCAGGGTCACCGCGACCGGCTCGCCGGCCTGCGCCGGGACCTCGAACAGCGGCTCGCCGGCCGCGGACTCGTCCCCGATCTCCTCGACGACGACGCCGGGCGTGCCGCGCAACCGGTCGTCGAAGCGCTCCTGCACTCCCCCGCGGCCGATCGCCGTCCCGGGGGCGAGCTCCCCGCCGGAGTCCGCCACGTCCTCGGCCGTCGCCTCGGCCACCCCGCCCAGCAGGTCGGCGGCGAAGCCGCGGGAGGGCGCCAGCGGCAGCTCGTCCTCGACCACGAGCAGGCCCGGGACCGCCTCCATCTCCGCCGCGTCCAGCTCCCGGAAGTCCTCCAGCCGCAGCGGGACGGCCTCGACGAACGCCTCGGGCCCGGCCTGTCCGACGGCCTCGGCGTAGGCGTCGGCGTCGATGTCCACGGCCTCGGCGAGCCGGCGGGCCGCCTCCTCGGGGTCCGCCCCGTCGAGCTGCGACCGGTCGATGCCCACCCGCCGGATCGGGCGCTCCGTCACCAGCGTCTCGCCGTCCGCCCCGAGGATGTCCCCGCGGTCCGCGGCCACCGTCCGGGCGCGCAGGGCCTCCCCCTCCGCCAGGCCCGGGTGCACCACGGCCGGGGACCACTCGGCGGACCAGTCCCCGGACCCGGTCCGGACCAGCGGGAGGACCGAGTCGTACGCCCAGTCCTGCGCCACGCCCGGGAGGTCCCACGACCAGGACAGGGTGGCCTCGCGGCGGTCCTCCTGCCCGGTGTCCTCGACCGCGGAGACCTCGACGGCCGGGGCGGCCTCCCCGAGCGGCGCGGTGATCCGCTCGTACTGCTCCTGGGCGGAGGGACCCTCGACGTCGCCGAAGGACAGCTCCTGGACGCTGCCCGCGCCCAGGGCCGCGGCCACCCGGTCGGCGGTCTCCCGCCCGCCGTCGGGGGCGAGCGCCGAGCAGCCGGTGGCGAGGAGGGCCGCGGAGAGGGCGACCGGGAGGGCCGCCCTCGGCCGCCGGGGGCGGGGCCGGGACGCCGGGGGCTGCGGGGCGGGGCGGGGAGTCTGCACGGTGTCGAATCTAGTCCGTCCCGCCCCGGACGGGACAGGCCGGGGCGGAGGGATCCGGACACGGAAGAACCGGTGGGCGCCGTGTCTGCACGGCACCCACCGGTCCGTCGGACGCGCGGGGAGGGGGTGCGCTCCCGCGCGGGGGCGGGGCCGGGTGCCGGCCCCTCACCACCGGATCAGCAGTGGTACGTGTCGGTCGGCGCCTCGAAGTGGACGTCGTAGCCCTCGGGGATGCTCAGGCCGAAGGCGCCGGCCAGGCCCAGGATCTTCTTGGCGCGGGCGAGGCGCGGCAGGTCGGAGCCGTTGCGGATCTCCCCGCCGTCGGCGTCGAACTCCTGGAGGAACTCGGTGGCCCAGGACAGCTCGGACAGGGACGGGCTCAGGCCCTCGTTGACCGTGGCGGTCTGCTCCGGCATCAGGCACAGCTTGCCCGTCATGCCGAACTCCAGGGTCACGGACGTGGCCTCGGCCAGCTTCGGCCCGAGCGCGCCGACGGCGGGCCCGTCGATGGGGCCGGGCAGGTTGGCCGCCCGGGAGGCGATCGTGAACTGCGAGCGCGTGTAGGCCAGCGTCATGGGGTTCTCCCCGAAGCCCGTGTCGCGCCGGAAGTCGCCCAGGCCGAAGCCGAGGCGGTACGTGGAGCGGGCACCGGCGATGGCCTGCAGGTGCTGCACGCCGCGGGCCGTCTCGACGAGCGCCACGATCCGCGTGTCCTTGAGCAGCTCCGCGGTGCGGGTGACGTGCTCCGGGGACTCGACCATGGCCAGCATGACGCCGTCCAGGCCGCGGACGCCGGCAAGGGCCCGGAGGTCCTCCTCCCACCACTGGGTGCCGAAGCCGTTGACCCGCACCCACGCGTGGTGCTGCTCGCCGTGCTCGTCCCGGGCGTCCAGCCAGCTGATGACGTTGCGGCGGGCGCGCTCCTTGTCCTTGGGCGCCACGGAGTCCTCGATGTCCAGGACGACGACGTCGGCCGCGCTCGCCCGGGCCGCCGCGAACCGCTCGGCCTGGGCACCGTTGACGAGCAGCCAGGAGCGGGCGAGCTCCGGGCCGACCGCGGGAGCGGCGACCTGGGGAACCAGCGGCAGGGACGAGGTGGTCGGGGTCGTCGGCGTGGTCTCGATCGAGGTGGCAGTCATGAGGGCGTACCCGTTCTCCGTGAGGTGCAGCGAGCTGCGGTGTGACAGATGTGCCGGGGCACCCGTGCTGGGAGGGCAGGTGCTGCCCGGCGGAACCGTGACCGGTGCCGGGCCCGCGGGAACGATCGCGTCGCGGGGGTCCGGCCGGTGCGTGCCCCGGACCGGGGATCGCGAGGTGGGCGAGCCGGTCCGTGCGCGCTGGATCAACGCGCTCGGCAGGTGCGGTGACTCCACCGTAACCCAGATCACACCGGGACGCCACCCGCCGTGCCCGGGCACGGGTCCGGGCTCAGGAGCGGCGCGCGGTGCGGGCGGTCGCGGGCGCGGTCCAGGGGTCCTCGGGCCAGGGGTGCCGGGGGTAGCGGCCGCGCATCTCGGCGCGCACCTGGGCGTAGGGGCCGGACCAGAAGGAGGCGAGGTCGTCGGTCACGGCCAGCGGCCGCCCCGCCGGGGAGAGCAGGTGGAAGAGGACCGGGACCCGGCCGCCGGCCACGGCCGGGGACGCCGCCCACCCGAAGCACTCCTGGAGCTTGACGCTGACCACGGGCCGGCCGGCGGGGTCGTCGGCGGCCGGGTAGTCGATCCGGGCCCGGGAGCCGCTGGCCACGGTCAGCCGCTCGGGCGCGAGCTCGTCGAGGCGGGCGGCCTCCGGCCACGGGAGCAGCCGCCGCAGGGGCGCGGCGAGGTCGACCCGGCGGCCGGCGGCGAGGGCGTCGAGCTCGGGGGCGAGCCACTCGTCGAGCCGGTCGAGCAGGGCGGCGTCGGACACGTCGGGCCACGGGTCCCCGAGCCGGTGGTGGAGCAGCGCGAGCCGGCGCCTCAGCCGGTCGGCGCCGTCCGACCAGCCGAGCAGGCCGAGGCCCTGCTCGGCCAGGGCGGCGCGCACCGCCTCGCGGGCCGCCGCCGGGGTGGGCCGCACCGGGGTCGAGGACAGCTCGATCGCCCCGAGGGCCCGGACCCGGCGGGCGCTCGCCCGCCCGTCCTCGAAGCGGGTGCGGACCTCGTCGGTGAGCAAGTGCTCGGCGCAGCGCTCGGCGAGGGGCCGGTCGAGCGCCGCCGCGGCGCGCACGACCGCCCCGGTCCCGGCGGCGGCCTGGCCGGACGCCCGGGTGACGTCCGCGACGGCGAGCCACTCGTGGCCCGCCAGGCCGCTCCCCGGGGCCAGTCCCGCACGGGTCCCGGAGGCGAGCAGGTAGGTCTCCCCCACCTTCCGGGCGACCCGCTCCGGCAGGGCCAGCGCCACGACGGCACCGGTCACGGAATCGGCCGGGACGTCCCCGGCCGCCCGCGGCGCGGGCGCTGCGGAGAACGCGGGGTCCGTGGCGATCCGCTCCAGCCGGCGGGCCTCGTCGGCCCAGCGGCGGGCCTCCGGGGCCCGCCCGGCGCGCAGCTCGGCGAGCAGGCGGGTCAGGTCCCCGCCGGGCGGACGGTGGTCGTCCGAGACCATCGCGACGACCTCGGCCGCCGGCCGGGCGCCCACCGCGCGGGCGCCGTCCAGCAGGCCGCGGGCCAGGCGCGGGTCCACGGGCACCGCCGCGAGCAGCCGACCGGTGGCGGTGGCCCGGCCGTCCTCGTCGAGCGCGCCGAGCCCGTGCAGCACGGTGACGGCGTCGGCCAGGGCCGGCGCGGGCAGGGGGTCCGGCAGGGGCAGGCCCCGTCCGCCGGGGGCGCCCCAGCAGGCGAGCAGCAGCGCGGCGCCCGTGAGGTCGGCGGCCGCGAGCTCGGGGGTGAGGTGGCGGGGCATCGCGGCCCAGGTCCGCTCGTCGTAGCAGCGCACGACCTCCCCGGGCCCGAGCCGGGCGGCACGGCCCGCCCGCTGCTCGGCCGAGGCCCGGGAGGCCGCCACCGTGACCAGGCCCGTCATGCCGCGGCCGGCGTCCCGCCGGGGCTCGCGGGAGAGCCCGGAGTCGACCACGAGGCGCACGCCCGGCACCGTCAGGGAGGACTCGGCCAGGGACGTGGAGACGACCACGCGGGGCGGGTCCCCGGGCCGGCGTCCCGAGGTCGCCCGGTCCTGCTCGGCGGCCCCGACCCGGCCGTGCAGCTCGAGCACCTCGGTCCCGCGGCAGGTCTCCCGCAGCCGCCGGGCGACCTGGTCGACCTCCCACGCCCCGGGGACGAACACGAGCGCGTCCGTGGCGCCGTCCCGGGCCAGGGCCCGCGCGTGGGCGTCGGCCGCGGTCCGGGCGACGTGGTCGAGGAACGGGCGGGTGACCCCGCGCTCGTCGGTGCGCCGCCCGGGGGCCGGGGCCCAACGGACCGTGAGCGGGTGGAGGGCGGCCGGGCAGTCGACCACGGGGGCCGGGGCGCCCTCGCCCAGCAGCCCGGCGAAGCGCGGGGCGTCGAGGGTCGCGGACATCGCGACGAGCACCAGGTCCTCGCGCAGCTGCCGGACCTCGGCCAGCATGCCGACGAGCAGGTCGGACTCGAGACCGCGCTCGTGGACCTCGTCGAGGACCACGGCGCCCACCCCGGGCAGCCCGGGGTCCTGCAGCAGCCGGCGCAGGAGCACGCCGGGCGTGACGAACTCGACGAGGGTGCCGGCCCCGGTGCGCCGGTCGCCGCGCACCGTGTGGCCCACGAGCTCGCCCACCCGGGTCCCGGTCAGGTGCGCCAGGCGCCGGGCCGCCGCGCGGGCGGCGACCCGGCGGGGCTGGGTGACGACCACCCGGCCGGGCCCGGGACCCGTGGCGCGCTCGTGCAGCAGGTCGGCGACCAGCGGGGGCACCAGGGTGGTCTTGCCGGTGCCGGGCGGGGCCTGCACCACGGCGACGCCGCCGGCGAGGGCCGCGCGGAGCTCGCCGAGCACCCCGGCGACCGGCAGGCCGGCGCCGATCCGGGCGAGGTCGAAGGGGACGGGGCTCATCGTCCCAGTCTCCCACCGCCGCGGGGGCCGGCCGCGGCGGACGGCGGCCGCCGCACCCGGCGCGCACCGTCCGGGGCGGCCGCGCCCCGGGCGGGGAGGGCGGTCAGGGCCCGGTGCGGGCCAGGAACCCGCGCAGCACCGCGGCGAACTTCTCCGGCTCCTGCGAGTGGACCCAGTGGCCGGCCTCGCGGATCGTCACCCGGTGCGCCCGGGGGAACAGCCGGCGCATGACCGGCGCGTGCTCGTCGCGGACGTAGTCCGAGCGCCCGCCGGCGACCCAGAGCACCGGCCCCTCGTACACGGCGTCCCCGGTGTCCGGGAAGCCGCCGATGGTGTCCAGGCTCGACCGCAGCAGCTCGAGGTTCGGCTCCCAGGAGAGGCCCTCCGGGCCCCTGCGCAGGTTCTGCAGCAGGAAGCTCCGGGTGGTGTCCCACGGGATGGGCCCCCGGAGGGCCTCGTCCGCGTCCGAGCGGCGCTCCACGGCCGTGAGGTCCACGGCCGCGAGGCTGTCCAGCAGGTGGGCGAACTCGCCCTCGCCGCCCCCGGCCCGGGCGGGGGCGATGTCCACCACGACGAGCCGGGAGACGAGCTCCGGGTGCCGCAGCGCCAGCACCATCGCCACCTTGCCGCCGAGGGAGTGCCCGACGACGGCGACCGGCCCCGCCGCGGCGAAGTCGTCGCGCAGGGTCTCGGCCACGGAGTCCGCCATCTGCTCGTAGTCCACCCGGTCCGTCCACGCGGACCCGCCGTGGTTGGGCAGGTCCACGAGCAGGCTCCGGAAGTCCGGCTGGAGGTCCTTGGCGATCCGGGTGAAGTTCTTGCCCCGGCCGAACAGACCGTGCAGGAAGACGACGCGGTCGCCGTCGTCCCCGACAGCTGTGGTGTGCAGGGTGCTCGTCCGGATCTCAGCCATCCTCCGAGCTTAGGGTCTCGGCCGCCGGGGGACGGCGCTCTCGTCGCGCGCCGAGGACTCAATGCCCCACAGTCGTCCGGAACTGTTGTCACGACCACCGGCGGAGTGGTCGGATGGGGCACATGAAGAAGCTCATCAACGACCCGGCCGACGTCGTCCGGGAGGCCCTGCTCGGCATGCAGGCGGCGCACGGGGACCGCCTGCGCGTCGACCACTCCAACCGCGTCGTCTTCCGCGCCGACGCGCCCCGGCGCGGCAAGGTGGGCCTGGTGTCCGGCGGCGGCTCCGGACACGAGCCGATGCACGGCGGGTTCGTGGGCCCGGGGATGCTGGACGCGGCCTGCGCCGGCGAGGTGTTCACCTCCCCGGTGCCGGACCAGATGCTCGCCGCGACCCTCGGCGTCGACGGCGGCGCCGGCGTCCTGCACATCGTGAAGAACTACACCGGCGACGTCATGAACTTCGAGATGGCCGCCGAGCTCGCCGCCGAGAACGGTGTCGAGGTGGTCTCGGTCGTCACCGACGACGACGTCGCCGTGCAGGACAGCCTGTACACCGCCGGACGTCGCGGCGTGGGGGTCACCGTGCTGCTGGAGAAGATCGCCGGTGCGGCCGCCGAGGAGGGCCGTCCGCTCGCCGAGGTCGCCGACATCGCGCGGCGGGTCGACGAGCAGGGGCGCAGCATGGGCATGGCGCTCACCTCGTGCACGGTCCCGGCCGCGGGCAGGCCGACGTTCGAGCTCGGCGAGAACGAGATCGAGGTCGGCATCGGCATCCACGGCGAGCCCGGACGCGAACGGCGGCCGATCGCTCCCGCGCGGGAGATCGCGGCCATGCTCGTCGAGCCGGTCCTGGCCGACCTGCCCGCGGCCGACGGCGCCCCGGTGATCGCGTTCCTCAACGGCATGGGCGGCACGCCGCTGATCGAGCTGTACATCATGTACTCCGAGGTGCAGCAGCTGCTGCAGAAGGCCGGCATCCCGGTCGCCCGCAGCTTGGTCGGCAACTACATCACCTCGCTGGACATGGCCGGCTGCTCCGTGACCCTGCTGCGCGCGGACGACGAGGTCGTCCGCCTGTGGGACGCGCCGGTCAACACCCCCGGCCTGCGCTGGGGCACGTGATGCCGGAGGTCACCGCCGAGGGTCTCGACCGCTGGCTGCGGAGGTTCGCGGAGGTCGTCCACGACCACGCCGCCGAGCTCACGGAGCTCGACTCCGCCATCGGCGACGCCGACCACGGGAGCAACATGGACCGTGGCATGCGGGCGGTCGTCGGCGCGCTGGACGCGGGCGGTGCCGGGGACGCCGGCGCGATGCTGAAGAAGGCCGGCATGACCCTGGTCAGCACCGTCGGCGGGGCCAGCGGCCCGCTGTACGGCACGTTCTTCCTGCGGGTCGGCGGCGGGCTGGCCGATGGGCAGGCCGTCGACGCCGCCGCGCTGGGCGGGGCGCTGCGGGCCGGGCTGGAGGGCGTGGTCGCCCGGGGCAAGGCCCAGCAGGGCGACAAGACGATGGTGGACGCCCTGGTCCCGGCGATCGACGCGTACGACGCGGCGGTGGCCGGGGGCGCCGGCACCGCCGACGCGCTGTCCGCCTCGGCCGACGCGGCCGAGGCGGGCTGCGCCGCGACGATCCCGCTCGTGGCCCGCAAGGGCCGGGCCAGCTACCTGGGCCAGCGCAGCGCCGGGCACCAGGACCCGGGCGCCACCAGCACGGCGCTGCTGCTGCGGTCCGCCGCCGACAGCCTGCCGTGATCGGCATCGTCGTCGTCTCGCACAGCCGCGCGCTGGCCGAGGCGGCCGTCGAGCTGGCCTGCGAGATGGTCGCGGAGCGCCCGCCGATCGCCGTGGCGGCGGGTGCCGGCGCCGGGTTCGGCACGGACGCCGTCGCGGTCGCCGACGCCATCACCGCCGTCGACTCACCGGACGGCGTGCTGGTGCTCCTCGACCTCGGCAGCGCCGTGCTCAGCGCGGAGATGGCGCGGGAGCTCGTGCCGCCCGACGTCGCCGAGCGGGTGCGCCTGTCGCCCGCTCCGCTCGTCGAGGGGCTGGTCGCCGCCGTGGTGACGGCCGCGACCGGCGCGCCGCTGGACGCGGTGCTCGAGGAGGCCGGCCGCGGACTGGCCGCCAAGCTGGATCACCTGGGGGAGGCGGCGGACCCGTCGGCGGCGGGCACGACGGCGCCGCCCGCGGCACCCGAGGTCGTCGCCGAGCTGCCCGTGGACACCCCGCACGGCCTGCACGCGCGCCCGGCCGCCCGGCTGGTCGGGCTCGTGCGGGCCGCCGACGCGGCCGCCGTGGTCACGAACCTGCGCACGGGCCGCGGTCCGGTCGACGCCCGCAGCCTCTCCGGGCTCGTGACGCTCGCCGTCCGGCAGGGCGACCGGCTGCGCTTCGAGGCGTCCGGACCCGGCGCCGAGTCGTTGACCGAGGCGGTGCGGGCGCTGGCCGCGGACTCCTGGGGCGACCGGCCCTCCGACCAGGCGCCCCCGGCGGCCCCCGGGTCGGCCGGTCCGACGGTCGTGCCCGTGCCGCCCGCCGCCGGACCGGGCGGCGACGTCGCCCTCGGCCCGGCGGTGGTGCGGGGCGGCGCGATCGACCTCTCCGGCTACCGGCCGGGCGGGCCTGCCGAGGAGCAGCGGCGCTCGGACGCGGCCGTCGCCCGCGCACTCGCCGAGCTGGCCGCACTGCGCCGTTCCGCCACCGGGGGCCCCGGCCCGGTGGGCGCCGTCCTCGAGGCCCACGAGGCCCTGCTCGTCGACCCCGGCCTGATCGAGGCGGTCTCCGCCGGCATCGCCGCCGGCGCGCCCGCGCCCACGGCGTGGGAGGACCGGCTCTCCGCGCTGGGCGGAGAGCTCGAGGCGATGGACGACCCCTACCTGCGGGCGCGCGCCGAGGACGTCCGCAGCGTGCGGCAGCGGATGCTCGCCGCACTGGCCGGAGCCGGCGCGCCCGAGGACGCCGTCCCGGCCGAGGGTCCGCCCGCGGTCCTCGTCGTGCGGGAGCTCGACGCCGCAACAGCGGCGACGCTGGACCCGCACCGGGTCGCGGGCGTGGTCACGCTGGCGGGCGGGGACACCGGCCACGGCGTCCTCGTCGCCCGCTCGCGCGGCATCCCGGTGTACCACGACGCCGGGCCGGCCGCGGCCGCTGTGGCACCCGGCACCGTCGTCGGCTTCGACGCGCGGGCCCGGCGGTTCGTCGTCGACCCCGACGAGAGCACCCGGCGCTCCCTCCGCGAGCTGTCGGCCGCCCGGGCCGTCGAGGCCGAGCGCGTCCTGGCCACCGCCCGCGAACCGGGCGCGACGGCGGACGGCCACCCGGTGCCGGTGCTCGCCAACGTCACGACGCCCGCCGACGCCGGCCGGGCCGTCGCGTTCGGCGCGCAGGGGTGCGGGCTGCTGCGCACCGAGGTCCTGTTCGGCCACCTGGACGACGTCCCGTCGGTCGAGGCGCAGGCGGCCGCGTTCGCCGGGATCGCCGAGGCTTTCGCCGGGCGGCCGGTGACCGTCCGCACCTGGGACGTCGGCGGCGACAAGCCGCTGTCCTTCCTGCCGGCGCCCGACGAGGCGAACCCGTTCCTCGGCGAGCGCGGGCTCCGGCTCATGCGGCGGGCACCGGAGGTGCTCCGCGACCAGCTGACCGCGATCTGTCTGGTGGCCCGGGACCACCCGGTGCACGTCATGTTCCCCATGGTCAGCACCGCCGAGGAGGTGGCGTGGGCGCTGGAGCGGCTCGACGAGGCCTCCTCGGCGATCGGCGGCCGCCCGGCGGGCATGAGGGTCGGCGTCATGATCGAGGTCCCGGCCGCGGCCCTGGCCGTCCGCCGCGTGGCGCAGGGGCTCGACTTCGTGAGCATCGGCACCAACGACCTCGCGCAGTACACGATGGCCGCCGAGCGGGGCAACACCGCGGTCTCGGCGCTGGCGGACGCCCGGCAGCCCGCCGTGCTCGACCTGGTGTCCCGGGTGTGCGCCGAGGTGCCCGAGGGCACGCACGTCGCGGTGTGCGGCGACCTCGCCGGTGACCCGGCCGCGGCGGTGGTGCTCGCCGGGCTGGGCGTCGAGGAGCTCAGCGTGGTGCCCACCCGGGTGGCCCTCGTCAAGGCGCGCCTGCGGGACGTGACGCTGGCCGGTGCGCAGGACCTCGCGCGGCGGGCCCTGGCGTGCGGGTCCGCCGCGGAGGTGCGGGCGCTGCTGGCGGGCGCCGCTGGCGCGATCCCGGCCTGACGGCCGGTGGCTGTCGTGGGGCGTTCTCCTCCCGCCCTCCACCGCACCGTCGCTGACGGTCCGGGGGGCGGTCTCGAGGCCGGCGGAGAAGTCCCCGTAGACTCGGACCCGTGACCGACGCGACCCCGACCCCCGCCAGCAACCACCTCCCCGAGCAGGTCTCGGAGCTCTTCGACCCCGTGCAGTGGCGGACGGTCGAGGGCTTCCAGGACCTGCAGGACCTCACCTACCACCGCGGTGTGGAGCGGGACGCGGACGGCGCGGTGCTCCGGGACCTGCCGTGGGTGCGGATCGCCTTCGACCGCCCGGAGGTGCGCAACGCCTTCCGGCCGGGCACCGTCGACGAGCTCTACCGCGCGCTCGACCACGCGCGGATGAGCTCGGACGTGGGCGCCGTGGTCCTCACCGGCAACGGGCCCTCCGCCAAGGACGGCGGCTGGGCGTTCTGCTCCGGCGGGGACCAGCGCATCCGCGGCCGCGACGGCTACCGCTACGCCGGGGGCGAGACCGCCGAGAGCATCGACCCGGCCCGCGCCGGGCGGCTGCACATCCTCGAGGTGCAGCGCCTGATCCGCACCATGCCCAAGGTGGTCATCGCCGCCGTCCCCGGGTGGGCCGCGGGCGGCGGGCACTCCCTGCACGTGGTCTGCGACCTCACGATCGCGTCCCGGGAGCACGGGCGGTTCAAGCAGACGGACGCCACCGTCGGCTCCTTCGACGCCGGCTACGGCTCCGCGCTGCTCGCCCGGCAGGTGGGGCAGAAGGCGGCCCGCGAGATCTTCTTCCTCGCCCGGGGGTACGACGCGCAGCGGATGCTCGAGATGGGCGCGGTCAACGAGGTCGTCCCGCACGCGGAGCTGGAGGACGCGGCGATCGCCGCCGCCCGGGACGTGGCGGCCCAGTCCCCGCAGGCGATCCGGATGCTGAAGTTCGCCTTCAACCTGCCCGACGACGGGATGGTCGGCCAGCAGGTCTTCGCCGGCGAGGCGACCCGCATGGCGTACATGACCGACGAGGCCGTCGAGGGCCGGGACGCGTTCCTGGGCAAGCGCGACCCGGACTGGTCCGGCTTCCCCTACTACTTCTAGGCCGGCTGCCGCCGGTGCACGACCCGTCCCCGGGTCGGGAGCCGACCGGCGGCGCGAGGAGGAGACCCGCGATGGCCGAACTGATCGTCCCCGGCGACGCCGTGGTCCTCGACGGGCCCGTGCCCGGCGACCCCCTGCGGCTGCTGTCCCCGCTGACCCGCGCGCTGGGCCGGGAGGGCAACGCCGTCGTCGTGCGGACCTCCGGCTCCACGGGCCGGGCCAAGCGCACGGTCCTCACCCGGGACGCGCTCGCGGCGTCCTCGATGGCCACCGCGGTGCGCACCGGCGGGGTGGGCCAGTGGCTGCTCGCGCTGCCCGTCCACTACGTGGCCGGGCTCCAGGTGCTCGTGCGCTCCCTCTACGCCGGGACGGACCCCGTGGTCCTCGACCCCGCGGCCCGCTTCACCCCCGAGGCCTTCGCGGCGGCGGCCGAGGAGCTGGAGGACCCCGTGCGCTTCACCTCGCTCGTGCCCACCCAGCTGCAGCGGATCCTGGAACCGGCGTCCGGGGTGCGCAACGGGGACGCGGTCTCCGCGCTGAAGAGCTTCTCCGCGGTCCTGCTCGGCGGCTCGGCCGCTCCCCCGCGGCTGCTGGCGGCCGCCCGGGCCGCCGACGTCCGGGTGGTCGTCACCTACGGGATGTCGGAGACGTGCGGGGGCTGCGTCTACGACGGCGTGCCCCTGGACGGCGTCTCCGTGCACGTGGGGACGGAGGGGGCCGAGGACGACGCCCCGCGACCCGGGGTCACCGGCGGGTCCGGGCCGGGCCGGATCTGGCTCGGCGGGGACGTCGTCGCCGCCGGCTACGCCGGGGACCCGGAGCAGACCGCACGGCACTTCCGGGAGGCCGCCGGGACCCGCTGGTACCGCACGGACGACCTCGGCGAGATCTCCGCCGACGGCGTGCTCACGGTGCACGGGCGGGTCGACGACGTGGTGAACACCGGCGGGGTCAAGGTCGCCGCGGGGCTCGTGAGCGCCGCGCTCACGGAGCACCCGGGGGTGCGCCAGGCCCTGGTGCTCGGCGTGCCCGACCCCGAGTGGGGGCAGGCGGTCGGGGCGGCGGTCGTCGCGGTCCCCGGCGCGGACCGCCGGCGGCTGCGCGCCGAGCTCGAGGAGTCGGTGCGCGCCCGGCACGGCGCCGCCGCGGTGCCCCGGCGCTGGGCCTGGCCGGACGAGCTGCCCCTGCTGCCCACCGGGAAGCCGGACCGCGCCGCCGTGGGCCGTCTGCTGGGCTGAGCCCCCGCCCGAGCCGGGTCCGGGGCCGGGCCGTGACACAATGGTTCGCGGCCACGGACCCCCACCGCGGCCCGCATCCCGCACCCCGCACCCGCGCGGGTCGTTCCCGACGGAGGTAGCCCGTGGCCACGCCAGCACAGTGGATCGAGGGGGCCCGGCTCCGGACGCTGCCGATGGCCCTCGCCCCCGTGGTGGCCGGCTCCGCCGCGGCCCAGGCCCTGCACTCGTTCGACCCCGTCCGCGCGCTGCTCGCGCTGCTGGTCGCCCTCCTCCTGCAGATCGGCGTGAACTACGCCAACGACTACTCCGACGGCATCCGGGGCACCGACGACGACCGTGTGGGCCCCCTGCGCCTCACGGGTTCCGGGGCCGCCGCGCCGGGGCAGGTGCGGGCGGCGGCGCTGCTGTGCTTCGGCCTCGCCGCGCTCGCCGGCGCGGCCCTGGTGGTGCTGAGCCGTCAGTGGTGGTTCATCCCCGTGGGCCTCTCTGCCGTGCTCGCCGCGTGGGGGTACACCGGCGGGCGCAGCCCGTACGGGTACCGCGGGCTCGGGGACGTGTTCGTGTTCGTGTACTTCGGGCTCGTGGCCGTGCTCGGCACCACGCTCACCCAGGCGGGCACCCTCAACCTCGAGGCCTTCGTCGCGGCCCTGTCCACCGGTCTGATCGCCACCGCCCTGCTGATGGCCAACAACATCCGGGACCTGCCCGGGGACCGGGAGGTCGGCAAGCGGACCCTGGCCGTGCGGCTGGGCGACCCGCTGGCGCGGGTGGTGTTCACCGCGGAGATCGCCGTGGCGTTCGCGCTCGTGCTGTTCCTGGTGCCCGACAACCCGTGGATGCTGCTCGTGCTGCTGCTCCTGCCCCTGGCGTGGGCGCCCGTGGCCACGGTGCTGCGGGTGCAGGACCGGCGCCAGCTCATCCCCGTGCTCCGGCAGTGCGGGGTGCTCAACGTGGGCTGGGCCGTGCTCTTCCTGCTGGCGGTGCTGCTGCGGCAGTGGTGGTGAGCACCCGGTGAGGAGGTGACGGCGGGCGGCTCAGACCTCGCGGCCGTCCTCGCGCAGCCGCCGGTCCACGTAGGCGTCCTCGACCTCCTGGTCCTCGAGCGCCACCCGGTTGCGGGGCTTCGGCGCCCGCGCGAACCACCGGTGGAACTCCTCCCCCGCGGCGCTGTGCAGGCGCGGGAAGAACAGGTAGGAGACCGCGAAGGAGATGACCACCGCGGCGACCCCGGACAGGACCAGCCCCACGCCCAGCCACATGCTGAGCAGGAAGGCCAGCACGAGCAGCGCGAACCGGAGCAGGGAGTACTTCAGGAAATTCACGCGCCCAGTCTAGCCGGAGCTCCTGACAGGTTCCCCGGGCCGGCGGAGCGGCGGACAGGGCCTCCGGAGCGCTGAGCTGGCGTCCAGGCAACTCCCCTACGATTGTCGGCATGGGCAGAGCCATCCTCATCATCGGCGCGGCCGCTTTGGCGGTGGGCGTGATCGTCTACTCCCTCATCGAGTGCGCCCGGACCGACAGCACCGACATGCGCGGTCTCCGCAAGGGAGGCTGGATCGCGGTGATCCTCCTCCTCCCCCTCCTCGGCGCCCTCCTGTGGCTGTTCCTCGGGCGGCCCAAGGGCACCGCGGAGTCCTCGCGTCCCGCGCGCGGCAGGGGGCCCGACGACGACCCCCAGTTCCTGCGCAACCTCGAGGAGCGCCGCCGGCAGCAGGAGAAGGCCGAGAAGCTCCGGCAGTGGGAGGAGGAGCTGCGACGCAACGGCGGACCGGGAGCGTCCGGCGGCACCGGGCCGGACGGGGCTCCCGGCGAGCGCCCCGACGACGGGCCCTCCGGCGGCTCGTCCGCCGGCCGCAGCGACGGACCGACGGACGGCTCCCCCGGCAGCCGGCCCCCGCGCGGCTGATCCGCCCGGCAGGACTGCCCGGCAGGACCGCCCGGCAGGACCGCACGGCGGGACCACCCGGCAGGGCCCCACGGCAGGACCGCTCAGAGCGGGACCACGCGCCGGAGCCGCCCCGCCGCGGACCCGACCGGGCCGGACGCCCCGGCCACGACCGCCCCGACCACGACGAACGGCCCGCACCTGCCGGTGCGGGCCGTTCCGGTGTCGTCGCCCGGCGGGGCGGCCGGGTCAGACCCCGGAGTAGGAGTGCAGGCCGGGGAAGACGGTGTTGACCACGGTGAAGTTGAAGATCACGCAGAGGTAGCCGACGATCGACAGCCAGGCCGACCGGTTGCCGGTCCAGCCCCGGGTGGCTCGGGCGTGCATGTAGGCGGCGTAGACCACCCAGATCACGAAGGTCCAGACCTCCTTGGTGTCCCAGCCCCAGTAGCGGCCCCAGGCCTGCTCCGCCCAGATGGCGCCGGCGGCGAGGGTGAAGGTCCAGAACGCGAACCCGACCGCGTTGAGCCGGAAGGACAGGTTCTCGAGCGCCTGGGAGGACGGGACCATCGCCAGGAACTCCACGCCGGGCCGCTCGCCGGACAGGATGATCTGCTCCCGCCGGGCCTGCAGCAGCTGCAGGACGGCCATGGCGAACGTGATGGTGAAGATCCCGGAGGCGGCCACGGCGATGGACACGTGGATCACCAGCCACCAGGACTGCAGGGCGGGCTGCAGCGGTCCCACCGGGGTGGGGAAGCCGATGGTGGCCGCGCAGAGCATGATCACCACGAGCCCGGAGACCAGGGAGCCCACGAAGCGCAGGTCCCGGGCCAGCAGGGCCAGCAGGAACACGCCCGCGACGACCAGGGCGCCCGTGGTGCAGAACTCGTACATGTTGCCCCACGGCACCCGCCCGGCCGCGAAGGCCCGGCTGAGCACGGCGGCGGCGTGCACGGCGAAGCCCAGGACCATGACGGCCACGGCCACGCGGGCGGCGGGCCGGCGCTCGCCGGTGTAGCGCATCTCCTCGTCCGCCACGTGGCCGGACAGGGCGGAGCGCGCGCTCGTGCGGTAGCCGCGCCCGCGGTGGCCCGCGCCGTGGCCGGCCCGGGAGTCCGCGGGCTCGGCGGCGTCCCCCGAGGTCGCCGCGGAGGCTCCCGCGGCGGCGCCCACGAGCTCGCGCTCGCCGCTGCCCTCGGCCCCGCGCAGGGTCTTGGAGTGGGACGCCACGTCCCACGCGAAGGCCACGAAGGCGACCAGGTAGGTCATGGCCGCCAGGAGCATGAAGAGCTCGCTCCAGGCGCCCAGTGTCTCGTTGACGGTCATGCCGCCCATCCTCTCACTCGTGGTCCGGCCGGGCGTCCGGCACGGAGTCCGTCCGGCCGTCCGGCCGGCCGGCGGCGTGCCCGGTGCTCCCGGCCGTCGCCGCGGTCGCTGCTGCTGTCGCTGGTGCCGGCGTCGGCGTGGTCGCCGTCCCGGACGTGGTCGTGGTCGTGGTGTCGTTGTCCCGCACGCCGGCGTCCTGCCACTGCTCGGTCCAGAGCCGGTCCAGCCGCTCGGCCTCCGCGGCGAGCCGGGGGTCCTCGCCGCGGGCCAGCAGCCCGTACTCCAGCACCGTGCAGGGCCGTCCGTCCGCGTCGACGCCCTCCGCCGCGCGCACCCAGACGCGGCGGCGGGCGATGAACAGGGACATGAGCAGGCCGGCGAAGGCCGCGACGAAGGAGACGAAGGCGCCCGTCTTGCCGGGGTCGTAGTGGACGTCCAGACCCACGTAGCGCTTGACGTCCAGGAACTCCACGGTGCCCTTGCCGTCGGGCAGCTCGTGCACGGGGTTCGCGGCGTCGAGCGTGATGGCGCCGTTCTCGTTGGTCATGGCGTTGAGCTCGGTGAGCGGCTCGACGTCGAGCACGTACACGTTCTGCGGTTCGCCGCTGTCCAGGCCGAGGTCCCCGTGGTACGCGGAGAGGATCAGCCGGGGATTGGCGAGGCCGGGGTCCACGGAGCGGGGCATCTCGCCCTCGCCGCCCACGGCGGTGGGCAGCAGCAGCCCCACGAGGCCGAGCTGGTCGGGACGGGCGTCCGGGACCTTGAGCACGAGCGAGGACGTGTAGACGCCGTCGGAGGGGATGGTCACGACCGGCCCCTCGAAGGCGACGTCCCCGTTGCCGTCGGTCACCCGCACCACCGGGGCGTAGCCGTTGCCCACGAGGTAGCTCTTCACGCCGTTCACGTTGAGCGGCTGGTTCACCTTCAGGACCTCCTGCCGCGGCTCGGCGCCGGGCTCGTCCTGCACGGTGACCTCCGCGGTGAAGTCGAGCGGCGCCCCGTAGCTGCGCGGGTTCGTGGTGTCCCGGTTGAACACGGCCTCGAAGCTGTCCAGCCGCACCGAGAAGGGGTCGAGCCAGTCGGCGTCGTAGTTGGGGCCGGGGGTGAAGGAGTCGTAGCCGATGAGGGTGTTGACGAAGGACTCGCCCTCCACGACCACCCGCTGGCCCTTGTAGCCGAAGAGGGAGCCGACGGCCACGGACACCAGCACGCCCAGCAGGGCCAGGTGGAAGACGATGTTGCCGACCTCCTTCCACATGCCGCGCTCGGCGGCCACCGACGGGGCGGCCGTGCCGGCGTCCCGGACCGCCACCCGGTAGCCGCGCTTCTTCAGCAGCCGGGCGGCGTCGGCCACGACGTCGTCCGGGGCCGGCGCCCCGGCCCCGTCACGGCCGCCCAGGGCCAGGGAGCGGTGCTCCGGCAGCCGCTCGAGCCGGCGCGGGGTGCGCGGGGGCTCGGCCCGCCACGCCCGCCAGTGCTTGGCCGCGCGCGGCAGGACGCACCCCACGAGGGAGACGAACAGCAGGATGTAGATCGCGGAGAACCACGCCGACGAGAAGACGTCGAACAGCTGCACCCGGTCCAGCCACTCCCCCAGGACGGGGTTGTTGTCGATGTAGTCCTGGACCGCCGCCGGGTCCTGGATCCGCTGCGGGAAGATCGATCCCGGCACCGCGGCGACCGCCAGGAGCAGCAGCAGGAACAGGGCGGTGTTCATCTTGGTCAGCTGCGTCCAGGCCCACCGGGCCATGCCGAGGGGCCCCAGGGCGGGGAGCTCGACGTCCGGGGTGCGCTGTCCGGACGGGTCCGGGGACGCGGGGCCCGACGACGACGGGGGCGCTGCGGTGCTCATGGCGGCCTTTCTGCTGTCGGTGCGGGCTCGCGGGTCGGAGGTGCTCAGATCGGCATCACCCAGTCGGTGACGAGCTCGGCCTGCACCCAGGAGACGAACGCGGTCCACGCGCCCGTCATCATGAGCAGGCCGACGAGCACGAGCAGGCCGCCGCCGGCGCGCTGGATGCCGAGGCGGTGCCGGCGGAAGAAGCCCATGGCGCCCATGCCCCGGCGCAGGGCGAGGGCGAGCAGCAGGAACGGCACGCCCAGGCCCAGGCAGTAGGCGACCGTGAGGACGGCCGCCTTGCCGGTCGAGGCGCCGTCCACGTAGACGAGCGCCTGCACGGCCGCGAAGGTGGGGCCGATGCAGGGGGCCCAGCCGAGGCCGAACG
The DNA here is from genome assembly GCF_006094695.1 of Kocuria rosea. Taxonomy (NCBI): domain Bacteria; kingdom Bacillati; phylum Actinomycetota; class Actinomycetes; order Micrococcales; family Micrococcaceae; genus Kocuria; species Kocuria rosea. Next base: position 1,136,012 of record NZ_CP035103.1, on the reverse strand, counting down.
TCACGCCGAGCAACGGGGCGCCCCAGAGCCCGGGCGGTGGGCGGTGCTCGATCTTGCGGTCCCGCTGGAAGAAGGACACCCCGCCGAGGAACACGACGCCCATGAGCACCACGAGCCCGCCGAGGACCACGGTGATCCAGTTCTGGCCCAGGAACCAGGCGTAGGCGCCCAGCTGGGCCAGCAGCACGGACATCAGCAGGAACACGGCGGAGAAGCCGAGGACGAACAGCGTGATCCCCGCGAGCACGCGGCCGCGCCGCTGCTCCTGCAGGTCCGCGCCGGTCAGGCCGGTGACGTAGCCGAGGTAGCCGGGCACGAGGGGCAGCACGCACGGGGAGGCGAAGGAGACGAGGCCGGCGAGCAGCGCCACGGGCAGCGCGACGAGGAGGGAGCCGTCGAGGACGATCTCGGCGAAGGGGTTGCCAGCCGTCATGCCGCTTCGGCCACCGTGTCCTCGAGGAGGGTCTCGAGCACGGAGCGGTCCGCGATGCCGAGGATGCGGGCGGCCACCCGCCCCTGGGCGTCGAGCACGAGCGTGGTCGGCACGGCCTGCGGCGGCACGTACGCGCTCAGCGCCATGAGCACGCCCCCGTCCTTGTCCGCGACGGAGGGGTACGGGATCTCGAAGGTGCGCTCGAACGCCTCGGCGGTGGCCCGCTCGTCGCGCAGGTTCACACCGTAGAAGGCGGCCTGCCCCTCGAACCGCTCGGCGAGCTCGCGGAGGTCGGGGGCCTCCACGCGGCACGGGGCGCAGCCCGCGTACCAGAAGTTCAGCAGCGCGGGCCGCCCGCGCAGGTCCTCGGCGGCGAGGGGCGTGCCGTCGAACAGCGTGCCGGCGAACTGCACCGGCTCCCCGCGCTCGGCGGCCGGGTACTCGGAGACCGTGCCGTCCCCGGCGATGTAGCCCTTCTGGTCCCCCGAGTTCGCCTGCTGGGCGAGGGAGTCCTCCTCCGTGCACCCGGCGAGGGCGAGTCCGAGGACGCCGAGGCCCGCGAGCGAGAGCACGCGGCGGCGGGACGGACGGGGGGCGGGCGAGGGGCGGGAGGTCACGGACGGATCACCTGGTGCTCTGGACGGGACGGGGAGGGCGGCGGCGCCAGGCCATTATGAACCGGGAAGCTGGTTGACCCCTGGGTAGAGGTCGGCGGCGGGCTCGCTGTAGACGACCCGGGGCGGGCGCCCGGAGTCGAGGTCGTCGAAGACCAGCGAGGTGATGGAGGCGAGGTTGCACTGCCGCCGCCGCGGGTCGTGCGGCAGGGGGCGCCCCTCGGCGGAGAGCCGGGTGAGCCAGATCGGCAGCTGGTGGGACACGAGCACGGCCTCGGCGCCGTCCCCGCCGCGCTCCACGGCGGCGCGCCCGGCGTCCAGCACCGCCTCCGCCATGCGCGCGACCTGGTGCCGGTAGGGCTCGCCCCAGGAGGGCCGCAGCGGGTTGCGCAGGTGCGGCCAGTGCCGGGGCCTCAGCAGCTCGGGGAGGTCCACGTGCAGGCCCTCGAAGTGGTTGTGCGCCTCGATGATCCGCTCGTCCGGGTGCACCGGCAGGTGCAGCTCCCGGGCCACGGGCGCGGCCGTCTCCCGGGCGCGCTGCAGCGGCGAGGAGACGAGGTGGACGATGCGCGAGCCGGTGTTCACGCGGCGGGCGAGCTCCGCGGCGGCGGCCTCCGCCATCCGCGCACCGAGCTCGGTGAGGCCGTAGCTGGGCATCCTCCCGTAGACGATGCGGTCCGGGTTGAGGACCTGGCCGTGGCGCAGCAGGTGGACGGTCGAGGAGGGCATGCCCCCATGGTCCCAGACCGGGCGCACCGGCCCCAAAACGGGGGGCGGTTCAGCCGGCCAGGCGCTCGCGCAGCAGCCGGGCGAGGCGGCGCTCGTCGATCTGCCAGAAGTCGCGCGGGACGCCGTCCACGAGGACCACGGGGATCTCCTCGGCGTGCCGGCGGGCCAGCTCGGGGTCGGTGTCGACGTCGACGTCCTCCCACTCCAGCCCCAGCGCGGAGGCGACCCGGTCCACGGACTCCCGGGCGGCCTCGCAGAGGTGGCACCCCGGGCGGGTGAGGAGGGTCACGGCGGGCGGCGGAGGAGGAGTCATGGAGCCCATGCTACGGGCCCGCCGCGCGGTGCGGACGGGCCCGGGAACGCACCGGGGGCCACCGTCCTGGATCGGACGGCGGCCCCCGGTGGCGCTCAGCGCAGGGTCACTTCTTGTTGCGGCGCTGGTGACGGGTCTTGCGGAGCAGCTTGCGGTGCTTCTTCTTGGACATCCGCTTGCGGCGCTACTTGATCACTGAACCCATAGGATCCCTCGCATCTTCATGTCTCGGTGGTGTGCCCCCGGGGACTCCGCGCGACAGGCGGGAACCAGGGGTGCCGGCCTGCGGACGGTGACGGCCGGGCAAACGTTCACTGACACCCTACCGTCTTGTGGGGAGATTGCTGTACTCGGTCCGGCCGCGGCCGGCTCAGGCGCTGCGGGACACCGGTGCGGGCCCGTCCCCGGGCTCCTCCTCGAAGGCGTCCGCGAGCTCGTGCGCGCCGGTGTCCGGCTGCGCCGCGGCGCCGGGCGGGTTGAGCTCGGCGGGCGCGTCCGGGGCCGGACCGGGGGTGCGCTGCTCCTGGTCCGGGTCCACGCCGGCCTCGCGGTACTGGTACTCGATGTGCTCCGCCACCAGCCGGGACGCCAGCCGGCGGTCACCGGCCGCCACGGCGGAGTAGATGGCGTGGTGCTCCGCGCGCAGCCGGTCCGCGGTGGTGCTCCACAGGGGCACGTGGCCCACCAGGGCCATCGTGTACTCGTAGATCGAGTCCCGCAGGGAGGACATCAGGGCGGAGACCACCGAGTTGCCGGCGGTCTTGCACAGGGCGATGTGGAAGCTCACCTCGAGGTGGTGGAACTCCTTGAGCGACAGGTCGTCCCGGGCCATCTGCTCGAGCAGCGCCCGCAGCTCGGCCATCGCCGGGTGCTCCGGGTCCGAGCGCTCCAGGGCCCACGTCTCGAGCAGCACCCGGGTCTGGACGATGTCCCGCAGGGGGTAGTCCGAGGTGGCCATGTGCAGCTGCAGCGCGGGCCCCGCGGACGCGGCGGGCTCCCGCACCAGCATGGGCAGGATCGACTTGCGCGGCCCGTCGAACAGCCGCACGATGCCCTGGGCCTCCAGGGTCTTGAGCGCCTCCCGCATGGTGTTGCGGGACACGCGGTGGATGGCCGCGAGGTCGCGGTCCGAGGGCAGTTGTTGGCCCAGCACGAGGTGGCCGTCGAACAGCTCGTTCTCCAGCCACTGCAGGACCTGCCGATGCGTTGCCATAGTCTCCAGGGTAGGACCACCGCGGCCCTCCGTGGGACGAACGCGGGTCCGGACGTGTCGGAAGTGCGGACGGGGAACCCCTGCCGGGCCCGGCGGACCGGACCCGGCACGGGTCAGATGAGGCCCTGCGCCATCATGGCGCCGGCGACCTTCATGAACCCGGCGATGTTCGCGCCGGCCACGTAGTTGCCGGGCATGCCGTAGTCCTCGGCGGTCTCGGCGCAGGTGTCGTGGATCGACTTCATGATCTGGCCGAGCCGCTCCTCCGTGTACTCGAAGGTCCACGAGTCGCGGGAGGCGTTCTGCTGCATCTCGAGCGCGGACGTGGCCACGCCCCCGGCGTTGGCCGCCTTGCCCGGGCCGAAGAGCACGTCCGCCTCCTGGAACAGGCGGGTGGCCTCGCCCGTGGTGGGCATGTTCGCGCCCTCCGCCACGGCGAGCACGCCGTGGCCGAGCAGCTTCTTGGCGTGGGAGCCGTCCAGCTCGTTCTGGGTGGCGCACGGCAGGGCCACGGTGCCGGGGACGTCCCAGACGGAGCCCTTGGCGATGAACCGGGCGCGTCCGCCGCGGCGCTCGGCGTACTCGGAGATCCGGCCGCGCTCCACCTCCTTGACCTCGCGGAGCAGGTCCAGCTCGATGCCGTCCGGGTCCACCACGTAGCCGCTGGAGTCCGAGGCGGTGACCACGGTGGCCCCGAGCTGCTGCGCCCGGTGGATCGCGAAGGTCGCCACGTTGCCCGAGCCGGAGACCAGCACGGTCTGGCCGTCGAAGGACTGCCCGCGGGTCTGCAGCATCTCCTCGGCGAACATCACGGTGCCGAAGCCGGTGGCCTCGGTGCGCACCAGGGAACCGCCCCAGCTGAGGCCCTTGCCAGTGAGCACGCTGGACTCGTAGCGGTTGGTGATCCGCTTGTACTGGCCGAACAGGTAGCCGATCTCGCGTCCGCCCACCCCGATGTCACCGGCGGGGACGTCAGTGTACTCGCCGATGTGGCGGTAGAGCTCGGTCATGAAGGACTGGCAGAAGCGCATGATCTCGCCGTCGGAGCGCCCGCTCGGGTCGAAGTCCGACCCGCCCTTGCCCCCGCCGATCGGCATGCCCGTGAGGGCGTTCTTGAAGATCTGCTCGAAGCCCAGGAACTTCACGATGCCCAGGTACACGGAGGGGTGGAAGCGCAGCCCGCCCTTGTAGGGCCCGAGCGCGGAGTTGAACTCCACGCGGAAGCCGCGGTTGATGTGCACGCGGCCCTCGTCGTCGGTCCACGGCACGCGGAAGATGATCTGCCGCTCCGGCTCGCAGATCCGCTCGAGCACGGCGGCGTCGAGCAGCTCGGGGTGGCGTGCGACCACGGGGCCCAGGGAGTCGAAGACCTCGTCCACGGCCTGGTGGAACTCCACCTCTCCGGGGTTGCGGGCGAGTACGGCCTGGCGGATCGGGTACAGGTCCTCGTGCATGGTGCTCCTCGTTCGGATCGATTGGGCCCGGCCGGTCACCGCCGCGGGTTCCTGGTGCGGCGGCGCAGGCCGGAGAGGCTGGACAGGATGTCCACCGCACGAGCCCCCGCGCCCCTGCCCGGGCGCGCGGGGGTGCCGCCGACCGCCGGCGCCGGGCCGGTCTCGACCGCCGGCTCAGGGCTGGGGACGACGGCCGGCTCCGGAACGGCCACCGCCGCGGCGTCCAGCACGTCCGTCCCGGGCGTCGCCTCCGGAGCCGTCCCGGTCCCATCGGCCCCCGCGGTCACGACCACGTCGGGTCCGGCGACGCCGGCCCCGGCAGTGCCGCTGTCCGCGGCGTCCCCGGGGGCGCGCGTCGGGGCGGCCGGCTGGTGCGCCGCACCGCCCACGACCTCGTGGACCCAAGCGGTGACCTCGGCCAGCGGCTCCGGCTGCACGGCGTAGAGACGTCGTTGCCCCTGTGCCTCCATGGACACCATACCGGCCTCGCGCAGGATCTTCAGATGCTTCGAGACGGTCGGCTGGGAGACCCCCAGCTCTGCCACGAGGTCGCCCACGGGTCGTTCGCCGTCCTTGAGCGCGGCGAGGATCCCCCGCCGGGTCTTGTCGGCGATCACCGCGAACACGTCGTTGTTGCCCATCCGATCACTGTAAACGGGTTGCCGTGCGGCTCCCGGCACCGGCACGTCCGTGCCGCCCCCGTGGCTGCCCCCGCCGCTGCCGGAGCCCGCGGGCGGCGGGCTCAGTCGAACCACGGGTCCAGCCCCCACTGGGGGAAGACCTCCTTGCGGGTGGCCATGATCGTGCGGTCCGTCTCGTCGTTGGGGTCGAAGCCCACCTCCCAGGAGCGCCACCACAGGTCCACCTCGTCGCCCATGACCCGCGGCGCGTCGGCGCCGTAGCGCTCTTGCACGTAGTCGCGCCACGGCTGCGGCACCGCGGTGCCCACGTCGATCGGGTGGCCGGCGGCGACTCCCACCAGGTGCGTCCAGGAGCGGGGCACCACGTCGTAGCAGTTGTACCCGCCCCCGCCCGTGGCGATCCACCGGCCCTCGCACAGCTCGTGGGCCAGCCCGGCCAGGGCCACGGCGGTCTGCCGCTGCGCGTCGACGCTGACGCGCAGGTGGGTGAGCTCGTCGGCGAAGTGCGAGTCGCAGCCGTGCTGGCTCACGATCACCTCGGGCCGGAACTGGCGCAGCAGGGGCGGGACCACGGCGTCGAACGCGCGCAGCCACATGGAGTCGTCGGAGGCCGTGGGCATCGCCACGTTCACGGAGTGCCCCTCGGCCTCCCCGCGGCCGGTCTCGTTGGCGAAGCCCGTGCCCGGGAACAGCGTCAGGCCCGTCTCGTGCAGCGAGACGGTGAGCACGCGGGGGTCGTCGTAGAAGATCGACTGGGTGCCGTCGCCGTGGTGGCCGTCGACGTCCACGTAGGCCACGCGCCGGACACCCTGGTCCAGCAGGTGCTGGACCGCCACGGCGCAGTCGTTGTAGATGCAGAATCCGCTGGCCTTCTCCGCGTGGGCGTGGTGCATCCCGCCCCCGAAGTTCACGGCGTGCACCGCGTCCCCCGCGAGAACGGCCACGGCGCCCTGGTAGGTGCCGCCCACGAGCCGGGCGCTCGCCTCGTGCACCCCCGGGTACCCGGGGGTGTCCTCGGTGCCGAGACCGCACTCGGGGACCTCCACGGTGGGGTCGGCGCTGACGGCCCGGACCGAGTCCACGTAGTGCTGCGGGTGGACGAGGTTGAGCACCTCGTCCGGGGCCACCTCGGGCGCCTCCACCGTGACGTTGTCCCGGCGGTCCAGGCCGAACTCCTGGACCAGCCGGTAGGTGGCCTCGAGCCGGGACGGGTGCATGGGGTGGTGGTCCCCGAAGTTGTACTCGAGCAGGGCGGGGTCCCAGAACAGTCGCGTGGGGTACGGGGCGCCGGGCCCGGACGTAGCAGGGGTCACACCGCCATTAGACCACTCGGGGCCGGGGCCCGCCGTCGCGGGCGTGGCGCCGGCGCCCTTTGTGTCACCCCGGCGCGGCTCAGTCGAGGTCGCTGAAGGCCTCGACCGCACGGGTGGGTCCCGTCACGAGGATCTGGTCGTTCTCGTAGAGGACCGTGCCGGGCTCGGTGGCCTCCCACCCCTGGCCCAGGCGGCGGACCGCGACGATCGAGACCCCGTGGGTGCGCCGGATGCTGAGAGTGTCCAGCGGCCGCTGCTGGACGGCCTCCGGGGCCGGGCAGCGGATGAGGGCGAATCCTTCGTCGATCGTCACGAAGTCGAGGGCCCGGCCCTGGATCAGGTGGGCGGAGCGCACGCCCATGTCGTGCTCGGGGCTGATGACGTGGTGGACCCCGAGCTGCTCGAGGATCTCGGCGTGGGGTGTGGTGATGGCCTTCGCCCAGATCTCGGGGTGGGCGAACTTCAGCAGCCGGGAGGCGACCAGGATGCTGGCCTGGACGTCGGAGCCGATGCCGACCACCACCTTGTCGAACTCGTCGACGCCGAGCTGGCGCAGCACCTGTTCCTGGGTGGCGTCGGCGCGCACCACGGTGGTCAGCTGCCCGTTGAGCTCCTGGACGACGTCCTCGTCGACGTCGATGCCCAGCACCTCCGCGCCGTTGCGCATCAGCTCGAGGGCCAGGGCGGCGCCGAAGCGGCCCAGGCCGATCACGGCCACCGTGCCCGGTGGCCGGCGGCGGCCGGAGTGGTGGTACGGGGCGGTGCCGGGGCGGGAGGGGAACATGTGGGGACCTCCAAGAGGTGTCGGGGTGGGCCGCAGGGCCCCGTGGGGTGGTGTGCCGGGCGAGCGCGGTGGACTCAGCCGATCAGCGGGCGTTCCTTGGGCAGTTCGTACAGGGCCTTCCGGGGACGGGCCGCCATGGCGGTGGCCACGGTGATGGGCCCCAGCCGGCCCAGGAACATCAGGGCGATGAGCACGCCCTGGGCCGCCGGCGAGAGATCCGCGGTGATGCCCGTGGACAGGCCCACGGTGGCGAACGCGGAGATCGTCTCGAACAGGATCCGGTCCAGGCCGATGTCCTCGTGCAGCAGCATCAGCACCATCGTGGCGGTGGTCACCGCGCCCAGCGCCAGGACGACCACCGTGATCGCCTGGCGCTGCACCGACCGGGACAGGCGCTTGCCGAGGACGTGCACGGCCGTTCCCCCGGTGATCTCGGTCCAGGCGATGAAGCCGAGGACGGCGACGGTGGTGACCTTCAGCCCGCCGGCCGTCCCGGCGGGGCCGCCGCCGATGAGCATCAGGAGGTCCAGCCCCAGCCAGGACACCGGGTGCATCGCCGTGATGTCGATGCTGTTGAACCCGGCCGTACGGGCGATGGTGGACTGGAAGAACCCGGCCAGCAGCTTCTCGTCGGCCCGCATCGGCCCGAGGGTGGCGGGGTTGGACCACTCCACCGCGCACAGGAACACCGTGCCGGCGCCGAGCAGGGCCACGGTGGCGAACAGCACGATCCGGGTGTTCAAGCTCCACCGCCGGGGCCGGCGCCACTCCCGGCGCAGCTGGTAGAGCACCGGGAACCCCAGCCCGCCCAGGACCACGGCGACGACGATCGGCAGGTTGACCCAGGGGTCGGCGGCGAAGTCCATGATCGACAGGGTGTACAGGGCGAAGCCGGCGTTGTTGAACGCCGAGACCGCGTGGAACACGCCGTGCCACGCCGCCTGCCCCGGTCCGTACCCGTAGCCGGCGAAGAAGCGGAGGGCGAGCGCCGCGGCCACGACCGTCTCGATCAGCAGCGTGGTGGCGAGGATGCGCAGCAGCACCCGGCGCATGTCCCCGTAGCCGGGGTTCTTCGTCTCGGTCGAGCTCATGATCCGGGCCGTCAGGCCCAGCCGGCGGGCCAGGAGGATCCCGAGCACGGTGGCGAAGGACATCACCCCGAACCCGCCGATCTGGATCAGGGCCAGGATCACCGCCTGCCCGAACGGCGTCCAGTAGGTCGGCGTGTCCACCACGACCAGCCCGGTCACGCAGATCGCCGAGGTCGCGGTGAAGAACGCCTCCATGAACGACGCCCCGCCGGGGCCCGACCTCGCGACCGGGAGCATCAGCAGGACGGTGCCGACGGCCAGGGCGGTCGCGAACGCACCGATGATCAGCTGCGCCGTGCGCGCCGTGGTCACCTCCCGCGGATCGGTGCTCCGCCGTTGTCCCGGCCGGCGACCGTGGGGGGAGCGGATCCCGTGCCGTCGGGTCAGTCGACGGACCCGGGCGCGCAGCAGGGCCTCTTCCAGGGGCATGGGCGACAACCTACACCCGCGGCTGCCCGCCGCGGACGGGCTCGGGTGGAATACTGTCTCGGGTCGAGGCGAACGCCGCGGCCGCCGCCCCGCCCGGGCGGTCAGGACACCAGGAGGAGAGCCCGTGAGCCACCTGCAGCGCGCGCCCTGGGCCCGTCCGGAGGAGCGCGGCCGGTTCTGGCTGCTCACCTCGCTGCGCGACCTCGTGGACCGGATCGCGGCGGGCTCCCCCGCCCGGCTCGCCGTCATCTCCTTCGCCGCGGTCGTGTCCGTGTTCTCCTTCCTGCTGTGGCTGCCCGTGGCCTCGGCCCCCGGCGTCGTGACACCGGTCGAGGACGCCGTGTTCACGGCCACCTCCGCGGTCACCGTGACGGGCCTGACCACGGTGTCGACGGCGGCCAACTGGTCGTTCTTCGGCCAGTTCGTGATCCTGGTCGCGATGCAGATCGGCGGTCTGGGCACCCTCACCATGACCTCGATCCTGGCCCTGGCCATCGGTCGCAAGCTCGGCCTGAAGTCCCGGCTGATCACCCAGGAGGCCCTGAACATCGGGCGCCTGGGCGAGGTGGGCTCGCTCCTGCAGATCATCGTGCTGATGTCCGTGACGATCGAGGCGATCCTGGCCACGGTGCTGACGATCGGCTTCCTGGTGGTCGGGGAGCCGTTCCTCACGGCGCTCTGGCACGGGGTGTTCTACGCGGTCTCCGCGTTCAACAACGGGGGGTTCACCCCGCACTCGGACGGCCTCGTCCCGTACACGGACGCGGTGCTGATCCTCCTGCCGATCGCCCTGGGGGTCCTCCTGGGCTCCCTCGGCTTCCCCGTGGTCCTCGTGCTGAGGCAGACCGGGCTGCGCTTCTCGCGGTGGAACCTCAACACGAAGCTGGTGATCGTGACCACCACGATCCTGCTGTTCGTGGGGTGGGCCCTGTTCCTGGCCTTCGAATGGTCCAATCCGGACACCCTGCGGGACCGGCCCGTGCACGAGAAGATCTTCGAGGGCTTCTTCCACTCCGTCATGGTCCGCTCCGGGGGCTTCAACCTCGTGGACATGAACAGTCTGGAGCCGGTGACCCTGCTGATGACCGACGCGCTGATGTTCGCGGGCGGCGGCCCGGCCTCCGTGGCCGGCGGCATCAAGGTCACCACCCTCGCCGTGGTCTTCCTGGCGATCCTGGCCGAGGCCCGGGGCGACCGGTCCGTGATCGCGTTCTACCGGACCATCCCCGAGGACGCCCTCCGCATCGCGATCTCGGTGATCATGATGGGGGCGACCGTCGTCCTGGTGGGCTGCGGGATCCTCGTGGAGATCTCCGAGGAGCCGCTGGACCGGGTTCTGTTCGAGGTGATCTCCGCGTACGCGACGTGCGGTCTCAGCGTGGGGCTCTCCGGCGAGCTGCCCCCCGCCGGCAAGTACGTCCTGGTCCTGATCATGCTCATCGGGCGCATCGGCACGACCACCGTGGCCGCCGCCCTGGCGCTGCGCTCACGCCGGCGCCTCTACCGGTACCCCGAGGAAAGGCCCATCATTGGCTGACCGTTCGTCCCACAGCGTCCCCGTCCTGGTGATCGGCCTCGGCCGCTTCGGCACCGCCACCGCGCTCCAGCTCGCCCGCCAGGGCCGGGAGGTCCTGGGCGTGGAGCGGGACGCCCAGCTGGTCCAGAAGCTCTCCGGGCAGCTCACCCACGTGGTCGAGGCCGAGGCCACGGACATCGACGCCCTGCGCCAGCTGGGAGCGGCCGAGTTCGACTCCGCCGTGGTGGGCGTCGGCACGTCCATCGAGTCGAGCGTGCTCATCACGGCGAACCTCGTGGACCTCGGCGTGAGCCGGATCTGGGCGAAGGCCATCACGCCCTCGCACGGCAAGATCCTCTCCCGCATCGGGGCGCACCACGTGATCTTCCCCGAGGCGGACGCCGGGCGGCGCACCGCGCACCTGGTCTCGGGCCGGCTGCTGGACTACATCGAGTTCGACGACGACTTCGCGATCGTCAAGATGTATCCGCCGCGGGAGGTGCAGGGCTTCACGCTGGGCGACTCCAACGTCCGCTCCAAGTACGGCGTGACCGTGGTGGGCGTGAAGTCCCCGGGCGAGGACTTCACGTACGCCCGCCCCGACACCAAGGTCACCTCCCGCGACCTGCTGATCGTCTCGGGGCACGTGGACCTGCTCGAGCGCTTCGCGGCCCGCCCCTGACCCGGGGACCGGCCGGTCCGCGGCTCAGTCGCCGCTGAACTCGCGCGTGAGCTCCGCGGAGCGGTCCGCCGAGGCGCGGGCCGCGGAGGCCACGAGAGCCTCGAAGCCGTTGTCCTGGAAGGTCGTGATGGCCCGGTCCGTGGTGCCCTTGGGGCTCGTGACGGCCCTGCGCAGGGCCGCGGGGTCGGCCTCCGCCGGGCGCAGCAGCTCCCCGGCGCCGGAGACGGTCTCCTTCGCGAGGACCCGCGCGACGTCCGCCGGCAGCCCCATCCGCTCCCCCGCCTGCTGCATGGCCTCGGCCAGCAGGAACACGTAGGCGGGCCCGGAGCCCGAGACGCCGGTCACGGCGTCCACCTGCTCCTCGGGGACCTCGACCACGGTGCCCACGGCCTCGAGCACCCGGCGCACGGCCTCCGTCTGCTCGGGGCCGGTGGCGGCCCCCGGGGTCACCGAGACCACCCCGCGGCCCACGCTGGAGGGTGTGTTCGGCATCGTGCGCACGACCGGCTGGCCGGCGGGGAGGGCGCGCTCGAGGGCGCCGACGGAGATCCCCGCCGCCACGGAGGCCACGACCGTGCCGGGGCGCAGGGCGGGGGCGATCTCGCGGGCGAGGTCGAGGATGCCGACGGGCTTGACGCCGAGCAGCACGACGTCCGCCTCACGGGCGGCCCGCCGGTTGGCCTCGGGATCGTCCCCGGTGACGTAGGGCCGCACGCCCGTCTCGTCCTCGAGCCGGCGGGCGCTCTCCGCGGAGCGGACGGTGGCCCGGACCTGCTCGACGGGCACGCCGGAGGCCAGCACCCCCCGCAGGATGGATCCGTTCATGGAGCCGCAGCCCAGGAAGGCGAGCACAGGGGTCATGGTCGGTGAGGTCCTCTCATCGGTGGGATCGGAACGGTGGAATCGGAACGGTGGGAACGGGACGGTGGGAACGGGACGGTGGGAACAGGACGGTGGGAACGGCGCCGGCGGGCCGGCGGGCCGGGTGCGCCCGGGCCTCAGCCCCGGCTGCCGTCCGCGCCCTCCGTGCCGTCGGGGCCGCCGGCGCTCGGGGCGCCGTCGGAGCGGCTCGTGTGCCGGCGGGCGAACTCGAGGGACTCCGCGAGCCACTGGGTGCGCTCGTCGGCGTTCTTCGAGCGGCGGGTCGAGACCTCGACCCCGATGATGCCCTGCCACCGGGTGGAGGCGAGGAACTCGAGGGACTCGGCCACCGGCTGCACCCCGTGGCCGGGCAGCAGGTGCTCGTCCGCCGTGGTCTCCCCCGACCCGTCGGTCAGGTGGACGTGGCCCAGCCGGGGGCCCAGTTCCCGGATGGCGGCCAGGGAGTCCATCCGGGCGGTGGCGGCGTGCGAGAAGTCCCACGTCACCCAGTCGTAGTCCAGGCCCAGCGGGCTGTAGTGCGGGGCGTAGACCACGGTGTCGCGGCCGCGGACCCGCCAGGGGTACATGTTCTCCACGGAGATCTTCACGCCGGTGGCCTGGGAGACCACCCGCACCCCCTCCACGAAGTTCGCGGCGTACCGGCGCTGCCACCGGAAGGGCGGGTGGACCACGACGACCTCCGCGCCCACCTGCTCGGTGAGCGCGGCCGCCATCTGGATCTTGGTCCACGACTTGCCCCACACCTGCTGGGTCAGCAGCAGGGTCGGGGCGTGGATGGTCGAGATGGGGAGCTGGTGGCGCTGCACGAGGTCCTGCAGCTGGTGGGTGAGCTGGCTCATCCGCTCGTGCGTGACGAGCACCTCCACGCTGTCGTAGCCCAGCTCCACGGCCGCCTCGAAGGTCTCCGGCACCCCGAGCGGATAGAGGGAGCTGGTGGACAGCGCCACGTGCGGACGGTACGGCTCCGGGGCGGCGCCCTGCTGCTCGCTCATGCCGCACCCACCAGGTGCCGGGGGTCCACGGTGCGGACGTCGGAGTGGCTGCTCAGCTGGTCCAGGCGGCGCAGGATCAGTCCCTCGCGGAGCGCCCACGGGCAGATCCGGATCGACTCGACGCCGTAGGCGTCCATCGCCGACTCCGCCACCACGGCGCCGGCGAGGATCTGCCGGGCCCGTGCGGCGGAGACCCCCGGCAGCTCGGCGCGCTCCTCCGGGGACATGGCCTCCATCCGGCGGGTCCACAGCCGCAGGTCCTCGAGGTGGAGGGTGCGGGGCACGTACGGGCCCATCTCGTACGGCGCCGCGCCGCAGATCCGGGCCAGGGAGCGGAACGTCTTGGAGGTGCCGGCCACGCAGGTGGGCTCCCCGGCCGCGCGGACCCGGTCGACCGCGGGCCGGAGCTCCTGGCGCACGTGCTTGCGCAGGGCCTTCATCTCCTTCGGGGTCGCGACGTCCCCGGCGACGAAGGTGCGGGTGAGCCGCCCCGCGCCGAGCGGCACCGAGGTCGCCACGGTGGGCAGCGCGTTGTCCCCCAGGGCCATCTCGAAGGACCCGCCGCCGATGTCGAGGTCGAGAACGGTCCCCGCGCCCCAGCCGAACCAGCGGCGCACCGCGAAGAACGTCACGGCCGCCTCCTGGTCCCCGGCCAGCTCCGTGAGGGTCACGCCGGAGCGGGACTGCACGTGGTCCAGCACCTGCGCCCCGTTGCCGGCCTCGCGGATCGCGGAGGTCGCGAAGGCGAGGAAGTCCTCGGCCCGGTTGTCCACGGCGAAGTCCCGGGCCTCGACCACGAACGCGGTGAGGGCGTCCCGGCCGGCGTCGGAGATGTTGCCGTCGGCGTCGAGGTACTGCACCAGCCGCAGGGCGAGCTTGTGGGACGCGTACGGCTCGGGCCGGGAGCCCGGGTAGACGTCGAGCAGGAGGAGGTGGACGGTGTTCGACCCCACGTCGAGGACTCCGAGACGCATGCCGTGGTGCTCCTTCGAGTTCCGTGTCCGTCCCGCGCGTGCGGAGCGGATCAGCCCTTGGACCCGGCGCGGGCGGGCTTGGCCGCCGCGGGCTTCTTGGCCGTGCTCTTCTTCGCCGTGCTGCTCCTGGTCGTCGTCCCCTTGGCCGTGGACCGGGCCGTCTTCTTCGGGGCGGGGCCCTGGGCGCGCTTCTCCGCGAGCAGCTGGCTGGCGCGCGCCGGCGTGATCTGCTCCACGGTCTCGCCGCGCGGGACCGTCACGTTGGTCTCGCCGTCGGTGATGTAGGGGCCGAAGCGCCCGTCCTTGATGACCATGGGCCGTTCCGTGATCTGGTCGGTGCCGAGGTCCGCGAGCGGAGGCTTGGCGGCGCCGCGGCCGCGCTGCTTGGGCTGGGCGTAGATCGCCAGGGCCTCGTCGAGGGTGACCGTGAACAGCTGCTCCTCGGACTGCAGTGAGCGCGAGTCGCCGCCCTTCTTCAGGTAGGGGCCGAAGCGGCCGTTCTGCACCGTGATCTCGTTGCCCTCGGCGTCCGTGCCCAGCGTGCGCGGCAGGGACAGGATCTTGAGCGCGTCCTCGAGGGTCACGTCCTGCAGCGTCATCGTGGAGAGCAGGGAGCCCGTGCGGGGCTTCTCCTTGACCGGCTTCTTCGGGGGCTTGGGCTTGCCGTTCTTGTAGTACTCGACGGGCTGGGCCGCGAGCTCCTCGGCGGTGGGCTCGGGGATCACCTCGGTGACGTAGGGCCCGTAGCGGCCGTCCTTGGCCACGATGGCGCGCCCGGTCACGGGGTCGCGGCCGAGCTCCCGGCCGTCGGCCTTGCCCGTCTCGATGAGCTCGCGCGCCTTGTCGGGCGTGAGCTCGTCGGGGGCGAGGTCCTCCGGCACGTTGGCCCGGATCGGGCCGGTGATCTCCCCGGTCTCCGGGTCGACGGCGCCGGCCACCTCCAGGTAGGGGCCGAACTTGCCGACCCGCAGGGTGATGTCCTCGGTCACGGGGATGGAGTTCACGGCGCGGGCGTCGATCTCGCCGAGGTCGTCGACGATGGGCTTGAGCCCGTTCTCGTGGCCCTGGGAGCCGAAGTAGAAGTCCTGCAGCCAGTCGGTGCTGTCCTCCTCGCCGCGGGCGATCCGGTCGAGGCCCTCCTCCATCTCCGCCGTGAAGTCGTAGTCCACGTAGTCGGAGAAGTGCTCCTCGAGCAGGCGCACCACGGAGAACGCGGTCCACGAGGGGATGAGCGCGGAGCCCCGCACGCGGACGTAGCCGCGGTCCATGATCGTGGAGATGGTCGCCGCGTAGGTCGAGGGCCGGCCGATGCCGAGCTCGTCGAGGACCTTCACGAGGGACGCCTCGGTGTAGCGCGGCGGCGGCGAGGTGCGGTGCCCGTCCGCCTCGACCTCGGTGGCGTCCAGGCGGTCGCCCTCGGCCATCCGCGGGAGCCGCTTGTCGCCGTCCTTGGCGCCGTCCTTGTCCGTGGCGGGGTCCTCGTCCCGGCCCTCCTCGTAGGCGGCCAGGAAGCCGCGGAACGTGATGACGGTGCCGGACGCGGAGAACTCGGCGTCCCGGCCGGCGGAGGACGTCGCCCCGAGCCGGACGGTCGCCGTCGACCCCTTGGCATCGGCCATCTGGGAGGCCACGGTGCGCTTCCAGATCAGCTCGTAGAGCCGGAACGCGTCCGCGGAGAGCTCGCCGCGGACCTGGTTCGGGGCGCGGAAGGAGTCCCCCGCGGGGCGCACGGCCTCGTGCGCCTCCTGCGCGTTCTTCGACTTGGAGCTGTAGAGCCGCGGGGAGCCGGGCACGAAGTCGGCGCCGTAGAGCTCCGTGGCCTGGCGCCGGGCGGCCGTGACCGCCTGGTCGGACAGCGCCACGGAGTCGGTGCGCATGTAGGTGATGTAGCCGTTCTCGTACAGCTTCTGCGCCACCTGCATGGTGGTGCGGGAGGTGAAGCGCAGCTTGCGCGCCGCCTCCTGCTGCAGCGTGGAGGTGGTGAACGGGGCGGCCGGGCGGCGTGTGTAGGGCTTGGTCTCCAGCGACCGGACCGTGAACGCCGCGTCCTCGAGACCGGCGGCCAGTTCGCGGGCGGCCTGCTCGTCCAGGTGCGCGAGCTTGTCCGCGGCGCCCTTGAGCACTCCGTCGTCGCCGAAGTCGCGGCCGCCCGCCACCCGCTTGCCGTCCACGGAGGAGAGCCGGGCGCTGAAGGCGGTGCCGGCGTCCTCGCCGTCGGTGCGCGCGAACGTCCCGCTGAGGTCCCAGTAGTCGGCGGGCACGAATGCCATGCGCTTGCGCTCCCGCTCCACGACCAGGCGGGTGGCCACGGACTGCACGCGCCCGGCGGACAGGCCCGAGGCGATCTTGCGCCACAGCACCGGGGAGATCTCGTAGCCGTAGAGCCGGTCGAGGATGCGCCGGGTCTCCTGCGCGTCGACCAGGTCCTGGTCGAGCTCGCGCAGCTCCCCGAAGGCCCGCTCGATGGCCTCGCGGGTGATCTCGGAGAAGGTCAGCCGGTAGACGGGGATCTTGGGCTTGAGCACCTCCAGGAGGTGCCACGCGATGGCCTCCCCCTCGCGGTCGCCGTCGGTGGCGAGGTAGAGGGCGTCCGCGTCCTTGAGCTTGCGCCGGAGCTCGGTGACCTTCTTCTTCTTGTCCGGGTTCACCACGTAGTACGGCTCGAAGCCGTGCTCCACGTCCACCGCGAACTTGCCGTAGGGACCCTTCTTGAGCTCCGCCGGCAGCTCCGAGGGCTGCGGGAGGTCGCGGATGTGCCCCATCGAGGACTCGACCTCGTAGGCGTCGCCGAGGTACCCGGCGATGGTCTTGACCTTGGAGGGGGACTCCACGATGAGCAGGCTCTTGCCCGTTCCCGGGCTCTGGGTGGCCTTCGTTGGCACGGTACTCCTTGCTGCGGTCCGCGGTGCCGCGGGCCGCGGCGCTGCTGGACGTCGGGTCGAACGGGCGGGCGTCGGCCCGCCGTTGCGCTCCACCATAACGCCTCACCGCCGTCAACCCCCGCGCGGCGGGGACCCGGAGGACATCGGCGTCCCCGGGCGGGCCGCGCGGGCCGCCCGGCCCGGGCGGCCCGGACCGGTCTCAGGAGGGGTAGCGCTCGGGCTCGTCGCCGATCGTGAACTCGCGGCCCGTGGCGTGCTCCACGTCGATGACCACGAAGTTGTACTTCAGCGTGGGCGCCCACGGCCTGAGCGGCAGCTCCTCCGCGGCGTCGATCTCGGCGCGCGTCTCGAGCCGGCGGGCCCGGCCGTGGACCACCACGGAGCGCACGACGTGCTCCTCCGAGACCTCGTCGATCTCGAACGCCACCTGGTCGTTGACGATGAGGCTCGAGAGCTTGGAGCCCTGGGCCGTGCGGAAGTACAGCTTGCGCTGGTGGACCACGTAGTTCACCGGGAAGATGTCCACGAGACCGGCGGCCTCGACGGCCAGCCGGCCGAAGGGGTGCTGCTCGAGGAGCTGCCAGACGGTGTCCTTGTCGAGGGTCTTGATGGGGTTCAGGTTGTCTCCGATGCTCATGCTCCCATCCTCCCACCCCCACCGTCGCGGCGCCGCCTGCTCATCCGCCCACAACGTCGCTCAGGCGGCGGGCGGCACCGGCTCCTGCGGCACGAGGAAGCCGTCGAGCACGAGGTGCCGGACCTCCTCGGTCAGCCGCTGCCGCTCCTCGCCCGCCCAGTCCAGCAGGGCGGCGAGCGCCCCGAAGATCTGCCGGGCGCTCAGCTCGCCGTCGCAGGCCCCGGCGAAGCCCGCGGCCTCGCTCGAGAGCACCACGGTCCGGCGCAGCCCGGCCCCCTGCCGGAGCAGGATCACGCCGGGGTGCTCCGCGCCGGGGCGCTGGTGGCGCTCCTCGGTGACGTCCTCGGCGGCCACGAGGTGGGCGTCCAGCCAGTCCTGGGGGTGCGCGGCGAGCCAGTCGGCCCGTTCCCACGCGGCGGCGAGCGCGGGGGCGAGCGGCTGCTGGACCGGGTGGGGGACGTGCTCGAAGCGGCGGAGCGCGCCCCCGGGCCGGGCCCGGGACGGGCGGCGGAGGCGGATCATCCCGAAGCCAACGGCCTCGACGCCGCGGGCGGCGAAGTCGTCGAGATAGGCGCGGTAGGCGCGTTCGTAGTGCTCGAGGTCGCGGGACTCCGCCGCGTCCCGCAGCCACGTCTCGGCGTACTCCTCCGGGCCGGCCAGCTCCCGCTGGACGAACCAGGCGTCGACGCCCTCGGGCACCCACTGCTCGGGCCGCTGCGCCCAGCGCTCGGCGGCCGGCCGCGCGTCCCCGGGCGGCGGGGCGAGGACCTCCCAGTTGCCGAGCAGGTGGGCAGTGGCCCCGGGGGCCATGACCCCGGGCAGCCCCCGCACCAGGTCGGCCACGATCCGGTCCCCCGGCAGACCGCCGTCCCGGTAGGTGTAGCGGTCGAGAGGGGTCTCCCCGGCGGGGCGCGGGGTGATGACGAACGGCGGGTTGGACACCACGAGGTCGAACCGCTCACCGCGCACGGGCTCCAGGAGGGATCCCGCCCGCAGGCTCACGCGGTCCTCGAGCCGGTCGGGGTCGATCCCGAGCGCCTGCGCGTTGAGCAGCAGGTTGAACCGGGTGAAGCCCAGGGCCCGGTCCGAGACGTCGGTGGCGGTCACGTGCCCCGCGTGCGCGAGCAGGTGGAACGCCTGGATGCCGCACCCGGTCCCCAGGTCCAGCGCCCGGTCCACCCGGCGGCGGTCGGTCGTCTGGGCCAGCGTCAGGGAGGCCTGGCCGATGCCCAGCACGTGGTCGCGGCGCAGCACGCCGGGGCGCTGGGACTCCCCCAGGTCGCTCGCCACGTACAGCTCCGTCCCGTCGTCGGAGGCGTGGGGGCGCAGGTCCACGGTGGAGCGCAGCCCGCCCTCCGTCTCCTCGGCGAGGCCCAGGCCCACGAGCTGCTCCGGGCGCACCGGGGCGGGCGCGAGCGTCTCCGCGGGGACGGTGCGGCCGAGCAGGAAGAGCGAGACGACCCCGGCGAGGCCCCGGTCCGGGTGCCCGGGCGTGCGGAGGGCCGGCTCGAGGACCCGCAGGGCGGGCACCGCCTGGTCCCGTGCGAGCGCGTCCATGGCGGCCTCCCCCAGCAGCTCCGCCACGCGGTCGTGGGTGAAGCCCGTCCGGCGGAGGGCGTCGTGCAGCTCGGCCGGCGCCCGCGGGTCGTCGGAGACGGGGGTCCCCGGGACCCGGGAGAAGGCCGGTGCCGCCGAGGGGCCGGGGGCGGCGGGGCTCATGCGGCGCCCGTCGGCACGGGCACGGGTGCGGGGGCGGGTGCGACGGCGACCGGGGCGCCGTCGCCGGCCCCCGGTGCCGTGGCGGTGCCGCACCCGGCCGGGCAGGTGAGCCGCGGCCGCTCCTCGAGGCAGGCCGGGCACGCGAGCACGAGGGCGCGGCAGGTGCCGTCCGCGCAGTTGACGAAGCGGTTCGCGGGGCCGGCGCACCGGTCGCAGCGCCCGATCGTGACCGCGGCCGGGGTGAACCGCACGTGCATGCGCCGGTCGAAGACGTACAGGGACCCCTCCCACAGCCCCCGGTCCCCGCGCTCGCGGCCGTACTCGGCGATGCCGCCGTCGAGCTGGTAGACCTCCTGGAAGCCGCGGTTGCGCATCAGTGCGGAGAGCACCTCGCACCGGATCCCGCCGGTGCAGTAGGTGACCACGGGCCGGGTCTTGAGGTGGTCGTACTTCCCGGAGTCCAGCTCGGCCACGAAGTCGCGGGTGTGCGCCACGTCCGGGACCACGGCCCCGCGGAAGCGCCCGATCCGGGCCTCGTGGGCGTTGCGCCCGTCGAAGAACACGACGTCCTCGCCGCGGCGGGCCACGAGCTCGTCCACGGCGTCGGGCGCCAGGCGGGTGCCGCCGCCGACCACGCCGTGCTCGTCGACCTCGAGCTCGCCGGGCGCGCCGAAGGACACGAGCTCGTCCCGGACCTTGACCGACAGCCGCGGGAAGTCTTCGGCCGAGCCGTCCGACCACTTGAACACCGTGTCCCGGAGACCGGGGTGGGAGCGGGTGGTGCGGGCGTACTGCTTGAGCGCCCCGACCTCACCGCCCACGGTGGCGTTGAGCCCGTGCGGGGAGACGATGATCCGCCCGCGCAGGCCCAGCCCCTCGCACAGGGCGCGCTGCCAGAGCATCACGGCCGTGGGGTCGGGGAGCGGGGTGAAGACGTAGTGCAGGACGATCCGGTGCTGTGCCACGGGTCCAGGCTACAAGCGCGGCGGGGCGTCCGGCGCCGAGCGGTCCGGGCGCCGGGTCAGTGGCCCAGGTGGAACACGCGGCCGGTGACCTTCGTGGGGGCCACCTCCACGTACTCGAGCTTGGTGGTCCCGACCCACGGCCGCAGCGGCAGCTCGTCCACCCGGTCGGTCTCCTCCGGGTCGGTCAGCTGGCGGGCCGTGCCGCGCACGATCACGGACCAGGCCTCCCCGCCCTGTGCCTGGTCGACCTGCACGGCGACGTGCTCGTTGAGCACCAGGTGCAGCAGCTTGGTGCCCTTGGCGGTGCGAAAGTAGATCTTCCCGTCGTCGGCCACGAGGTTGATGGGGGTGATCTCGATCTCGTCGCCGTCCATGGTGGCGATCCGGCCGAAGCGTGCGCTGTAGAGGTGCTCCCAGCACTGCTCCGGGGTCAGCTCCGTGACCGGCGGCCGGTGCGCCCGGGCCTCCTTGTCGGGATTGTGCCCGGAGATGTTCATGGGGTTGCTCATGCGGTCATTCTGGCACGGGGCCTCCGCGGGCGTGACCCGTGTCATGTTCGTGACCGGGGCCCGGTCCGGGACGGGCGGACGCCCCGGCCGGGGTGACCGGCCGGGGCGTCCGCCATCGTCAGCGCTTCCGGAGCGTTCAGCGGCCGGAGGCGGTGCCCGCCCCCTGCAGCCGCTCCAGCTCGGCCGCCTCGGTGCGGGTGGTGTGCAGGTCGTCGATCTGGCCCAGGGTCCTGTCCTTGGTCTCCTTGGCCGTCAGGGCGGCGGCCACGGCGACCAGGCAGGCGCCGGTGACGAACCCCGCCACGCCCAGCCAGTTGTCCCCTTCGGCCCCGGCCAGGGAGCTGGCCAGGACGGGGGCGAAGCCGCCGGAGATCGCGAAGCCGATCTGGGTGCCCAGGGCCAGCCCCGTCACGCGCACCCGGGTGGGGAACATCTCCGCGTAGAAGGAGGGCCAGATGCCGTTGGCCATGGAGTAGAAGAAGCCGGACATGACGGCGCCGAGGAGGAAGATCAGCGTCCAGTTCCCGGCGTGGACGGCGGCCAGGTAGGGATACATCATCGCGGCCGCGCCGGCCGCCCCGGTGATGAACACCGGCTTGCGCCCGACCCGGTCGGCGACCGTGGCCGCCACGGGGATCACGAGCAGGGCCACGGCGTTGGCGATGACGGAGACCCAGAGCATGGTCGAGCGGTCCAGGCCCACCACGGAGGTGGCGAAGGACAGCGACCACACCAGGAAGACCACGTTGACGGTGTTGATCATCGCGGCCGCGGCCACGCGCAGCACCGCGGTCTTGTGGTGCTTGAACATCAGGGCGAGGGGGGTGGCCGGCTTCTCGCCGGGCAGCACGGCCCGGGCCTGCTCGAAGGCGGGCGGCTCCTCCAGGTGGCGGCGGATCAGATAGGCCACGACCACCACGACGGCGGAGAGCCAGAACGGGACCCGCCAGCCCCAGCTGAACAGCTGCTCCTCGGTGAGCACGAGCGTGAAGGGGATGAAGACGGCGGTGGCGAGGAGGGTGCCGAACTGGGTGCCCTGCAGCGTCCAGCTCGTGGTGAAGGCCCGCCGGTGCTCCTCGGAGTGCTCCAGCGAGACCGAGATCGCGCTGGCCTGCTCGCCGGAGGCCGACAGCCCCTGGATGACGCGGCAGGTCACGAGCAGGGCCGGGGCCAGCAGGCCGGCCTGGTCGTAGGTCGGCAGGCAGCCGACGGCGAAGGTGCCGGCGCCCATCATGAACAGGGTCAGCATCAGCACGAACTTGCGCCCGAACCGGTCGCCGAGGGGGCCCATGATGAGGGCCCCCAGGGGCCGGACGACATAGGCGACGCCCACGGTGCCCATCGACAGCAGGATCGCCACCCCGGGGGACGTGTCGGCCGGGAAGAACAGGTGGTTGAGCACCAGGGCGGCGGCCGTCCCGTAGACGGCGAAGTCGTAGTACTCCAGGGCGGAGCCGATCCAGCTGGCCAGGGCCGCCTTCTTCGGGGTCTTGCCGTGGGTCGCGGCCGCGGCCGGTGGAGGAGCGTTGTGCATGGGAGGTCCTTCGCTGAGGGCACCCCGGACGGCGGGGGCAGGGACGTGAGCGGAGCTGGAGAGAGGTGCACCGGCGGGTGGACGGGTTCGCGAGGAGCCCGGCCGGCCGGACCGTTGCCATATGCTGGCAACTGTGTTTATATCTTGAACACAAGGATGATCCAGATCACACTGCACGTCAAGAGTGCGCCCTGCGATGACGCCGGCCCCGGGCCCAGTGGGCCCGGGGCCGAGGAGCAGTGGCGCGGTGCCACCGACGTCGTCCTGCGAAGGATCCGCGCCTCACCGCACCCGGCCGGCACCCTCCCCCGGCACGACGACGAAGACGTCCGGCGCCCGGTGACCCCGGTCCGCGAAGGCCTCGGCGACCGCGTTCCCGACCTGCTCCGCCCGCGCCGCGGGCACGAGGGCGATCGCGGAGCCGCCGAAGCCCCCGCCGGTCATCCGCGCGCCGGCGGCCCCGGCGGCCAGGGCCGCGTCGACGGCGAGGTCGAGCTCGGGGCAGGAGATCTCGTAGTCGTCCCGCATCGAGGCGTGGGAGGCGACCAGCAGCTCCCCGATGCCCCGGACGTCCCCGGCCCGCAGCCGCCGGACCGTCTCCAGGACCCGGCGGTTCTCGCTGAGCACGTGCCGGACCCGGCGGGCGGTCTCCTCGTCCAGTCCGCTCAGGTCGGTCCCGTCCGGGACGTCGCGCAGGGAGACCGCTCCGAGGGCGGCGGCCCCGCGCTCGCAGGAGGCGCGCCGGGCGGCGTAGCCGCCGTCGGCGTGGGAGTGGGCGACCTTCGTGTCGACCACCAGGACGGCGAGCCCGTGCCGGGCCACCGGCAGCGGCACGAGCTCGGCCTCCTGGGTGCGGCAGTCCAGGAACAGCGCCGCGCCGGCCCGGCCGCGCAGGGAGGCCGACTGGTCCATGATCCCGGTCGGGGCGCCGACGAACTCGTTCTCCGCCCGCTGCGTCAGCCGCGCCATCGCCGGCCGGTCCAGATCCAGTCCGAGCAGGTCGTTCAGGGCCACGATCGTGGCGACCTCCACGGCGTGCGAGGAGGACAGGCCCGCGCCCACGGGGACGGTCGAGTCCAGCAGCAGCTCGAACCCGGGCACCTCCACCCCGTCGAGGCCGGCGAGCACGTGCACCACGCCGGCCGGGTACGCCCCCCAGCCGCCGACCGCCCCGGGGGCGAGCCCGGGGATCCGGAACCGGGCCCGGGACAGCCCCCCGCCGTCGGGGGCGTACGTGGAGGCCAGGTCGACGACGTCGTGCCGGATCGCGTCCTCGCCCTGCCCGGTCCGCCGCCCCTGCTCCGCGTCCCGGCGCAGCCGGACGGCGACCATCGCCGAGCGGTCGATGGCGAAGGGCAGCACGAAGCCGTCGTTGTAGTCGGTGTGCTCCCCGATGAGGTTCACCCGTCCCGGGGCACGCCACACCCCGTCCGGGGCGTGGCCGTACACCTCGGTGAAGCGGCGGGAGAGCTCATCCGCCCGGGCGGCGTCGTCCTGGCCTGTCTGCCGAGCGGCCGGCTGGGGGGTGTGCTGTCCGGTCATCGTGCGGCCTCCCTCAGGCGTGCGGCGGTCTGCTCCGCGGTGACGTCGTTGATGAACGCCCCCATGGCGGCCTCGGAGCCGGCCAGGAACTTCAGCTTGTCCTCGGCCCGGCGCGGGCTGGTGAGCTGCAGGTGCAACCGGCCGGCCTCCCGGTCCGCCGCATTCACGGGGGTCTGGTGCCAGGCGGCGATGTAGGGGGTCGGCGTGTCGTAGAGCCGGTCCACCCGCTGCACCAGATCGCGGTAGAGGACCGCCAGCTCGTCCCGCTCCTGCCCCGTGAGCGCGGCGAGGTCCGGGACGCGGCGGTGCGGGACGAGGTGGACCTCCAGGGGCCAGCGCGCGGCGTAGGGCACGTAGGCGGAGAAGTGCTGCCCGGCCAGCACCATGCGGTCCCCGGCGGCGGTCTCGTCGGCCAGGACCTCGCCCATCAGGGTCCGCCCCGTGGCCTCGAGGTGCGCCCGGGAGCGGGCCGCGAGCCGGGCCGCGTGCGGGGCCGGATAGGGGTAGGCGTAGATCTGCCCGTGCGGGTGGTGCAGGGTCACCCCGATCTGCTCACCCCGGTTCTCGAACGGGAACACGTGCCGGACCCCGGCCATGGCCGAGAGCGCGTCGGTGCGCTGGGCCCAGGCCTCCACCACGGTGCGCGCCCGCTCGGAGGACAGGGACGCGAAGGAGCCCTGGTGCTCCGGGGTGAACACCACCACCTCGCACCGCCCCACGGCCGGGGACGGGACTCCCCACAGGGACCGCTCCCCCACCTGTCGCGGGTCCGGCAGCTCGGCCAGCTCCGGGCCCAGCGAGGGGAAGCGGTTCTCGAAGACGACGACGTCGAAGTCCTCCGCCGGGATCTCCGACTCGCGCCCACCCACGCTCGGGCACAGCGGGCACTGGTCGGCCGGGGGCAGGTAGGTGCGCGCCTGCCGATGGGCGGCCACCGCCACCCACTCCCCCGTCAGCCGGTCGAAGCGCACCTCACCGCCGCCGGAGCGGGCGTCCAGGGGCCGGCGGTCCACCACGTGCTCCACGGGCGGGGTGCCGCGGTCGGAGAAGAACACGGCCTCCCGTCCGTCGGCGAGGTGGTGGGTCCGGTGCGCGAACAGCGGCGCGGCGGCGCGCTCGGCGGGGGCGGGAGAGGTCATCGGACGGGCTCCAGTCGCAGGTCGGGGACGTGCTGGCTCAGGGTCTCGCGGTCGGCGGCGCCCAGACCGTCGTCGGTCACGACGGTGTCGACCTCGTCGAGACCGGCGATGCGGTGGAGCCCGGACAGGCCCCACTTCGTGGAGTCGGCCAGCACCACGCTGCGGTCGCAGCGCTGAAGGAAGAGGCGGTTGATCTCGGCCTCCATCATGTTCGGAGTGGTCAGCCCGTCGCGCTCGGACAGACCGTGCACGCCCAGGAAGGCCAGGTCCACGTGCAGGGTGCGCAGGGCCGCGGTGGCCAGCGGGCCCACCAGGGCGTCCGAGGGGGTGCGCACCCCGCCCAGCAGGACCACCGTCTGTCCCGTGGCGGGCGCGTCCTGGAGCACGTCGGCGATCCGCGGGGAGTTCGTCACCACCGTGATGTCGCTGACGCGGCGCAGGGCGCGGGCCAGCGCGAAGGTGGTGGTCCCGGAGTTCAGCGAGACTGACATGCCCGGCCGCACCATCGCCTCGGCGGCGGCGGCGATGGCCGCCTTCTCCGGCAGCTGCAGCTCGGACTTGTGCGTGAATCCGGGCTCGGCCGCGGAGGATCCCGCCGGCAGCTTCGCCCCGCCGTGGACCTTCTGCAGCTCCCCGTCCCGAGCCAGCCGGTCCAGGTCCCGGCGCACCGTCATGTCGGACACGCCCAGCTCGGCGACCAGGTCCGCGACCCGCACCGCACCCGAGGCGCGCACGCGGTCGAGGATCTCCCGCCGTCGGCGGTCGGGGAGCATCTCGGACATCCGTTCTCCGGGTTCGTCGAGCCGTCCGTGCGGTGGAGTGCAGTGCGGCACGCGGACCGACGCCACCCTCGGGGTGTTGATTCGAACATACCACGTGTGTATTTATGTTGCTTCCGGTTCGGGCTCGGCGGTGTTGCCGGTGCACTCCGTTCGAGCAGACTGGTCGGGTATCGAGACCGCTCGCGGCTGCACGACGACGCCGCCACGCCGGGGGCCGTTGCCTGCCGACGGGCGGTCGTCAGCGGCGTCACCCGAGGAGCAGCCGAATGAGCACCCGCACCCAGCAGCAGGACATCACCGCGCAGCGGCCCGGCACCGGCAGCGGCGCCGGGGACACCCCCGCGTGGTGGACCGACGCGGTCGTCTACCAGATCTACCCCCGCTCCTTCGCGGACTCCGACGGCGACGGGATCGGCGACCTCGGCGGCATCATCGCCCACCTCGACCACCTGCAGGACCTGGGCGTGGACGTCGTCTGGCTGTCCCCGATCTACTCGTCCCCGCAGGACGACAACGGCTACGACATCAGCGACTACCAGGACATCGACCCGGTCTTCGGCACCCTCGAGCAGTTCGACGAGCTGCTCGGGGCGGTGCACGCCCGCGGCATGAAACTGGTGATGGACCTCGTGGTCAACCACACCTCCGACGAGCACCCGTGGTTCGTCGAGTCCCGCTCCTCGCCGGACTCGCCGAAACGGGACTGGTACTGGTGGCGCGCTCCCCGCCGGGGGATGGAGGCCGGCGCGCCGGGCGCGGAGCCGACGAACTGGCAGAGCTTCTTCTCGGGTTCCACCTGGGAGCTGGACGAGGCCTCCGGGGAGTACTACCTGCACCTGTTCTCCCGCAAGCAGCCGGACCTGAACTGGGAGAACCCCGAGGTGCGGCAGGCCGTCCACGCCATGATGCGCTGGTGGCTGGACCGCGGCGTGGACGGCTTCCGCATGGACGTCATCAACATGATCAGCAAGGACGTCGCCGAGGACGGCCACCTGCACGACGGGCCCCCGGTGGACGGGACGCCCTGGGGCGACGGCTCCGCGTCCTACCTGTGCGGTCCCCGGATCCACGAGTTCCTCCAGGAGATGCACCGCGAGGTCTTCGCCGGCCGGGACGCCGAGCTCATCACGGTGGGCGAGATGCCCGGCGTCACCGTGGAGCAGGCCCAGCTCTTCACCGATCCGGCCCGCGCCGAGGTGGACATGGTCTTCCAGTTCGAGCACGTGGGCCTCGACCACGGGCCCGGCGGGAAGTTCGACCCCGAGCCGCTGCGCCTGACGGACCTGAAGGCCTCGCTGGGCCGCTGGCAGGAGGGCCTGGAGGAGGTCGGCTGGAACTCCCTGTACTGGAACAACCACGACCAGCCCCGCGCGGTCTCCCGCTTCGGCGACGACAGCCCCGAGCACCGGGTGGCCTCCGCGACCTGCCTGGCCACCCTGCTGCACCTGCACCGCGGCACGCCCTACGTGTACCAGGGCGAGGAGCTGGGCATGACCAACGCACCGTTCGAGACGATCGAGGACTTCCGCGACATCGAGTCGGTCAACCACTACCGCCACGCCGTGGCCGCCGGCGCGGACCCCGCCGGGGTGCTGCGCGGACTGCGCTGGTCGAGCCGGGACAACGCCCGCACCCCGGTCCAGTGGACCGCGGGCGCGAACGCCGGGTTCACCACCGGCACCCCGTGGATCGCGGTCAACCCGAACCACGACGAGGTCAACGCCGAGGCCGCCCGGGCCGAGCCGCACTCGGTGTTCCACCACTACCGGCGACTCATCGAGCTGCGGCACACCGAGCCCGTGGTCGCCCTGGGCGACTTCACCATGCTGGCCCCCCACCACGAGCAGCTCTACGCCTTCACCCGGCGGCTCGGGGACGTCGAGCTGCTGGTGCTCGCCAACGTCTCGGGCGAGGAGGTCCGCACCGAACTGCCCGAGGGCTGGGCCGGCGCCGAGCTGCTGATCGGCAACCGCCCCGACGGCGTGGTCCCCGGCGACGAGGGGCTGCTGCGGCCGTGGGAGGCCCGCGTGCACCGGCGGACCCGGGGCGCGGACACGCAGGGCTGAGACGCGCCGCAGCGGCAGGGCGCCACCGCGCCGCGGCGCCGCACGGAGCCGCCGGGACAGCACCGAGCGCCTTTGCCCTGGCGGCTCCCGGCGGCCGCCCCGCCGGTGGGGCCGCCGGGGCGGCGGTGGCACAATGAACCGGTGCCGTCCTCCGACCACGTCTCCCTGATCCCCCTGCTCGGCCGCGGCGACGCGCCGGAGCAGGTGCGGCACGTCCGGGAGATGCCCGACCGGGACGCCGTGACGGTCCCGTGGCCCGAGCACCTGCACCCGGACGTGGTCGCGGCCTGGGAACGGCTCGGCGTGCACGCGCCGTACCTGCACCAGGTCCAGGCGGTGCTGGCCCCCCGACACGTGGTGGTCGCCACGGGGACCGCGTCCGGGAAGTCCCTCGCCTACCAGGCGCCCGTGGCCGACGCCGTGCACCGCGGCCGGCTCGCGGCGCTGGCGAACCCGGGCATGATCCACCACCCGGACGAGGCCACGGCCCTCTACCTGTCCCCCACCAAGGCCCTGGCCGCCGACCAGCTCAAGGGCCTGGACGCCCTCGGCCTGCCGACCCTGCGCGCCGCGACCTACGACGGCGACACCGACCCAGCGGAGCGCCGGTGGGTCCGGGACCACGCCGACGTGGTGCTGTGCAACCCGGACATGCTGCACTACGGGGTGCTGCCCAACCACGCGCGCTGGTCCCGGTTCTTCCGCCGCCTGAAGTACGTCGTGGTGGACGAGGCCCACTCCTACCGGGGTGTCTTCGGCTCGCACGTGGCCAACCTCATGCGGCGGCTGCGCCGGATCTGCCGTCTCTACGGCGCGGACCCCGTCTTCATCGGGGCGTCCGCGACCTCCTTCGAGCCGCACGCCTCCTTCGCCCGCCTCGTCGGCGTCCCCGAGGCCGAGGTGACGCCGGTGACCACGGACTTCTCCCCGCACGGACCGGTCACCGTGGTGCTCTGGGAGCCGGAGCAGACCGACGGCGGCGGCGAGAACGACGCCCCGGTGCGCCGCACCGCCCTGGCCGAGACCGCCGACATGCTCACCGACCTGGTGCTCCGCCAGGTCCGCACCATCGCGTTCATCAAGTCCCGCCGCGGCGCGGAGACGATCGCCCAGATCGCCCACCGGCAGCTGGAGGAGGTCGACCCCTCGCTGGCCCACCGGGTGGCGGCCTACCGCTCCGGGTTCCTCCCCGAGGAGCGCCGGGAGCTCGAGGAGGCGCTGCGGGACGGGCGGCTGCTCGGGATCGCGAGCACGTCCGCGCTCGAGCTCGGCATCGACGTGGCCGGGCTGGACGCCGTGGTCGTGGCCGGATGGCCCGGCACCCGGGCGTCCTTCTTCCAGCAGATCGGCCGGGCGGGCCGGGCCGGGCAGGAGGCCCTGGCCGCCTTCGTGGCGGGCGACGACCCCCTCGACACGTACCTCGTGAACCATCCGGAGGCGATCTTCGACGTCGACATCGAGGCCACGGTGTTCGACCCCTCCAACCCCTACGTGCTGGCCCCGCACCTGTGCGCGGCCGCGGCCGAGCAGCCGCTGCGCGCGGAGGAGATCGACAGCTTCGGGCCCACCGCGCCGGAGGTGCTCGGCTCGCTCGTGGCCAGCGGGCACCTGCGCCGCCGGCCGAACGGCTGGTTCTGGACGCACCCCCAGTCCGCGGCCGGGATGGTGTCGCTGCGCTCGGACGGCGGCGGGCCGATCCGGATCATCGAGACGGACACCGGCGCGGTGCTCGGCACGATGGACTCCCCCCAGTCCCACTACCAGGCCCACCCGGGGGCCGTGTACGTGCACCAGGGCCGGACCTACATCGTGGACGAGCTCGACGAGGCGGGCTCGGTGGCCGCCGTGACGCGGGCGAACCCCGACTTCTACACCACCGCGCGGGACATCACGCAGGTGAGCGTGGTCGCCGAGGAGCGCTCGGAGCGCTGGGGGCCGGTGACCGTCCACTTCGGCCAGGTGCAGGTCACCACGAAAGTGGTCTCGTTCCAGCGCAAGGCCGTGATCTCCAACGAGGTGCTGGGCGAGGAGCCCCTGGACCTCGCGGCCCGCGACCTGTTCACGAAGTCCGTGTGGTTCACCGTGCCGGGCCCCGTGCTGACCGGCGCGGGGATCGAGGAGCCCGACGTCCCCGGGGCGCTGCACGCGGCCGAGCACGCCGCGATCGGCCTGCTGCCGCTCGTGGCCTCGTGCGACCGCTGGGACGTGGGCGGGCTCTCGACCGCGCTGCACGCCGACACGGAGCTGCCCACGGTGTTCGTCTACGACGGCCACCCGGGCGGGGCGGGGTTCGCGGAGCGCGGCTACGCCACGGCCGTCGCGTGGCTGGGCGCCACCCGGGAGGCGATCTCCTCGTGCGAGTGCGAGCACGGGTGCCCGTCCTGCGTGCAGTCGCCGAAGTGCGGCAACCGCAACAACCCGCTGGACAAGGCCGGCGCCGTGCGGCTGATCGACGCGGTGCTGCACGACGCCCCCCGCGCCTGAGTCCTCACGGCGCACGGGCGGCCTCCGGGGGCCCGGCCCGGGACACGCCGCGGGCGGCCCCGAAGCGGGCGAGCGGCCCGTCCAGGGCCACGGCGGTGCGCACGTCCACGACGACCCGCTCCGGCTCCACGAGCGCGCACCGCTCGAGCCGTGCCCCGTTGTCCCGGGCCACGCGCTCGGCGGCGCCGCACGGGTCGCCGGCCACGAGGCCCCGGGCGGTGTCGGCGGCGGCGAGCGCCGCGAGGTCGGCGGCCTTGCCGGCACGGTGGGTCGCGATCCCCGCCTGGGCCAGCAGCAGCACGGCCACCAGCAGCACGCCGAGCACCAGGGTGAGCGTCAGCGCGTGCACGGTGCCGCTCCCCCGGTCGCCGTCGCGGTCCGGACAGCGGTCGGGCCGCCCCGGGATGCCCGGCACCGCGGGCTCAGCCACCGTGCCCATCGGCCGCTCCGGCCCCCTCCGTCTCGGCGGAGGCGTCCGCGCGCAGCTCCCAGCCGCCCCAGGTCCCGAGGATGCCGGGGGCGGGGCCGGTGACGGTGACCGTGGCCGTCCCCGCGTTCCCGCCCAGGCGGATCGCGGCGTCCTCCCCGGCCACGCGCAGCGCCGTGGAGCGGACCACGGCGGCGCTCTCGCCGCGGGCGGCGGCCCGGGCCGAGGCCCGCGCGGCCTCCTCGTAGCGGATCAGGGTCATCCCGGCCGCGGCGGCCGCGAGGAGCACGGCCAGGAGCAGCACGAGGGCGGGCAGCAGCACGGCCGTCTCGGCGGTGACGGCGCCGCGGTCCGGCGGCACCGGCCGCGGCGCGGACCGGGACCTGGGGCCGCGCGGCGACCACGGACGGAGGCGGGAACCGACACGCCACCGGGAAGCACGGGAACGGGGTCGGGACGGCGGACGAGACCGACCACGGGATGAGCATCGGGGGCGGTGGGCGGGCATGGTGGACTCCTCACGGGCAGGGCGCACGGCGGCTCGGGTTGCTGGGACCGGCGGCCAGGACGGACGGGGAGGACGCTCCCGCGGGGTCCGCGGCGCCGGGGACGGCACCACGGACCCCGCGGGAGCAGCCGCTCAGACGCCGAGCGCCTTCTCGATGATCGCGGTCAGGAGCTCGCGCACCTGGCCGGAGGAGAGGACCGCGGCCATGACCCCGCCGAAGGCCGCCGCGGCGAGCACGACCATGGCGTACTCCACGGTGGTCGCACCGAGGTCCGGGTCCCCGGCCCGGACGAGCGGGCGGGGCGGGGCGCCGGTGGCCCGGCGGGCGGACGGTGCGACCGGGCGGCCCCCGGCGGCGACCTCCAGGCCGGGCCCGGAGGGGCTGCGGCGCTTCCGGGCGGGACGGGAGGCGGTGATCTGGTGCTGGGACATGATGGTTCCTTTCGGTGCGGAGCGAACTGGTGCGGGGTGAGCAGGTGCCGGACGGCCGGCACTGGCCGGGCAGCACGGGCCGGGCAGCACTGGGCGAGCAGCACTCGCCGAGCCGGTGCCGGACGGGCGGCAGGGCCCGCCGGAGGACGGCGGACGGCGCAGCGCAGCGGCGCCGG
Source organism: Kocuria rosea (assembly GCF_006094695.1). NCBI lineage: Bacteria > Bacillati > Actinomycetota > Actinomycetes > Micrococcales > Micrococcaceae > Kocuria > Kocuria rosea. The sequence continues at coordinate 1,104,150 of NZ_CP035103.1, read as the reverse complement.
GCCGGTCCTCGAGGGCGCAGGGGCGGACGGGGAACGCCCCGGCGGCCGGGGGCCCGCGGCTCCGGGCGCGGCGGGTCATCCGAACACCTCGGGCACGAGCCCCATCACGACCGGCAGGACGCCCCAGCAGACGAAGGCCGGCAGGGAGCACAGGCCCAGGGGCAGCACGAGCTGGACGGACAGCGACTCCGCGGCGCGCTCGGCCCGCCGGTAGGCGGCACGCCGGACCTGGGCGGCCTGCGAGCGCAGGCTCCGGGCCGACGGCGCCCCGGACGTCGCGGTGAACGTGAGCGCCTCGCGGTAGTCGGCCAGGTGCGTGGGCAGCTCGCCCGCCGAGGTCCACGCCGTGTGCCAGGGCAGCCCGAGCCGCAGCCGGGAGCCCACGCCTTCGAGGGCGGCGCCGTTGGCGTCCGTCCGGCACCCGCCCAGCACCGCCACGGCCTCCGCGAGCGGCAGACCGGCGTCCAGCATGGCGGCGGTGAGCTCCACGAGGACGCCGGCGGAGACGTGCGGTCCCGGCGGGCGGCGGCGGGCCGCGGCCGGACGGGGCGTTCCCGGCAGCCGGGCTCGGGACGGGAGCGCCGCCAGCGCCACGGCCGCCACCAGGAGCAGCCCGGCGGCGGGCGCTGCGAGGGCGGTCATCGCGCACCCACCGCCTCGGCGCGGCTGATCAGGGTGCGCGTCCACACCCGGCCGAGGCCCGTGAGCGCAGCGCCGGCCACGAGGGCGGCCAGCCCCCACGGGGTGGTGAGCAGCGTGCGCAGCGGGTCGACGCCCATGAGCATGCCCAGTCCGATGCCGAGCACCGGGAGCCAGGTCAGGATCCGGACGGTGGAGCGGGGGCCGGCCAGGGCGGTGCCGCGTGCGGCCTCGGCGTCGAGCTCCGCCTCGAGGGCGTCGGCGAGGCCGCCGAGCAGGGCGGCGAGGGGCGCGCCGGTGCGCTCGGAGACCTCCCAGCACAGGGAGAGCTCGGCGGTGGTGGCGACGGCCCGCCGCTCCAGCGCGCGGTGGCCCAGCTCCGGGGCCGGCACCCCCGCCAGGGCGGTCGAGACGCTCAGCCCCAGGCGGGCGGCGGCCGCCACGGACGTGCACAGCAGTTCGAGGTGCCGGCCGGTGCCCGTGCGGGCGGCGCGGCCCCCGGGCCCCGCTCCCTCGAACGCGGCCGCCGGGGACCGGCCCGCCTCCAGCAGCGCCGCGAGCCGGCGCAGCAGCGCGATCCACTCGGCGGCCTCCGTCTCGGCGTCCCGGGCGAACCGGGCCCACCACCGGACCGGGACGACGGTGCCGGCGCCCGCCCTCGCGGCCGACCGGACGCGGTGGCCCGGACCCGCGACCAGCACCGCGGCGCCCCCGGCGAGGCACAGGCAGAGGGCGAGGCAGAGGACGAGGACCGTGCTCACGGCCGGCCTCCCGCGAGGTCCCCGCCGGGGTGGGGCGAACGGTCGGGCGAGCGGTCGGACGCGTCGCCGGGCGTTCGGTCGGGCCGGTGGTCGAGCAGGGCGCACAGCCCGTCCCAGCCCGGGCCGCGGCGCACGCCGTCGTGGGACCGGACCGCCGCGGGCACGGAGACGAGGGCGCCGGCCCGGTCCTCGAGCAGGGACACCGCCCGGATCTCTCGGCGCCCGCCCGCCCGGGCCACGTGGACGACCAGGTCCAGGGCGCTCGCGGCCTGCAGCGTCACGGCCTCCCGGCTCATCCCGGCCAGGGCGCCCAGGGCCGAGAGCCGGGCGGGGACCGCCTCGGCGGAGTTGGCGTGCACGGTGCCCGCCCCCGCGTGGCCGGTGTTCAGGGCCGTGAGGAGCTCGCGCACCTCGGCGCCGCGGCACTCGCCCACCACGAGCCGGTCGGGCCGCATCCGCAGGGCCTGCCGGACGAGCTCCGCCAGGTCGATGCTGCCCGCGCCCTCGGTGTTGGCGTGCCGCGCCTGGAGACCGACCACGTGGGGGTGCTCGGGCCGAAGCTCGGCGGCGTCCTCGATGAGCACGATCCGCTCGTGCGCCGGGGAGCAGGAGAGCAGGGCGTTGAGGACGGTCGTCTTCCCCGCCCCGGTGGCGCCGCTGACCAGGAAGTTGGCGCCCGAGCGCACGGCGCCCACGAGGAGCTCGGCGGTGCCGGGGTGGACGGTCCCCGCCGCCACGAGGTCCTGCAGGGACAGGGTCCTCGTGCTGCGGAAGCGGACGGAGAGCAGGGTCCCGCCCGTGGAGATCGGCGGGAGGACGGCGTGCACCCGGTAGCCGGCGGCCGTCTGGACGTCCACGCACGGGTGGGCGGCGTCGAGGCGGCGTCCTGCGGCGGTGACCAGGCGCACGGCCAGGGCGCGCACCTCGGCGTCGGTGCGGAAGGGGGACGGGACGCGGCGCACCCCGGCCTCGGTCTCGAGCCAGACCTGGTCCGGCCCGTTGACGTAGACGTCGGTGAGACCCCGGTGCGGCAGCAGCGGCTCGAGCGGACCGAGACCGGTCAGCTCGGCGCGCACGGCCTGCACCGCCCGCAGGGTGCCGGCGGCCCCGAGCACCCGGCCGCTCGCGCGCACGGCCGCGGCGATGTCGGTGTCCGTGACCGGCCCGGGGGCGGCCAGCAGCCGGTCCCGCACGTCGTCGAGCAGGGCGGCCGGCAGCGCGGCGCTCACGGGGCGGCCCCCACGGCCTCGAGCAGGCCCGCCACGTCCCGGGCGAGCCGCCGGGAGCGGCCCGCCTCGAGCAGCCGGCCCGTCTCGGCGGCCTCCGGCACCGCGCCGGAGAAGCGCAGGGAGCCGGCGACGGGCAGACCGGTCGTGGCGGCGGCGAGGGCGTCGTCCACGTCGGCCACGTTGAGCCCGGCCGGCACCAGGCGGGCACTGGCGCCCGCCAGGGAACCGGCGGCCCACCGCGCGGCCAGCACGCCGCGCACCGTCCGGGGCGTGAGCACGAGGACCTCGTCGCACAGGGCCGCGGTGTCCGCCGTGCCCGCCCCCGCCCGGCCCAGGTCCACGACGACGAGGGCGGCCGCCCGGCGCAGCGCCTCGAGCACGCCGGCGTACGGCGCGGCGGCTCCGTCCGGCTGGGAGCGGTCCCAGGAGAGCCAGCGCAGCTGTCCGGTCCGGGCCATGGCCGGCCACAGCTGCTCGGCGTGCACCGTCCCGGCGATCCGGAGCAGGTCCGGCCAGCGCAGACCGTCCTGGTCCTCGAGGCCCAGCAGGACGTCGATGCCGCAGCCGGCGCGGTCCGCGTCCACGAGGACGGCCGGCCGGTCCTCGTGCGCGGCGCGGTCGGCGAGCCAGCACGCCAGCGTGGACGTGCCGGCCCCGCCCACGGCGCCCAGCACGCCCAGCACCCGGCCCGTGCCGCCGGGACCGGCGGGGCCGCCGGGCCGGGCGGTGAGCAGGTCGGCGAGCCATCCGGCGGCGTCGGGCAGCACGGCCACGGCGCAGCCGCCGAGGTCGGCCGCCCGGTCCCAGATCCCGGGGTCCTCGGGCCGGCCCACGAGCACCGTGCCCGGACGGACCCGCCCCCGCACGGCGTGGCGCACGTCCACGAGCTCGGTGTCCGCGAGCGTGCCCGGCGCGGTGGCCGCCGCCGCGCCGGGCGGATCGGCCAGCAGGTCGGCGCCGGCGGCCGCGCAGACGCGCTCGACCGTGGCGCGCAGCCCGGCGTCCTCGCTGACGAGGCGCACGGTGCGCGCGCGGACCGCGGTGCCCGGATGCGGCGGGGCCGGGGCGGAGAGGTGGGCGGCGGTGCTCATGGCCCCACTGTCCGGGCGGGCGGCACCGGGCCGGCCCGGCGGGGGCGCCGGTGTGGACGGGCGGCGGGCTTCCGGCGGCCCCGCGGGCGTGTGCAGTCCGGGCACCGGCGTAGCGTGACGGACCCGTGCAGGACAATGGCCGGATGCACATCGTGGTGGGACCAGCACAGGACGGCCGGGGCGGGCACCGGGTCCAGGACCTGACGGGCTCCGGGGACCCGGACGGGCCCGGCGTCGACGTGCCCGCCGGGGAGCTGGCCGCGTTCGTCGCCGACCGCGAGGAGGCCGCCCGGCGCGCCGGGTCCACGCCGCCGCGCTGGACCTGGGAGCGAACGGGCGCCGTCTACCCGCAGCTGCTGGCCGCCGGCGTCCGGGTGGAGCGCTGCCACGACCTGCGGCTGTGCCAGGCGATCCTCGCCACGGCCGCCACCGCCCACGGGTCCGGCGCCGACGGCCCGCTGCCCTACGAACCGGTGCTGCCGCCGCTGCCCGCCGACGAGGCGCCCGGGCTGCTCCCGCCGCCGTCCCCCGCCGAGGACCAGTCGAGCCTGTTCGACCTCCCCCGCGCCACGGGTCCCGACGCGGCCGTGCTGGTCGCCGAGCTGCGGGCACAGCTCGCCGCGGTGGCCGGCGCGGTGGACGCCCGCCGGCTGACCCTGCTGCTGGCCGCGGAGTCCCAGGGCGCGCTGATCGCCGCGGAGATGCAGCACGCCGGGGTGCCCTGGCGGGAGGACGTCCACCGGGCCCTGCTGGAGGACGCCCTGGGCCCCGAGCCGGCGCCCGGGGAGCGCCCCCCGCGGATGGAGGAGACCGTGGCCCGGCTGCGGGAGACGCTGCACGCGCCGGGGCTGAACCCGGACTCCCCGCAGGAGCTGCTCAAGGCGATGCGGGCGGCGGGGATCGACGTGACGAGCACCCGGCAGTGGGAGCTCGTCGAGTGGGCGCGGGCCGTGCCCGGCCTGGCGGCCCGGCGCCAGGCCCTGATCGAGCCCGTCCTGGAGCACAAGAAGCAGGCGCGGCTGCTCAGCGCCAACGGGTGGCACTGGCTGGCCACGTGGGTGCGGGACGGCCGCTTCCGCCCGGAGTACGTGGTGGGCGGGGTGGTCACCGGCCGCTGGTCGGCCCGCGGCGGGGGCGCCCTGCAGATCCCGCACGTGGTGCGGGACGCCGTGCGGGCGGATCCCGGGCGCGTGCTCGTGGTGGCGGACGCGGCCCAGCTCGAGCCGCGCGTGCTGGCGGCGCTGGCCCACGACGACGCCCTGGCCGCCGCGTCCCGCGGCAGGGACCTCTACCAGGCCATCGCCGACCTCGGCGAGGAGCGGGGCTCGGAGCTGACCGAGCGCCCCCAGGCGAAGGTGGCCATGCTGGGCGCGATGTACGGGGCCACCACGGGCCAGTCGGGCCGGCTCATGCCGCACCTCGCGCGGATGTTCCCCCGCGCCGTGGACTACGTGGAGCAGGCCGCCCGGGTGGGCGAGACGGGCGGACAGGTCCGCACGCACCTGGGCCGCTGGTCCCCGCTGCCGGGCCCGGCGTGGGACGCGACGCAGCGGGACACCGCCACCGAGGAGGCCGAGCGGCGCGCCGGGGCGATGGCCCGCGGGCAGGGCCGGTTCACCCGCAACTTCGTGGTCCAGGGCACGGCCGCCGAGTGGGCCGTGTGCTGGATGGGCGCCATCCGCTCGGCGCTGGCGCGGGAGGCGGTCGACGCCGAGCTCGTGTTCTTCCTGCACGACGAGGTTGTGCTGCACTGCGCGCGGGAGGACGCCGAGCGGGCCGCCGGGCTGGTCCGCGAGTGCGCGGAGCGGGCGGCCCGGCTGGTGTTCGGGCGGATCCCGGTGGAGTTCCCCGTCAGCGTGGCCGTGGTGGAGTCCTACGCGGACGCCAAGTAGGCCGCCCCGGCCCAGGTCACAGCAGGGGCCTCAGCACAGGTCCCGGTAGGGGGCGCCGGTCACGTGCCGGCGCCACTCGTCCTCCGTGATCGGGTCGCCCCGGTTGGCGCAGACCGCCTCGACCGCGTCCTCGGCCCGGACCAGCCAGCTGCGCACCACGCCGTCGTCGCCGGTGGCGACCAGCCGGTCCCCCACGAACCGCACGTCGTTCATCCGGTCGCCGGAGGCGGACAGGGCCGCGTAGACGTCGAGGTCCGCGGCGCCCACGGTCCACATCCACACGAACTTGTCGCCGGAGGCCCCGGCCAGCAGGGTGCCGTCCGCGGAGAACTGCAGGCCCTTGACGGAGGACAGGGCGTCCGAGGTCTCGCCCACGGGGTGGGGGTCGGACGGGTCCGCGACGTCCCAGAGCCGCACCCGGCCCGCCTCCGTGCCCACGGCCAGGAGGTCGGCCACCGGGGAGAACGCGATCGAGGTGGCCACGGAGTCGAGGGCCAGCCCCGCGGCCCGCCGCGGGGCGGCGGGGTCGGACACGTCCCACAGCTCCACGCCGTTGGTGTCGTCCGCCGCGGCGAACAGGGTGCCGTCCGCGTCGAACCGGGCGGCCTCCGAGCCGGGGACGGGGATCGTGGCCACCCGCCGGAGCGGCGCCTCGGGGCCGCGGCGCAGGAGGGCGATCTCGGAGCCCACCTCGGACCACGCCGCGATCGTGCCGGCGTCCGTCGTGACGTCGGCGCCCGTGATGCCCGCCTCGATGGCCGCGGCGCGCTCCGGCTCCTCCGGGCGGCCCCCGTCCAGGGGCCACACGAGGACGTCCCCGTCCTCGGTGCCCCCCGCGATGAGCGACGCGTCGGGGGCCACGGCCCCCGCGTACCAGAGGGTCTCCCCGGGCGGGGCCTCCGGGGGCGGCAGCGGCCGGGGGTCCTCGCCCGAGAGGTCGAAGAGGGACACGACGTCGGGGCCGACGCCGACGGCGCTCAGCACGGTGTGCTGCCGGTCCACGGAGAGCTGGTACACGGGCTCGCCCTGCCGGTGGATGACGGGCCCGCGCCGGTCCCATGCGCGGGTGGTGCCGTCCTGGGAGGTGGTGAGCACCCGCTCGCCCACGCGCAGCGCGCTGGTGACCCGGGCGGCGGTGGGGAGGGAGTCGATGCGGGCGAGGTCGGAGAGCCGGTGCACGTAGGCGTTCTGGTCGAAGCTGGCGGCCACGACGGCCTCGCCGTCCGGGGTGAAGGAGACGTCGCTGATCCAGCTGCCGAAGTCCGTGAGCGTCCCGGAGCGGGAGACCCGCTCCCCCTCGACGTCGTAGAGGCGCAGCTCGCGGGCGCTCAGCCCGGCGGCGAGGCGCGCGCCGTCGTCGGCGAGGTCCAGGGCCCGGACGACCCGCCCGGTCGGGACCGGGTCGAGGCGCTGCGCGCGGGCGCCGTCGGTGGCGTACCGGGTGATCTCCCCGGACGTCCCGCCCGCGTAGACCGTTCCGTCGGGGGCGGCCGCCAGGGCCAGGACGTCTGCGTCCTCCCCCAGCGCCAGGGCCGGCAGCGGCGCGGGGGCCCCGGGGTCCTCGATCGACCAGCGCAGCACCTCGCCCCGCCCCCCGGCCAGCAGCTGCCGTCCGTCGGGCGAGAGGACGACCGCGTTGACCGGTGTCCCCGCCCCCACGTCGAGCCCGGCCAGCCGCCGGGCCGGCGCCCCGGTGACGTCCCACAGGCTCACGTGCCCGAGCCCGCCCACCGCCGCGAGCACCCGCCCGTCCACCGCCAGGAGGTCCACGTCGCTCAGTCCGGGGGCGCCGTCGACCACGGCGAGGTCCTCCCGGTTCTCGGCGAGCCGGTCGCTGTCCCGCCACACGGACAGCAGGCCGTCCCCGGCGGCGCGCGCGACGACGGAGCCGTCGTCCAGCGCCGCGAGCCGGGACGCGCCGTCCGGGCCGAGCCACCGCTCCGGGGCGTTCACCGCGGTGGCGTCGATCAGGGCCGAGGTGCCCTCCCGGGTGGGGGCCATCCGGTAGGCCGCGAGGCTCAGCTGCGAGGCGAGGTTGGGCGACTCGCCCCGGATCCGGGAGGCCTCCAGCGCGGTCTGGCGGGAGAGCGCCTCGTCGCGGGCGGTCTCCGCGACGGTCTGGAAGCGCTCCGCGCGGACGCCCAGCGCCCCGGCCACCACGGCCGCGCAGACGGCCAGGGCGAGCAGGACGAGGGCCACGTGGCCGCGCCGCTCGATCTCCCGGGCGCTGCGCTTCTGCCGCTCCAGGGCGTCCTCGTAGTGGCGCTCGCTCTCCGCCAGGTACTCGCGCTCGGCCGGGCTCAGGAGCGCCTGCTGGCGCGGGTCCCCGGTCCAGTCCCGGAAGGAGGCGAGCTGGCCCAGCGGGATCAGGGCGAGGGGGTCGCGGTCGTTGGCGAGCCACATCTGGGTGGCCCGCTGCAGCTGCTGGCGGACGTAGAGGTCGCGGCGGCTGTCCTCGATCCAGCGGCTGAGCCGGGACCAGTGGTCCAGCAGGGCCTCGTGGCTGAGCTGGATCTCGTCCCGGTCGATGGTCAGCAGCCGGGCGCGGGCGAACTCCTCGACCACGGCCGCCCCGCCCTCCGGCAGCTCCTCCCGGAGCACCGGGGTGCGCACGACCGTGGCGGAGGTCCCGGTGCCGACCACGCGCACGAGCCGCAGGAACACCGCGCGGGCCACCTCCCGCTCGCGCGGGCCCAGCCGGGCGTGCACCTCCTCGGCCCGCCGCTCCACGGCCTCCGTGATGCCGCCCGCCGCGTGGTAGTCGGCCACCGTCAGCTCGCGGGTGCGGGCGTGCTCCCAGGTGCCGAGCATCGCCTGGGAGAGCATCGGCAGCAGGCCCACGCCGGCCTCCGTGCCGCGGGGGGCGACGTCCCGCAGGATCACCCCGACCAGGTCCGGGGAGACGCGGGCGCCGACGGCCTCGGCGGGGCCCACCACGATCCGTTCCAGCTGCTCGCGGGTCAGCGCGCCCAGCAGCACCGGGCGCTCCAGGGCGGTGCGCAGCTCGGCGTGCCGGCTCGCGGTGCCGAAGAAGTCCGCCCGCAGGCCGACCACGACCACCCGGTCCCGGCTCGCCGCGGCGAGCCGGTCCAGGAACCGCCCGGGCTCCTCGGCCTCCCGGGCGCCCGTCCAGAGCTCCTCCAGCTGGTCGACGACGAGCAGGTCCGGAGTCGCCGCGACGGCGTCCTCGAGCCGGCGCACCGGGTCGAGGCCCGGGGTCGTGGCCACGGCGCTCCACCCGTGCAGGGGCCCGCCCTCGGCCCGCAGCCGGCCGAGGAGCCCGGCGCCCAGCAGCGAGGACTTGCCCGCGCCGGAGGCTCCCACCACGGCCAGGATGCGGGGCCCGCCGGCGTCCGCCAGCCGCACCACCCGCTCGCCGAGCACGGCGACCTCGGCGGTCCGGCCGAAGAAGTGCGTCTCGTCCTCGGGGCGGTAGGAGCGCAGGCCCACGTACGGGGTGGAGTCCGGCCTGACCGGGGTGCGGGAACGGTTGACGTCCTCCCACCACAGCTCCGCGGGGCGCTCGTCCGTCAGCCCGAGGGCGTCCAGCAGGGCCGTGAACTCCTCGCGCAGGGCCGGGCCGGGCAGGTGCGCCCCGCTGAGCCAGCCCTGGATGGTGCTGGCCGGCAGCCGGCAGGAGGCCGCGAGCGCCCGGACCGACAGGCCGCGGCGGCGGCGCGCGGCGCTGAGCTGCTCGGCGAGCCGGGGCCGCTCGGGGCCGGGCGGGGGCGAGGCCACCGGGAGCCTCCTCGGGGGGTCGTGGGCACGGGGGACCCTGGAATGGTAAGTCCGCTTGCCGCGGCGCCGGCAATGTTGCGCCCGGGGCGGCGTCATGCCCCCGGGCGTGCTACAGCGGTGCGGGCAGGTCCCGGCCGGTGTCCCAGGGCACGGCCCAGCCCAGCGCCGTGAGCACCCGGTCCAGGAGCACTCCGGTGAACCCCCAGACGGTCACGGTGGACGCGGTGCCGGGCACGGGGACCGTGAAGGCGGGCGAGCGGTAGGTCTGCCGGCCGCGCGTGACGGTCGCGGAGTGCCGGTTGGCCGGGTCGATGAGATCCAGCACGGGGACGCGGAACACGAGGGAGGACTCGGCGTGGTCCACGACGTCCACCGGCGAGACGTCCCGCCACCAGCCCAGCACCGGGGTGACGAGGTGGTTGGAGACCGGCAGGGGCACCGGGGCCAGGGCGCCGAGCACCTCCACCCCGTGCGGGTCCAGCCCGGTCTCCTCCTCGGCCTCGCGGACGGCCGCGCGCACGTGGGCGGCGCTGACCTCGCCGCCGGGCACGGACAGCACCTCGTGCAGGTCCCCGTCCTCGGGGTCCAGGCGCCCGCCCGGGAAGGCGACCTGGCCGGGGTGGGAGCGCAGCGTCGCGGCCCGCTGGACCAGGAGGACGTCGAGGTCCCGCCCCACGCCCTCCGCGTGCTCGGCGGCGCGCGAGGGCAGGTCGTCGAGCGCGCCGAAGAGGATGAGCACGGCCGAGCGGCGGTAGTTCTCGTCGATCTGCCCGATCCGCCACGGCTCGCGGTCCTCCATCCGCAGCTGCCGGCCGCTGCGGGCCACGCGCAGCAGGTCCTGGTAGGCGTCGCCCACGGGCCGTCCTCCTCGGTGGTCGCGTCGTCGGTGGTCGGTGCCGCTCACGAGCTCAGGGGCCAGCCGTCGGCCTGCAGCTGGGCCCGGCTGCGCCCGGCGAGGAACAGCTCCAGCAGCTCCTCCCGGCCCGGGGCGAACTCGTACTTGAGCAGGGCCGCCGCCTGCGCGGTGTCCGTGGGGCCCTCACCGTAGGACGGGCACAGGTCCGCGACGGGGCACACCCCGCACGCGGGCCGCCGGGAGTGGCAGATGCGCCGCCCGTGGTAGACGAGCCGCTGGGACAGGTCGGTCCAGTCGCGGGGCTCGAACAGGGCGGCGACGTCCCGCTCGACCTTCACCGGGTCCTCCTCCGCGGTCCAGCCGAAGCGGCGGGCGAGCCGGCCGAAGTGGGTGTCCACGGTGATCCCGGGGATCCCGAAGGCGTTGCCGAGCACCACGTTGGCGGTCTTGCGGCCCACGCCGGGCAGGGTGACGAGGTCCTCCAGCCGCCCGGGCACCTCGCCGTCGTGGTCGTCCACGATCTTCTGGGCCAGGGTCCGGATGGCCCGGGTCTTGGCCCGGTAGAAGCCGAGCGGGCGGATGATCTCCTGGATCTCGGCCTCGTCCGCCTCGGCGAGCGCCCGCGGCGTGGGACAGGCGGCGAAGAGCCGCGGCGTGGTCGCGTTCACGCGCACGTCGGTGGTCTGGGCGGAGAGCACCGTGGCCACGAGCAGCTCGTACGGGGAGCGGAAGTCCAGCTCGGCGACCGCGTACGGGTAGGCCTCCGCGAGCACCGCGTTGATCCGGCGGGCCCGCCGCTTGAGCGCCAGCGGGGACTCGGGGGAGCCCGTCCGGCGGCGCCGTGCGGCGCCGGCGCGCGCCTTCGCGGGGTCCACGACGCGCAGGTGGGCGGGCGGGCGGGGCACGGCAGTCGGGACCATGCCCCGATTCTAGGCGGCGCGCCCGGAGGGCTTCCGTGACTCGGTGCGGCGTGGCCCCTGTGGAACCGGGTGCACCGATCGTCTAGGGTGAAAACGACACTATGTGAGCTGTGACACGGACGTCCGGTGCCGCCGGGGGTCCGTGCGCGGTGTGCGACGAGAAGGGAAGACCACATGGCTTCAGAGACCACGTCCGCCGAGGGCAGGACCTTCGCCCCGAGCCCGGAGTTCGCGGCCCAGGCCAATGCCACCGCCGAGCTCTACCGCCAGGCGGAGGAGGAGGGCGTCGACTTCTGGGGCCGCCAGGCACGGGAGCTGCTGACCTGGAACAAGGAGTTCACCGAGGTCCTCGACTGGTCGAACCCCCCGTTCGCCAAGTGGTTCCAGGACGGCACCCTCAACGCGTGCTACAACGCCGTGGACCGCCACGTGGAGGCCGGCAACGGGGACCGGGTCGCCATCCACTTCGAGGGTGAGCCCGGCGACAGCCGCAGCTACACCTACGCCCAGCTCAAGGACGAGGTGTCGAAGGCCGCCAACGCCATGGAGAGCCTCGGCGTGACCAAGGGCGACCGCGTGGCCCTCTACCTGCCGATGATCGCCGAGGCGGTCATCGCGATGCTGGCCTGCGCCCGCATCGGCGCGATCCACTCCGTGGTCTTCGGCGGGTTCTCCGCCGACGCGCTGCGCTCGCGCGTCGAGGACGGCGAGGCGAAGCTCGTGGTCACCGCGGACGGGACCTTCCGCCGCGGCAAGCCCTCCATGCTCAAGCCGGCCGTCGACGACGCCCTCTCCCGCGGCGGCGCCACCGTGGAGCACGTCCTCGTGGTCCGCCGCAACGAGGCCGACATCGAGATGACCGAGGGCCGGGACGTGTGGTGGCACGACGCCGTCGAGGCCGCCTCCCCGGAGCACACCCCGTCCGAGCAGGGCGCCGAGGACCCGCTGTTCATCCTCTACACCTCCGGGACCACCGGCAAGCCCAAGGGCATCATGCACACCACGGGCGGCTACCTCACCCAGGGCGCGTTCACCCACAAGAACGTCTTCGACCTCAAGCCGGAGACGGACGTCTACTGGTGCACCGCCGACGTCGGGTGGGTCACCGGCCACTCCTACGTCGCCTACGCCCCCCTGGTCAACGGCTCCACCCAGGTGATCTACGAGGGCACCCCGGACTCCCCGCACCGCGGCCGGTTCTGGGAGATCGTGCAGAAGTACGGTGTGACGATCATGTACACCTCCCCCACCGCGATCCGCACCATGATGAAGTGGGGCGAGGAGATCCCGGCGGAGTACGACCTCTCGTCCCTGCGGGTGCTCGGCACCGTGGGCGAGGCCATCAACCCCGAGGCGTGGACCTGGTTCCACCGGGTCATCGGCGGCGGCCGCTGCCCGATCGTCGACACCTGGTGGCAGACCGAGACCGGCGCCATCATGATCTCCCAGCTGCCGGGCGTGACGACCGCCAAGCCGGGCTCCGCGCAGGTGCCGATCCCCGGCATCAAGGTCGACGTCGTGGACGACACCGGGCAGTCCGTGCCCAACGAGACCTCGGGCTTCCTGGTGCTGCGCGAGCCGTGGCCCGCGATGCTGCGGACCATCTGGGGCGACGACGACCGCTACGTGGACACGTACTGGTCCCGGTTCGGCGAGATGTACTTCGCCGGCGACGGCGCCAAGCGCGACGCCGACGGGGACGTGTGGATCCTCGGCCGCGTCGACGACGTCATGAACGTCTCCGGCCACCGCCTGTCCACCCCGGAGATCGAGTCCGCGCTCGTCTCCCACCCGTCCGTGGCCGAGGCCGCGGTGGTGGGCGCCACGGACGAGACCACCGGCCAGGCCGTGATCGCGTTCGTCATCCTCTCCGACCAGGCCGACGCCGAGGGCCGGGACAAGACCGAGCTGGCCGAGGAGATGCGGGCCCACGTGGGCAAGGAGATCTCCCCGATCGCCAAGCCCAAGAAGGTGCTCATCGTCCCGGAGCTGCCCAAGACCCGGTCCGGGAAGATCATGCGCCGGCTGCTCAAGGACGTGGCGGAGGACCGGGAGGTCGGCGACGTCTCGACCCTCGCGGACCAGACCGTGATGCAGCAGATCGTGGACTCGCTCGCCAAGTAGTCCGCACCCCCAGCTCCGCAGCGCCCCCTCGCTCCTGCCGTGCGAGGGGGCGCTGCGGCGTCCGGGGACCGCGCCCGGACCGGCGGGCGCCAGAGTGAGAGGATGCGGGCATGACCACCACGCGCAGACCGATCTACGTCCTCAACGGCCCCAACCTCAACCTGCTCGGCGTCCGGCGCCCGGAGGTGTACGGCACCACGACGCTCGGGGACATCGAGGAGGCCGTGCGCGCCCGGGCCGCCGCGGGCGGGTGGGACGTCGAGTTCCACCAGTCCAACCACGAGGGCGTCCTGGTGGACCGGATCCAGGAGGCCCGCACGGAGGGCGCGGCGATCGTGATCAACCCCGCGGCCTTCACGCACTACTCCATCGCGATCCACGACGCGCTCGAGGCGGCGGAGCTGCCCGTGGTGGAGGTGCACCTGTCCAACGTGCACCGGCGCGAGGCGTTCCGACACACGTCCTACGTGTCCCTGCAGGCGGACGTGGTGATCGCCGGGGCGGGGGCCTTCGGCTACGAGATGGCGGTCGAGCACCTGCTGCGGACCCTGGAGGGGTAGCCGCTCAGGCGGCGCAGGAGCCGGAGTCCACGGCCTGGGTGGCGCCCGCGGCGGCGCCCAGCGCCCCGCGCAGCTCGTCCAGGGTGAGGGCGTAGCCGACCTGCCCCTCGAGGGCCTTGGCGAAGACGACGCCGACGACGGAGCCGTCCTGAGCCACGAGCGGGCCGCCGGAGTTGCCCTGCTGCACCTGACCGGCCAGCTGGATGATCTCCATCGTCCCGCCGGTCCCCTCCACGGGTGCGAGCGCGGTGCCCTGCACGGTGGCGGGCCCGGCGGCGAACGGCCCGCCCAGGGGGTAGCCCATGAAGGCGACCGAGTCCCCGGCCGCGGGGTCCACCCCGAGCGGCAGCGCGGCCAGCGGCAGGGACGGCGCGGAGAGGACGGCGAGGTCGGAGCCCGGGTCGTAGTGGACGACGGCGGCGGCGTGCACCTGCCCGTCCCGGGTCTGCACCACCGGCTCGTCCACCCCGGCCACCACGTGCGCGTTGGTCACCACCTGCCCGGCGTCGGTCACGAAGCCCGAGCCGGTCTGGTTCTGGCGGCACTCCACCGCCATGCCGTAGACCTGCACCACGGACTGCCCGGCCGCCTGCAGCGCGGGCGTGCTCGTGCTCTCGTCGGGGGCCTCCTCGGCGGGGAAGAGCAGCTCGTCGAGCTGACGGATGCCGGTGGCCCCGCCCACGGCGTCCCGGGCCTCGGTCACCGCCGCGCGCACCGGTCCCGGGGTGTGCTCGTCGATCGTGCGCAGCACGGTCGAGGACGCCACCTGCTGGGACACAGCCGGGATGCCCAGCTGGCCGACGAGCGAGGCGAGGAGCGAGAGCACGAGCGCGGCGACGGCCACGTCGAGGGCCGCCCCGGCGATCCGGTTGAGCGCGCCCAGGCGCATGCGCTCGGTGACGGCGGACAGGGCGCGGCCCAGCAGCCCGCCCAGCATCTGCCCCGCCACCAGCAGGACCAGGACCGTGGCGAGCACGGCGCCCACGCGGTACTGCGGGTCCACCTGCGCGCTCACCCACGGGGCGGCCGAGAACGCCGCCACCCCGCCGAGCACGAGCCCGGCCAGGGAGAACAGGGAGTTGAAGAAGCCGCGGCTGAACCCGTAGAAGAGGTAGCCCAGGAGCACGACGGCCAGGAGGACGTCGAGCAGGTTGAAGGACGGAGACATCGGGTTCCTCTGCGGGTTCTTCGGGGCCGGGGGCCGGGGAGCGAGCCACCAGCATAGGGAGCGTGGCTGGGAGATCCGTGGAGCGGGCCTGCCGTCCCGCCCGGGCCGCCGCGCCCGTCCTTGGGATTCGCGGGCCGGAGACACTACAGTGAACGTCAGGTACGTTAGGTCGCTCACACACCGGTGCGGGCGACTCCCGCTGACATCGGCCGCCACGGGCAACGGCCCGGCGGCACATCTTGAGGAGAACCATGGATATCGACGTCCTCCGCCGCGCTCCCCTGTTCGCGTCCCTGGACGACCAGGCCTTCGCCGCCCTCACCGAGGAGCTCACCGAGGTCGACCTCTCGCGCGGCTCCACGCTGTTCCACGAGGGCGATCCGGGCGACCAGCTGTACTTCATCATCTCGGGCAAGATCAAGCTCGGCCGCACCGCCCCGGACGGCCGCGAGAGCCTCGTGGCGATCATGGGCCCGGGAGAGCTGTTCGGCGAGATGGCGCTGTTCGACCCGAGCCCGCGCTCCACGTCCGCGACCGCCGTGTCCGAGACGCGCCTGGCCGGGCTCAAGCACGAGAACCTCAAGAAGGTCATCGAGCGCTCCCCCGACGTCTCCGCGCAGCTGCTGCAGGCCCTGGCCCGCCGGCTGCGGCGCACCAACGAGAGCCTCGCCGACCTGGTCTTCTCCGACGTGCCCGGCCGGGTGGCGAAGGCGCTGCTGGACCTGGCCGACCGGTTCGGCCGGCCCGCCACCGACGGCATCCTCGTGGCGCACGAGCTCACCCAGGAGGAGCTGGCCCAGCTCGTCGGCGCGTCCCGCGAGACCGTGAACAAGGCGCTGGCCGAGTTCGTCCAGCGCGGCTGGATCCGGCTCGAGGCGCGCGCCGTGGTGATCCTCGACCTGCAGCGGCTCAAGCAGCGCAGCCGCTGAGTCCTGCCCCGGCACCGGGACGGCCCGGTCACCCTCGCGGGTGACCGGGCCGTCCGCGTGTGCGGGCACGGAGGCGGCTCAGGTCAGGTCGAGGCGCAGCACGGGCCGGCCGTCGTGCACCTCGAGCACCGGGTTGCGGGCCACCACGGCCCGCTTCTTGGCCAGGAAGGCGATCGCCGAGGTGCACTCGGCGACCGACTCGAGCACGCACTGCACGCCGGGCGAGGAGAGGTCGTCGATCGTGCGGCCCACGGTGTCCTCCTGCCCCACGAGGTCCCCGAGCCAGCTGCCCGCCGGATCGGCCACGGCCTGCGCGGCGTCCACCCAGCGGCCCCAGACGCCCTTCGACTCGAGCACGGACGGGGCCTGCCCGTCGGGGACCACCGCGGTGAAGTAGTGGATGTCGTACCGGCGGTGGGCGAAGTCGGAGGTGATCCAGTGCGCGAGGGGCTTGAGCAGGTCGGAGCGCAGCACGAGCCGGCGCCGGCCGAGGACCTGGGCGAGGGACACGTCCCCCACGGCGAGCGCCTCCCGGGAGCGCATCCACTCGGCGCCCTCCACCGACTCGACGGTGCTCATCGTGTCCGACCCGGCCAGCAGGACGCCGGCCTCCTCGAACGCCTTGCGCACCGCGGCGACCACGGTGCGCCGCGCCCGGCCGAGGTCGTCCTCGACGCCGAGCCTGCGCGCCCAGTCCGCGGGGCTGGGCCCGGCCCAGTCGAGGGGCTCGTCGTCGTGGGGCTCGAGGGTCCCGCCGGGGAACCCGACGGTGCCGAGCGGTGAGTTGCCCGGGCGGTACTTGAGGTAGGTCTCCACGCCGTGCTCGCCGTCCCGCACGAAGACCACCGCGGCGGCGGGCGAGGGGGCGCTGCCGGGGATGCCGGCACCCCGCTCGAGCCAGGCCTGCGCGGCCCCGCGCTGGCCCTCCGGGATCTCGAACCAGCGCACGGCCGGCGGACGGCCCTGCCGCGGGGGCTGCGAATCAGCGGAACTCGGCAACGAGCTCCACCTCGACCGGCGCGTCGAGCGGCAGGACCGCGACGCCCACCGCGGAGCGGGCGTGCACCCCGGCGTCGCCGAAGATCCGGCCCAGCAGCTCGGAGGCGCCGTTGATCACGCCGGGCTGGCCGGTGAAGCCGGGATCGGAGGCCACGAAGCCGACGACCTTCACGATCCGGACCACCCGGTCCAGGTCCCCGACGGCCTCCTTGACCGCGGCCACAGCGTTGAGGGCGGCGCGGGCCGCGAGCTCGTGGGCGTCCTCGGGGGAGACGGTGCCCGCCGCCCCGGACGCGGACACCTTGCCGGTGGCGGGCAGCTGCCCGTCCACGAAGGGCAGCTGGCCCGAGGTGTGCACCCACGAGCCGGTGACCACGGCGGGCACGTAGGCGGCCACGGGGGCCGCGACGGCCGGGAGCTCGAGGCCGAGCTCGGCGATGCGGGATTCGACGGCGGAGCCGTTGCTCATGGAAGTCCTCCGGTGTGGTGGGGCTGCGGTGTCCGGGCGTCAGCCCTTGGGGCGCTTGAAGTAGGCGATGGGGTTGGTCTGGACGGGGGCGTTCACGTTGCCCGCCGGGACGTCGGCGGGGGTGCTGCCGGGGAGCACGGTGACGAGCTCCCACCCGTCGTCGCCCCAGTTGTCGAGGATCTGCTTGGTGGCGTGGATCATGAGCGGCACGGTGGCGTATTCCCAGGTAGTCATGGCCCCAGCGTAGCCACGAACGCGGGGACGCGCTCCGCCGTGACGGGCCGCACACCGGCTGCGGCCAGGTTCGCGCTTGTAGACTGTCCGAATGGCTTCCCGCAAGAACCCTGCCACGCAGGCACCGTCAGCCCTGGGCAACGTCGTGGCGTTCATCGCCACGAGCGTCGTTGCCGGCATCGTGGCCGCCGGTCTCCTGGTCCCCCCCGCAGCCGCCACCGGTCTCGCCGCCAACGCCTCCATCGGGTGGTTCAAGGACCTCCCGGCCCAGATGGAGGCGGGGCCGATGTCGCGCGCCTCCACCGTGGTGGCGCGGGACGGGACCGAGATCGCCACGTTCTACGCGCAGAACCGCACCCCTGTGTCCCTGGACGAGATGTCCCCGCACATGAGTGCCGCGATCCTCGCGATCGAGGACCGCGACTTCTACGAGCACGGCGGCGTGGACCTCGGCGGCATCCTGCGCGCCCTGGGCAACAACATCATCCGCCCGGACGCCCGCCAGGGCGCGTCGACCATCACGCAGCAGTACGTGAACAACCTGCTCATCGACTCCCAGGTCCGCGCCGGCGAGGAGGCCACCACCATCGGCGCCGACAAGGGCTACACGGACAAGATCAAGGAGATCAAGCTCGCCCTGTCCATGGAGCAGGAGCTGAGCAAGGACGAGATCCTCGAGGGCTACCTCAACATGGTGCTCTTCGGCGGGCAGAACTACGGCGTGGAGGCGGCGGCCCAGTACTACTGGGGCATCCCGGCGTCCGACCTGAGCGTCTCCCAGTCCGCCGTCCTGGCCGGGATGGTGCAGTCCCCCAACTACTACGACCCGGCCGCGAACCCGGAGGCGGCCACCGAGCGGCGCAACATCGTGCTGGACACGATGCTCACCACCGGGGCCATCACCCAGGAGGAGCACGCGGCCGCGGCCGCCGAGCCCATCGAGGTGGACCCCAACCCCACGAACTCCGGGTGCACGGCCGCCGAGGTCGCCCCCTACTTCTGCGACTACGTGGAGAACTCCATCCTCCAGGACTCGGCGTTCGGCGAGACCCCCGAGGAGCGGCTCAAGACCCTGCAGCTCGGCGGGCTCACCATCACCACCACGCTCGACGTCGAGGCCCAGCGGGTGGCCGAGGAGTCGGTCAACGAGACCCAGCCCCGGGACGACAACCCGGACAACGTCTCCACCGCGCTCGTCTCCCTCGAGCCGACCAACGGCGACATCGTGGCGATGGCGCAGAACACCTACTACTCCACCGGCGAGGGCGCCTCCAACACCACGTACAACTTCAACGTGGACTCGTGGATGGGCGGGGCCGGCGGCTTCCAGGTCGGCTCGACCTACAAGCCGCTGACGTACGCCGCGTGGATCGACGCCGGCAACGGCGCGGAGGACGAGATCGACGCGACCCGCACCCGGTGGCCCGCAGACCACCGGTGGAAGGCCTCGTGCCTGGAGCGCGGGTACAAGATCGAGCCCGGCAACAACGGCGAGGGCTTCGAGATCCAGAACGCCGAGTCCGGCTACACCCGCGAGATGGAGGCCGACTTCGGCCTGTACAACTCGATCAACACCGCGATCTACGCGATGGCCGAGGACCTCGACCTGTGCGACATCGGGGAGATCTCCGAGTCCCTGGGCATCGTCAACGGCAAGAACGGCGAGCCCGTGGACACCACGGTCCTCGCGTCCCTGCTGGGCGGCTCCGTGGACATCTCCCCCATGACCATGGCCCGGGCGTACTCGGCGTTCGCCAACCGCGGCGAAATGTGCGAGCCCCGCGCCCTCGAGCGGGTCGTGGACTACACCGGCAAGGAGTACGACATCCCCGAGACGTCCTGCGAGCGCGTGATCAGCGAGGACGTGGCCGACGGCGTGAACTTCGCGCTCAACCAGACCCTGGTCCGCGGCTCCGGCTGGCAGCGGGAGATCGGCCTGCCGGGCGCCTCCGCCGCCAAGACCGGCACCACCGACAACTCGACCCAGACGTGGATGATCGGCTACACCCGCGGCCTGGCCACCGCGTCCTGGGTCGGCAACTACGAGTTCGGCTCCCGGTCCCTGAACGGGCTGTCGATCGGCGGGGAGCGCACCGAGGGCGACGACTGGGTGGACGGCTCCACCTACGCCGGCGGCCAGTGGCAGCGGTTCATGGAGGAGGTGGCCCGGGACTACGACACGGACGAGTTCGAGGAGCCCTCCGACCGCGTGCTCGAGGGCCGCAACGGCACCTCGGAGCCCGGCTGAGGCCGGGAGCGGGAGTGGATCGCGTGCACACCCCCCGGGGCGCCGTCGCGCCCGCCCTGCGGACCGCCGCCGCCGTGACGGCGGCCGGTGCCGGGGCGGCGGCGGGCCTCGGCGCGTGGGGCGTCGTCGTCGAGCGCCGCCGGTTCCAGCTGCGCACGGAACGGCTCCGGCTGCTGCCGGAGGGCAGCGCGCCGCTGCGGATCCTGCACCTGTCGGACCTGCACGTCTGGCCGGGCCAGCGCGCCGTGCGGGAGTTCGTGCACTCGCTCGCGGCGCTGGAGCCGGACCTCGTGGTGGACACCGGGGACAACCTCTCCCACCCCGGGGCGCTGCCGTGGCTGCTGGAGATCCTGGAGCCGCTGTTCCGCTTCCCCGGGGCCTACGTCCCGGGGTCCAACTGCTACTTCGCGCCGCGGCCCAAGAACCCGTTCCGCTACCTGTGGCGGGACACCTCCGGGGAGGGCCGGGACGAGGCGCCCCGGCTGCCCACCCAGGACATGCACGACGCGTTCGACGCCGCGGGCTGGACGCCGCTGATCAACCGCTCCGCCCGGATGGAGGTCGCGGGCCTCACCCTGGACCTGTCCGGGGTGGACGACCCGCACCTGGGCTACGACCGGCACCCCGGCTTCGGTGACCCCGCGACGGCGGACCTGCGCCTCGGGGTGGCCCACGCCCCCTACCTGCGGACCCTGGACCGGTTCGCGGCGGACGGCGCGCAGCTGGTGCTGGCCGGGCACACGCACGGCGGGCAGGTCTGCCTGCCCGGTGGGCGGGCGCTGGTCAGCAACTGCGACCTCGAGCCGGAGCGCTGCAAGGGGCTCATCACCCAGGGCGGGGTGCCGGTCAACGTGTCGGCGGGCCTGGGGACGTCCCGCTTCGCCCCGATCCGGCTGTTCTGCCCGCCCGAGGCCGTGCTGCTGACGCTCACGGACTGAGCGGGCCTCCCCCGGCCGCCTGCACGCCGGCCGCCCGCACGCCGGCCGCCCGCACGCCGGCCGTCCGCGCGGGCGCCTTCAGCCGCCGCGCGGCACCAGGGCCTCGAGCACCGCGGGAAGGCGGGTGACGCCGTCGGAGCCGCAGAAGTGCCCCGCCCGCGGCACCACCCGCACGGGGGCGTCGAGCCGCGCGGCGAGCGCCTCGGTGGCGGCCGCCGGCACGGTCGGGTCGTTGTCCGAGCGCAGCACCAGACGACGCCGGGCGCCGGCGCGCACGGCGGAGACGTCCACGTCCTCGGCGAGGAACTCCTCGAGGAGCGGCACGGCCTCGAGCCGTCCCGTGAAGCCGGCCACGAGCACCAGCCCGCCGAGCGTCCACGGCTGGGGCAGACCGGCGAGGTGGCGCAGGATGGTGATGCAGCCCAGGCTGTGGCCCACCAGGTGGGTGTGCGGGTCCGGCTCGCCGACCGCCCGTGCCACGGCGGCCAGCCACGCCCCGGATTCCGGGAAGGACGGCTCCGGCAGCTCCACGACCTCGGTCCGCACGCCCTCGGCGGCGAGCCGGTCGCGCAGCCACGGGAACCAGTGCTGGTCGGGGGCGGCGTCGTAGCCGTGCACCACCACCACCCGGCGGACCTCCGGCTCCGGGCCGCTCACCCGGAGATCTCGGGGACCGCCACGATGATCCGGTGGTTGGTCCTGTCGCACAGGTACATCTCGACCGTGCCCTCCGGCACCGGGCCGCCCTCGGGCCACTGGTCCTCGGGGATCTGGCGCAGGGGCCCGCCGCAGGACGGGCAGATGGGGTCCATGGTGATCTCCTCCAGGGGTCGGCTCCCGGGCCGGCGGGCCCGTGGCCCGAGCTTCCCCCAAAACGACGCCGCCCACAATCCCCCCGCACCGCCCGGGGCCGGCGGACCGGACGGACGCGGGCGCATGGGCGCGCGCACGGGCCCGGTCTGCCGGGTCCCGGCGGCCCCCGCCGGACGGACCGCTGCGGCGCCTGTGGTCACACCATAGGATGTGGCGTGGACCACCCCGGTTGCCCCGCCTCCCCGTCAGGAGATCCCATGACCGCCCCCAGCACGCATCCCGCCCCCGCCTCCGAGGCCCTGCTGGAGGAGCTGCGGGCCGGGTGCGGCCGCGACGCGGTGGTGACCTCGGAGCTCGAGCACCGCGCGCTGGCCCACGACGCCTCCCACTACCTGCTGCAGCCCGCGGCGGTGGTGCGCCCGCGCTCGGCCGCGGACATGGGCCACCTCTTCCGCGCGGTCGCCCGCCACGGCCTGGGCCTGACCTTCCGCTCCGGCGGGACGTCCCTGTCCGGGCAGTCCGTGACGGACCAGGTGCTGGTCGACGTCCGGCGGAACTTCCGGGGGGTCGAGGTGCTGGACGGCGGCCGGCGGGTCCGTGTGCAGCCCGGGGCCACGGTGCGGCAGGTCAATGCCCGGCTGGCCCCGTACGGCCGCAAGCTGGGGCCGGACCCGGCGAGCGAGGCCGCGTGCACGATCGGCGGTGTGGTGGCCAACAACTCCTCGGGCATGGCCTGCGGGACCGAGGCCAACACCTATCGGACGCTGGAGTCCCTGGTGTTCGTCCTGCCCTCCGGGACCCGGGTGGACACCGCGGACCCGGACGCCGACCGGCGGCTGCGGGAGCTCGAGCCGGCCCTGCACGAGGGTCTGCTGCGGCTGCGGGACCGGGTGCGCGGCGACCCGGCGTCGGTGCGCACGATCGAGCGGCAGTTCTCGATGAAGAACACCATGGGCTACGGCCTCAACTCCTTCCTGGACCACGACGAGCCGGTGCGGATCCTCGAGCACCTGATGGTCGGCAGCGAGGGCACCCTGGGCTTCGTGGCCCAGGCGGTCTTCCGGACGGTGGAGATCCTGCCGTTCGCCTCCACGGGACTGCTGGTGTTCCCGGACCTGGCCACGGCCACCCGCACGGTCCCCGCCCTGGTGGCGGCCCGCTCGGCCACGGTCGAGCTGCTGGACGCCACGTCCCTGAAGGTCTCCCAGCGCACGGGACTGGCCCCGGCGCAGATCCTGGACATCGACGTCCGCGACCACGCGGCGCTGCTCGTCGAGTACCAGGGCCGCACGCCCGAGGAGGAGCAGGAGCTCTCGGCGGGCGCCGCCGGGCTGTTCCGCACCCTGGACCTCGCAGTACCGCCCGCCCTGACGGACGACCCCGCGTCCCGGGCGGCGCTGTGGACCGTGCGCAAGGGCCTCTACACCACCGTGGCGGGTGCCCGGCCGAGCGGGTCCAACGCGCTGCTCGAGGACGTCGTCGTCCCTGTCGCGGAGCTCGGCGAGACCTGCGAGCAGCTCACGGGGCTCTTCGACGCCCACGGCTACCGGGACTCGGTGATCTTCGGGCACGCCAAGGACGGCAACGTGCACTTCATGCTCAACGAGCAGTTCGACCGCCCGGACCTGCTGGCCCGCTACGAGCGCTTCACCGAGGACATGGTCGCCCTGGTCCTCGACCACCACGGCTCGCTCAAGGCCGAGCACGGCACGGGCCGCAACATGGCGCCGTTCGTGCGCCGGCAGTACGGGGACGAGCTCTACGAGGTCATGGTGGCGCTCAAGCGGCTCGTCGACCCGGGCGCGCTGCTGAACCCGGGCGTGCTGCTCAACGAGGACCCCACGGTGTACGTGCGGGACCTCAAGACCGCGCCCACGGTGGAGCAGGAGGTGGACCGGTGCGTGGAGTGCGGCTACTGCGAGCCGGTCTGCCCGTCCAAGGACCTCACCCTCACGCCGCGGCAGCGCATCGTGGGCCGCCGGGAGATCGCGGCGGCCGAAGAGCGGGGGGACACGGAGCTCGCCGGCCGGCTGCGCGCCGAGTACGACTACGAGGGCCTGCAGACGTGCGCCGTGGACGGGATGTGCGTGACGGCCTGCCCCGTGCTCATCAATACGGGGGACCTCGTGCGCCGGCTGCGCGCCGAGGACCACAGCCGGGTCGCGGACGCCGGCTGGGGCGCCGCCGCGCGGGCGTGGGGGGCGACGACGACGGGCGCCGGGCTCGGCCTGACCGCCGCGAAGGCCCTGCCCGCCGCGCTGCCGGCCGCCGCGACCGCCGCGGCCCGGGCCGTCCTCGGCGCAGAGCACGTGCCGCAGTACAAGGCGGAGCTGCCCGCGGGCGGCCCGCCCCGGCCGCACCGGCGGGACCCGGCCGCGGAGGCCGTGTTCTTCCCGGCGTGCATCAACTCGATGTTCGGCACGGCCGCCCGCCCCGGGGGCGGCACGGGCCTGACCGCCTCGGAGGCGTTCCTGGCGCTGTGCGACCGCGCCGGGGTGCACGTCACCGTCCCCGAGGGCATCGGGAACCTGTGCTGCGGGACGCCGTGGAAGTCGAAGGGCCTGCCCACCGGGTACGCCACGATGTCGGAGCGGACGCTGGCCGGGCTGTGGGAGGCGACCCGCCAGGGCGAGCTGCCGGTCGTCTGCGACGCCGCGTCCTGCACCGAGGGCCTGGAGACCATGTCCGAGCTGGCGGCGGCGTCCAGCGAGTACCACGCGCTGCGGTTCGTGGACGCGGTGGAGTTCGTGGCGGACCGGGTGCTGGGGCGGCTGACCGTCAGCCGCCCGATCCGGTCCATGTCGCTGCACCCCACGTGCTCGAGCGTGCACCTGGGCATCACCGGCGCCTTCGAGACGCTGGCCCGGGCGATCAGCGAGGACGTGGTCGTGCCGAAGGACTGGGGCTGCTGCGCCTACGCCGGGGACCGCGGCATGCTGCACCCCGAGTTCACGGCCTCGGCCACCGCGGCCGAGGCCCGCGAGGTCACCGGCCGCCGCTTCGACGCCTACGCGTCCCTCAACCGCACGTGCGAGCAGGGCATGACGGAGGCCACCGGCCACCCGTACCGGCACGTGCTCGAGCACCTGGAGGAGGCGACCCGCTGATCCGCGCCCCAGTTTCGATTGTGCACAACTGAGTTGTGCTCAATCGATACCTGTGCCACCATGGGGTCATGGACGCAGATCTCCGGCTCGACGCGCAGCTGTGCTTCGCGCTCTACGCCGCCTCACGGGCCACGACCGCGGCCTACCGCGAGCCGCTGGCGGAGCTCGGCCTGACGTATCCGCAGTACCTCGCGCTGCTCGCGCTGTGGGAGGAGGACGGCCAGACCGTCTCGGCGCTGGGCTCCCGCCTCCGCCTGGACAGCGGCACCCTCTCCCCGCTGCTCAAGCGGATGGAGACCGGCGGGCTCCTCGAGCGCCGCCGGGGGCACGACGACGAGCGGCGGGTCACCGTCCACCTCACGCCGTCCGGCCACCGGCTGCGCGAGCGCGCCCCGGCCGTGCAGCGGCGCGTCCTGGAGGCCTCGGGGCTGACCGCCGCCGAGATGGAGACGCTGCGGGCCCTGGCCCGGCGGATCGGCGCCCCCGCCGATCCGCACGCCGCGGACCGCCCCGGTGCGGACAGCACCGGAACCCGAACCACCACCACCGACACCCAGGAGTGACCAGCATGGACACCGTCTACACCGCCGAGGCCCTCGCCACCGGCGCCGGCCGCGACGGCCGCACCCGCACCACCGACGGCCGGATCGACCTGGGCCTGGCCGTCCCGCAGGAGATGGGCGGCTCCGGCGACGGCGCCAACCCCGAGCAGCTCTTCGCCGCGGGCTACGCCGCCTGCTTCCACTCCGCGCTGCAGATGGTGGCCCGGCAGGAGAAGGTGAAGCTCGGCGACTCCAGCGTCGGGGCCCGCGTGGGCATCGGCGGCAACGGCCAGGGCGGCTTCGGCCTCGAGGTCGACCTCGAGGTCGTGCTCCCCGACCTCGACCCGGCCACCGCGCAGGCCCTGGCGGACAAGGCCCACCAGGTGTGCCCGTACTCGAACGCCACCCGCGGCAACGTCGACGTCCGCGTGACCGTCGCCGACGACTGATCCCCGCTCCCCCCGCCCCCTTCCCTCGACCCCCAGGAGAACCGATGACTTCCCCCACCAGCACCCGCCAGGTCGTGCTCGCCTCCCGTCCCGACGGCACCCCCACCCCCGAGAACTTCCGGCTCGAGGAGGCCGCGCTGCCCGCGCCCGGTCCCGGCCAGGTCGTGGTCGCCAACCGTTGGATGTCCGTGGACCCGTACATGCGCGGCCGGATGAACGACGTGAAGTCCTACGTCCCGCCGTTCCAGGTGGACCACCCGCTCGACGGCGGCGCCGTGGGCGAGGTCATCGCCTCGTCCGCGCCCGAGCTGCCCGTGGGCGCCACGGTGCTGCACGGGGCCGGCTGGCGGGAGCACGCGCTCGTCGAGGCCGCCTCGGCCACCGTGGTGGACCCCGACCTCGCCCCGGAGTCGGCCTATCTGGGGGTGCTCGGCATGCCGGGGCTCACCGCGTACGCCGGCCTCATGGCGGCCGCACGGTTCCGGCCCGGGGACACGGTCTTCGTCTCCGGCGCCGCCGGGGCCGTGGGCTCGCTCGTCGGCCAGATCGCGAAGCTCAGCGGCGCCGCCCGCGTGATCGGCAGCGCCGGCTCCCCCGAGAAGGTCGCCCGCCTGCTGGAGCTCGGCTTCGACGCCGCCTTCGACTACCACGACGGCCCGGTCCTCCCCCAGCTGCGGCGCGCGGCGCCCGAGGGCATCGACGTCTACTTCGACAACGTGGGCGGCGAGCACCTGGAGGCCGCGATCTCCGCGCTGAACGTCCACGGCCGCGTGTGCCTGTGCGGGGCGATCTCGCAGTACAACGCGACCGAGCCCCCGGCGGCGCCGCGGAACCTGGCGCTGGCGATCGGCAAGCAGCTGAGCCTGCAGGGCTTCCTGGTGAGCGGTCACCAGGACCTGGGCCCGGAGTTCCGCGAGAAGATGGCCGGCTGGCTCGCGGCCGGCGAGATCCGGTGGGACGAGACCGTGCGCGAGGGGCTGGACGACGCCCCGCAGGCGTTCATCGACCTGCTCGCCGGGGCCAACACCGGCAAGATGGTCGTCAAGCTGTGAGCTGAGCCGTCAGGCCGTCAGCCCGGCGCCGCCGGCCGCCAGCCGCGCGGCGAGCTCCCGCACCCCGGACACCCTGAGGTCCGGGGTGCGCGCGTACGCCGGCCAGGGCGAGCCGTGCCGGTCGATCCAGGCCGTGCGCAGCCCCGCCCGGGCGGCGCCGTGCAGGTCCCAGGGGTGCACCGCGACCATGAGCATCTGCTCCGGCGGCACGCCCCAGGCCCCGCTCGCCCAGGTGTAGGCCTCGGACGCCGGCTTCCAGCAGGGGGCCTCCTCGACGGAGCAGACGCGCTCGAAGTGCTGCCGCACGCCCCCGCGCTCGAGCAGGCCCTCGGCGGTGGCCGCGGAGCCGTTGGTGAGGGCCGTGAGCCGGAACCCGGCGTCGGCCAGGGAGCGCACCCCGTCCGGGACGTCCGCGTGCAGGGGCAGCCGCTGCACGGCGTCCAGGACCCGGGCCACGGCGTCCTCCACGTCCTCGGCCGGCGGGTGCAGGGTGAAGAGCGCGCGCGCCGTCTCCTGCCCCAGCACGGAGAACGGCTGGGCCTCTCCGTGGACGGCCAGCGCGAAGCCCTCCCGCAGGACGGAGGCGAACCACGTGGCCGCCAGCTCCCCCGGCACCCCGACCTCCTCGAAGGCGTGGCGCAGGGGGCGCATGTCGGAGAGGGTCTCGTTCACGTCGAACACGAGGACGGGTCTGTCGTCGGTGGTCATTCCGGGGCCTTTCGTTCGCGGTGGTGCGCGGCGCGGTCCGCGCGGGAGCCGGCGGGGGCGTTCAGCCCGCCGGGACGAGCCGGCCCAGGGGGCTGTTCTCGAAGTCGTCCAGGAGGGCCTGCGGGTCCGCATAGACGGCCACGGCCCCGGCCTCGCGCAGCTCCGTCTCGCTGATCCCGCCGCTCGTCAGGCACACGGCGTCGAGGCCGAGCTTCCACGCGGACTCGACGTCCCAGCGGGCGTCCCCCACCACGATCGCGTCCTCGGGGCGCAGGTTCCCGGCCTCCAGCGCCGCGGCGAAGATGTCCGGGGCGGGCTTGCTGTGCTCGGCGTCCGTGGCGGTCGTGACCGCCGTGAGCAGGTCGTCCGAGCCGAGGGCCTCCCGCATGGCGGCCACCTCGGTGACGTTCGACGACGACGCCAGCACCACCACGAGCCCCGCGTCGGTGCAGCGGCGCAGCAGCTCCGCGGCGCCGCGGGTGGGCTTGAGCCCCGGCCAGTGCACGGAGAACAGGGCCCCGTGGGCCGCGCCGATGGCGTCGTCCCCGTCCCGGTCCCGGTCCGCGGGCAGCAGCTCGTCGATCAGCTGCTCCGAGCCCATGCCGATGAGCCGGTGGATGCGGTGCATGGGGACGTCGTGCCCGGCCTGGTTGAAGGCGTGCCACCAGGCGACGGTGTGCAGGTAGCTCGAGTCGATGAGGGTGCCGTCGACGTCGAACAGGACGCCGCGCCGGCTCGGCGCCGAGCGGTCGGGGGTCCGGGGAGGAGTCATGGCCTCACCCTCCCACCCGGTGGCCGGGTGAGCAATGGGGCGCGGAGTGGCGGTGGCGGCGCGGGTGCTCCGGAGGAACTTGTCCTGCCGTCGTGGAACGCTACCGCTCCCCCGACAACGACTGTGCGGAGGAAGGTCGGGGGCCGCCCGGTCCCGACCTCCCGCCGCTCACTGCACCGGCACGTCGTCGGCGGCGCTGTGCGGGCCGCTCCCCTGGTCCGCGGTGGCCGGACCGAGCGGGAGCCCGCGTCCGTCCTGCTGCGCGCTTTCGTCCGCCCCCGTGCCGTCGACGTCCCGGGTGGAGGCCGCGAAGCGCTGGATCACGGCTGCCGCCGCGTCGGTCATCTCGCCCAGTCCCCGGGCGTCGACGTTGGCGAGGTCGTCGCACGCGCCGTGGTAGCAGAAGTCGTAGGCGACTCCGGTCCGGCCGCCGAACAGCGCGGCCTGCTCCGCGGTCTTGATCCCCTCGGCGCCGGTGAACAGGCCGCCGGAGGGGACGCCCTCGGCGATGAAGGGCCCGTAGTCGCTGCGGCCGCTGAACTCGGTCTCGCCGGAGGCCAGGCCCACGGAGCCGAAGTGCTCGTGGAAGGCCGCCTCGATCGCGGCCGAGCCCGCCGGGGCGGTCACGGGCCCATCGGGGCCCTGCACGGGCGGGAACGCGGAGTGGTCGCCGTCGTAGACGAAGCGCCCGTAATTCGGGGAGCCGATCATGTCGAAGTTCAGGTACACCGCGATGTCCTCCAGCGCGGCGGGGTCGTTGGCCTTCAGGTCCGCGACGTAGTGCCGGGAGCCGCGCAGGCCGAACTCCTCCGCGCCCCACCAGGCGAAGCGCACCGTGTTGGCGGTCTCCGTGCCCGCGAGCGCCTCGGCGATCGCCAGGATCCCCGCGGAGCCCGAGCCGTTGTCGTTGATGCCCGCGCCCTCGGGGACGCTGTCCAGGTGGGCGCCGACCATCACCGTGCTCTCGGGATCGCCCGAGCCCGTCTCGGCGAGGACGTTGAACGTCTCACGGTTCTCGGAGACGGTCTGCGCCGTCACGGTCACCTCGCCCCCGCCCAGCAGGGCGGTCCCGGCCGCATGGCTGAGACCGACCACCGGGAGGGTCGTGGCACCGGGCTCCCCGAGCGTGCCGGCGACCACGCCTTCCTCTCCGGGGAGACCGGTGTTGAAGATCAGCACCGCGGAGGCCCCGGCGGCCTGGGCGTTGGCGGCCTTCACGCCGAAGGTGCACGTGCCCCGCTGGAGCAGGGCGACGCTGCCCGCCGTGAAGCCGGCGAAGTCCTCTGCCTCGCAGCCGCTGGTGCTCGCCGCCGGGGCGCCGGTGGTGTCCACGGCCTGCACCGGGGCGGTCACCGTGCCGGACCCGGAGTAGACCATGACGGCCGCCTCCGCCGCGGTCAGGGTCCGCGGGACACCGCCCGGGCCGGGCACGGCCACGGTGGTCGGGACGATCTCCTGGAAGAACGGGAAGGAGAAGCTCTGGACCCGCGGGGTGTAGCCGGCGGCGCGCAGCCGGCCGACCACGTAGTCCGCGCTGCCCCGGTAGCCCGGGGTGCCCGAGGCCCGGTTGCCGCCGTTGGCGTGGGCGACGGCCTGGAACACCTCGAGGTGGTCCAGCACCTGCTGCACGGGCACGGCCGCGGCGGTCGGGGCGAGCGCTCCGGCGTCGCCGGCCTCCCCCGGAGCCGCCGTGACGGCGCTCGGCACGGTGAGCGCGAGGGTGCCGGCCAGGGCCGCGGCCACGGTCCATCGGCGGGGTGTGGGGTGCGGCATGGGTCCTCCCGGGGCCTGAGGCCGATCGGGGGCTCGACCGTGTCCGTCATGGGCCCCATCGGGCGGGTGGAGTCCTGCGCACAGGATCTCAGCTCCAGGTCAGGGGCACAATGACCGGACGGATTGTGGCGCCGGGAACCGCATCCGTCTCAGTGCGGCCGCCTCACTCGGTCTGCCTCTGCGCGGCGGCGTTGCTGGGGCCTCGGCCCTGGTCGACAGCGGCGGGGGGAACGGGCGCCACGATGCCGAGCAGCCGCCGGCCCTCCGTCTCGAGGTCCTCGGTGGAGTTCGCGAAGCGCAGGACGACGGCGGAGGCCGCGCCGGTCATCTCCTCCAGCGTTCGGAGGTCGACGTTGCTGAGGTCGTCGCAGGACGCGTGGTAGCAGAAGTCGTAGCCGATGCCGGCCCGGCCGCCGAACAGGGCCGCCTGCTCCGCGGTCTTGATCCCCTCCGCCCCGGTGAACAGGCCGCCGGAGGCGATGCCCTCGGCGATGAACGGGCCGTAGTCGCTGCGGCCGCTGAACTCGGTCTCGCCCGAGGCCAGGCCCACGGAGCCGAAGTGCTCGTGGAAGGCCGCCTCGATCGCGGCGGAGCCGGCCGGGGCGGGCACCGAGCCGTCCTCCGGGCCGAAGGCCGAGGCGTCGCCGTCGTAGACGAAGCGTCCGTGGTTCGGGGAGCCGATCATGTCGAAGTTCAGGTACAGCGCGATGTTCCCGAGCGTCCCGGCGTCGTTGGTCTTGAGGTCCGTGACGTAGTGGCGGGACCCGAGCAGGCCGAACTCCTCGGCGCCCCACCAGGCGAAGCGCACCGGGTTGGCGGTCTACGTGCCGGCGAGCGCCTCGGCGATGGCCAGGATGCCCGCGGAGCCGGACGCGTTGTCGTTGATCCCGGGGCCCTCCGGGACGCTGTCCAGGTGGGCGCCGACCATGACCGTGCGCTGCCCGTCGCCGGAGCCCGTCTCGGCGAGGACGTTGAACGTCTCCCGGCTCTCGGAGACGGTCTGCGTGCTGACCGTCACCTCGCCCCCGCCCAGCAGGGCCACGCCGGCCGCGTAGCTCAGGCCGACCACGGGGACGGTCACCCCGCCGGGATCGCCCAGGGTGCCGGCGACCGCGCCCTCCGCGCCGTCCAGTCCCGTGTTGAAGATCAGCACCGCGGACGCTCCGGCGGCCACCGCATTGGCGGCCTTCACCCCGAAGGCGCACGTGCCCCGCTGGAGCAACGCGATGTTCCCCGGCACGAACTCGGCGAAGTCACCGGCCTCGCACCCGCTGGTGCTCGCGGCCTTCTCGCCGGTCGTCCCCACGGCCTGCACCGGCGCCGTCACGGTCCCGGAGCCGGAGTAGGTCATGACCGCCACGTCGGTCGCGGGAAGCTGTCGTCCCCCTGCGCTGACCGTGGCCGGGGCGGTCTCCTGGAAGAAGGGGAAGGTGAACTCCTGGACCCGCGGGGCGTAGCCGGCGGCCCGCAGCCGGCCGACCACGTAGTCCACGCTGCCCCGGTAGCCGGACGTGCCCGAGGCGCGGTTGGCGTTGTTCGCGTTGGCGATGGCCTGGAACACCTCGAGGTGCTCCAGCACCTTCCCGACGGGCACGCCCGCCGCGGTCACCGGGACCACCCCGTCGTGGTCGGGGTGGCGGCGGCCACGGTCCGGTGGTGGTGGGTGCGGTGACGCATGGGATCTCCCGGGGCAGGGGCCGATCGGGGGCTCGACCGTGGGGTCGGCTCCATCGTGCTGGTGGAGCCCTGTGCCCAGAATCTCAACTGCACGTCAGCGGCACAACGGTTGGGCGGATTGTGGCGCAGCGAACGGCCCCGCCCCCGGCAGTTCGCGCCGGGGACGGGGCCGTTCGCTGGGGCTCGGGACCGTCAGGCGGCCGCCTTGTCGTGGCCGTGCCCGTGGCCGCGACCGTGCTCGGAGTGCGGGCCGTGGCCGCGGTCGTCGCCCTTCGGGTGGCCGACGGCGCCCTTGCCCTTCTGCCGGTAGGGCTTGCCCTCGCCGTTGACGTCGTGGGTGGACGTCGCGTAGCGCAGGACGACCGCCGCGGCGGCGTCGGACATCTCCTCCATGCCCTGGAGGTTCACGTTCGAGATGTCGTCGCACGCGGAGTGGTAGCAGGAGTCGTATGCGACGCCGGCCTGGCCGCCGAACAGCTCGGCCTGCTCCTGGGTCTTCACGCCCTCGGCGCCCGTGAAGAGGCCGCCGGAGGGGATGTCGGCCTCGATGAACGGCCCGTAGTCGCTGCGGCCGCTGAACTCGGTGTCCCCGGAGGCCAGCCCCACCGAGGCGAAGTGCTCGTGGAACGCCGCCTCGATCGCCGCGGAGCCCTCGGGGACGTTCGTGTCGCCGGGGTCGAAGGTGGAGGCGTCGCCGTCGTAGACGAAGCGCCCGTAGTTCGGGGAGCCGATCATGTCGAAGTTCAGGTACATCGCGATGTCCTCGAACGCCTCGGGGTCGTTCTCCCGCAGATCGGTCACGTAGTGCTCGGCGCCCAGCAGGCCGAGCTCCTCCGCGCCCCACCAGGCGAAGCGCACGGTGTTCTCGGTCTTCGTCTTGGCCATCGCCTCCGCGATGGCGAGGATGCCGGCCGACCCGGTGCCGTTGTCGCTGATGCCGGCGCCCTCGAGCACGCCGTCCAGGTGCGCGCCGACGATCACCGTGTTCTCCGGGTCCCCCGAGCCGGTCTCGGCGAGGACGTTGTAGGTGGTGCGGGTCGCCGAGACGGTGTCCGTGGCGACCGTGACCTCGGCGGCGTCCAGCAGGTCCACGCCCGCCTGGTAGCTGAGCCCGACCACCGGCAGGGACGTGGCCTCCGGGGAGCCCAGGGTGCCGGCGACGGCGTCCTCCGCGTTCGGCAGGCCCGTGTTGAAGATCAGCACGGCGCTCGCACCGGCCGCCTCCGCGTTCGCGGCCTTGACCGCGAAGGAGCAGGTGCCGCGCTGGAGCAGAGCAATGTTGCCCGCTTCGAAGCCGGCGAAGTCGCTCGCCTCGCAGCCGCTCGTGCTGCCCACCCGGGCCCCGGTGGTGTCGACGGCCTGCACCGCGCCGGTGACGGTGCCCGTGCCGGAGTAGGTCATCACCGCGACGTCCTCGGCGGCGAGCTGCGTGCCGTCCGCGGCGACCGTGGCGGGGGTGCGCTCCTGGAAGAACGGGAAGTCGAACGCCTGGACCTCCGGGGTGTAGCCGGCGGCGCGCAGCCTCTCGACCACGTAGTCGACGCTGGCCTGGTAGCCGGAGGTGCCGGAGGCGCGGTTGCCGTCGTTGGCCTCCGCGATCGACTGGAAGGCGTTCAGGTGCTCCGTGAGCTTCTGCTGGGAGACGGCCTGGGTGATCTTGTGGGTGGTGTTGTTGTTGCTGGTGTCGCGGGTGGGGGCCGCGACGGCACTGGTCGCCGTAAGGGTCAGGGCGCCGGCCAGGGCGGCCGCGGTGATCCAGTGGCTGGGCTTGCGGACGGGCATGGAACCTCCAGGTGAGCGGCGGCCGGGAGGTAGCCCGGCCGTGACGCGGTTCACAGTCATCGAGGAATGACTCGGATTTGCACATGCTCACAAATGGGTTACCGACCGGTCAATAACTTTTGTCCACTACTTGGGGGACGAACCCTGGGGGCGACACGGTCCCGACGCCCCGATTTCCCACCCGCCCGGCCGGATGGCTATGATGGAGCAGTTGTTTCCGGCTGAGACCGGATGCTTCACGGGATGTGGCGCAGCTTGGTAGCGCGCGTCGTTCGGGACGACGAGGTCGCAGGTTCAAATCCTGTCATCCCGACCACCAGCGAAAGGCCCCGGACCAGTCGGTCCGGGGCCTTTCGCATGTCCCGATCCCCACTTCACGCGGGGCCCGCTGTCCCCGCAAGAAGCGACGCTCTCCGCCGATGCATTTGCAAATTCATCGAATAGGCTCGGCACTGTCAGGGCGTGCCCGCCCGGCGGCGCGGGGACCGGCTGATCCTCCACTCCCCCGCCGCCGCTGCCGCACCCCTGTCGTCGCGGGCGTCATGGGGGCGCCCGGAACGTTCGTCAGCTCCGGGGGGAGTTCTCACCATGAATCTCGACATCGATCGTGTCCTCGACGACGCCGGCACCGGCGTCCTGGGCGCCGTCCTCCAGCAGTTCACCGACTGGTCCCTCTGGCTGGGCGTCGGACTGATCATCGCCGCGGTCATCAGCTCTGCCATGACCAAGAAGGTGCCGTGGACCCGCGAGGCCTCCGTATGGCTGTACTCGATGGCCGCCACGGCGTGCTTCGCCGTGCACTGGGCGGCCGTGCCCGCCTGAGTGACATTGACGCACCCGGCCCTCGTCAAGGGCGGGTGCGTCGTCGTGTGCTGTGGCAACGCTGACCGCGCCGTCCCGCCGGATGACTGCGCTCCGGACGGCGCGAACCTACTTCCGGGCCGAGGAGAAGACCAGCTTCTCGTCCCCGCCCTCGAGATCCCGCTCGGCCAGAGCCCACTGATCCTGCATGAGCTGCTCGAGCAGGTCGTCGGTCAGCTGCTGCTGGTCGCCGCCTTGCCCACGCAGCTCCTTCTCGAGTGCCTGCCGCAGGAGGTCCTCGGAGAACGCTCCGTCCTGCCCGGTCAGCTCCGGCGCGGCGAGGTCAGCCAGCATGCACAGCCCCTCGCAGGTGACCACGAGCTTGAGACCGGCCTCGATCGTCGTCGACGTGGTCGTCGTGGTGCTGGTCGACCTCCGCTCCGTCGCCTGGACCGGCATGCCACCACCCACCGGCCCCGCCACAGCGGCAGGTGCCTGTCCGAGGGCGAATGAGGACCCGGCAACGGGCGTCTGCCCGGTGATGCTCGTGCCTGCCGTGCCGCCGACCGGGGCGGCCGCCTGGGCCGTCCCTGCGGCAGGGGCGGCAGGGTCTGCAGGTGCCTCTGCCGTCGGGGCGGGAGAGGACTCGGGCGCCGCCGGGGACGTCGGCTGTGGCGCCGGGCTGGTGGTCGGCGTCGCGGTGCTGAGCGGCGGCAGGGGTTCGTAGGTGTGCGCGCCCTTCGCCTCGGCCGCGGCACCGCCGCAGCCGGTGAGGGCGGCGAGCGCGAGGGACGCGACGACGACGGTGCGAGTGGTGCGGCTCATCGAGATCTCCCGGAGAACTGGGACGGAGGTGAACATCAGGCGGACCGATCCGAGGTGGTCGCCGGGTGTCGGCGCAGCAGCCAGGCGCCGAGGCCGGCGCCGACGGCGACCACGACGAGGATCACCGAGGTCATCGCGCTGCGCTCACCGGCCGCAGGGGCTGCGCCCATGCCGGTGTTGGCCATGGCCGACTCCGCGTACGCCGCTCCCCCGGCCGTCATGGTGGTCTCCGTGACGACCTCCGTGGAGGTGGTGGTCTGCTCGTCGAACAGGACGAAGGCCTCGAGGGTCGCCGTGAGCTTCTGCTCGGCGGCGGCATCGGTCACGACCTCGAGGACAGGGGCACCGCCATCCCGGACCGCCGGCTCGGCGTCCGGTCCGGTCGCGCCGTCGCCGGAGTCCGTGTCGCTGCCGGGACCGCTGATGCCGTCGACGTCTCTATCGTCGTCAGTGTCGTTGCCGGTGGGCGTGTCCTGATCGACCGGCGCGTCCCCGGTTCCGTCGTCGTCCGGGGGCGTGGTCTCCTCGTCGGTGACCTCCTCCTCCGGCGCGGTCGGGGCGTCGATCTCGAACCCGGCGCTCGCAGTCCAATCGACCGTGCGCTCCTGACCCGCGATGAGCAGGTCGCGGTACTGGTCGTCGGCCAGGACGGTGAGCTCGGTCGAGGGCATGGTCGCCGTCAGCTCGGCGGTGAGCTCGCCATCCGTGACTCCCGCCGGCACAGCGAGCTCCAGGCGCTGCTCCCGCTCGCCGCCGGCGACGGTCCGTGTCGTCGTCCCGTCCGCGAAGGTGACCGGCCCCGACAGGGTGACGGTCGTGAAGTAGTAGGACTCCGGCACCGTGACGAGCAGCGTCTCGGGCCGGCCGTCCGGCGCGAAGGACACGGAGACCCGGTAGCCGTCCTGCGGCGTCAGCGCCGGGACGTTCTCGCGGGCGTCCTCGATCAGGAACGCCGCTCGGTCCAGGTGCCACGGCTCGAGCCCGTCCGGCTGGGGCAGCTCAGCCGTCGAGAGGGAGCGCACGGCCCAGTGCACGGCCAGCGCCTCATCCGAGTCCTCCGTGGGACCGAAGACCGAGAGGATGTAACCGGCCAGCGCGGCGTTCTCCGGCTCCCAGTAGACCGGGTTGTCGTCGACCTTCTCGCCCACCACGTTTTCCCACCCGGCGGCCGGGTCGTCGAAGGGCTCGGCGACGGCGTAGCCCTCGTCGTCCAGCACGAGCTCTCCGACGGGGGCCAGTGGCTGGTCCTCGTGGATGCCGTAGGCCGTGTTGCCGTCGGTCAGCTGCACCGGAACGAAGAACGACTCGGCGCCGGTGGCCGGGTTTCCCTCCAGGACCCCGACAAGGTTCTCCTCGATCGCCACGGGCACGGCCACCGCCGGGGTCGCGCCGACCAGCGCTCCGGTCACCGCCGTGGTGCCGGTCAGCGCCGCCACCGCGAGGAGCCGCGCGCGGCGAGCGGGAGGGAGAGAGGACATGGGAACTCCTGGGGGGATCGTGAGGGGGTCGGCAGGCCGGTGGGCGGCCGGCCGATCTTTACCAATGTAATTGCATGGAGGGGTCGGTGTCCGGGGAAGTCGCTGTGCGACGTCTGGTGTGCGCACAAGTGGGGACGGGCCGCTCGACGGCGGCGTCACGGAACGGGGGCGGTCACGGGATCGAGGGCCAGGTCCACGATGAGGTTGTTCGTGTACGACCAGGACGGCCCTCCGTCCGGCTGGACGTAGTCGCCCGAACAGGTGATCAGGGACAACCCGGGGTCGCCGGTCAGCGCGAAGATGTCCCGCGGCGGGGCGTCCCGAGGGGTCGGCTCCCGGACCGTGGTCACGGTGTAGGAGAACACTCCCCCGGTCCCGTCGGAGACCCAGAGCTTCTGCCCGGGCTGCGCCGTGTAGAGCGTGGCCAGCGCGGGAGCGTCATAGGGATAGTCCACGTGACCGGCCAGCACCGCGTTGCCCCGCTCACCGCCGATCGGGGCGGAGACCGAGTACCAGCCGATCGCCGCACGGTCCTCGTAGGTGGGCACCGCCATGTTCCCGGCGTCGTCCTGTCCCATGGACTCGAGCGCCGCGTCGATGCCGATCGACGGGGAGCAGACCCGCGCCCGAGAGGACAGGTCCCCGCAGGTCTCCGGGCCCCGTACCGCGGGGTGGTCCCCCGGGTCACCGGCGGCCCGGGCGTCGTCCGCCGCGAGTGACGCGGTGTTCTCTGGGCCGGGGGCACTCACCGAGGTGGGTTCACTGTGCTGGACGTCCCCGCCGAATCCGGCCGCCGCACTGCCGATCAGCCAGGGCAGGACCAAGAGGCCGACGGCGAAGAGCGCGACCGCGGCGAGGACGATCGACAGCGCTGTGCGTCCGGTGGCGGTTCTTCCTGGGGAGGGCGCAGAGTTGTTGATCGGCATCCGACTACATCTTCATGACGTTGAGCACGGTGGGGCCCAGCACGGTGAGGAACAGCACCGGGAGGATGAACAGCATCAGTGGGATGAGGATCTTCGTGGGGATCTTCTGGGCCGCTTCCTCGGCCCGCTGACGTCGCTTGGTGCGCATCTCGTTCGCCTGGGTTCTCAACACCGTGGCGATGGAGATGCCGTAGGCGTCCGCCTGGATCACGGCACGCGTGAACTGCCGCAGGTCGGGGACGTCGGTGCGCTGCTCGAGCGCGAGGTAGGCGTCGCGGCGTGGGATGCCCACACGCATCTCCTGCAGGGTGCGCACGAGTTCCTCCGCGAGCGGGCCCTTCCCGTTGTGCCCGGCGCGGGCCATGGCGGACTCGAAGCCGAGGCCGGCTTCCACTGCGATCATCATCTGGTCGAGGGTGTCAGCGAGCTCGAGGCCGATCGCCTTCTGCCGTTCGATGCCCCGGCTGTACAGCAGCAGCTCCGGCAGGAAGTAGCCCACCGGCACCATGACCAGCACGATGAGCAGGATCATGCCGTTGCCACTCGTCATGGCCAGGAGCAGAAGTCCCACCAGGAGGGCGGCGCCCATGGCGTAGACCTTGCAGGCCATCAGGCGGGCGACCGGCCAGTCCGCAGGCCGGCCCGCTTTGGAGTAGAGAGTCTCGAGCCGCTCCTTGCCGTTGCCGGTGGTGAACCGGCTGGCCCAGCCGAAGTCCGGTGCGTCGCGGATCATCTCGGCCTCGGTGGCGCCGAAGCCGATGCGCAGATTCTGGCGGACCAGCCGGTCGCCGCCCCAGCGCACGCCGACGGCGAGCCAGATGGCCAGGCCTGCGGCGCCGGCGAGGAGCAGCATGCCGAAGAGGAGGGGGGTCATGGAACGTCCTTCGGGAAAATGATGGATCAGAACTTGATCTTGACGATCCTCGACATCCAGAATCCACCGATCGCGAACATCAGCAGGGCAACGAAGATCATCGCGTAGCCGAAGAACCCGCTCGTGAGGAACTGGGAGATGTACTCGGGCGAGATCAGGGACAGGATCGCGGCGATCAGCACGGGCAGAGCCATGAGGATGTAGGCGGACATCTTTCCCTCGGCCGAGAGCGTCTTGACCTGGCGTCGGATCTGGTTCCGCTCGCGGATGGTGCCCGCCACGCGATCGAGCACCTCGGCGAGGTCACCGCCGACCTCGCGATGGATGCCGATCGCCTGGGCAACCCAGGAAAAGTCGTCGGACCCCATGCGCTTGGCGGCCTGGTCCAGCGAGGCGTCCAGATCCATGCCGAGCCGGGTCTCGTTGACGATCCGCGTCAGCTCCTCGGAGGTCGGGGCCTGCGACTCCTTGGCCACCGCGTCGACCGCTCGCAGGAGGGAGTGGCCTGCTCGCAACGATCCGGAGAACAGCTGGAGGGTGTTGTCGAGCTGGTCGGCAAAGATGCGCTTGCGCCGGTCTGTCATCACGCCGACGAGCACCTTGGCGACCAACGGGGTCGCCAGGAAGAGCAGCAGTCCGAGCAGCAGTCCCCCGGCGAGCGTTCCGGCCGCCGCCGCGACCACCGCTCCGACGACGACCAGCACGAGGAAGTCGGCCGGCGAGGACTTGATGCCGGCGTTCTCCAGGGCGGCGGCGACCTTGCGCGTCCACCCTCGGCGCTCCAGGAACTCGGAGACGGCCTCGGTGGTCACTCCGGAGAGCCGGGACAGCTGCGAGGACTCCAGTTCCCGGGGACCCCGCGGCGGCCGGCGCCGGTCCATGGGCAGCCGCGGCGTGCGCGAGCGGAAGACCACGAACAGCCCGAGCAGCCCGGCGAGGACGAGCAGTCCGACGCCGACCAGCAGCGGTGCCATCAGCGTCGCCCCGGGTCGAAAACGGAGGGATGGAGCTTGATGCCGTAGTCCTCGAACTTGTCCACGAACCGTGGCCGCACCCCGGTGGAGCGGGTGGTGCCGCGGAACCGCCCGGTGCGGGGGTCCACACCCGCGTCCCAGTCGAAGAGGAAGGCGTCCTGCAGGGTCACGGTCTCACCCTCCATGCCCTGGATCTCGGTGATGTGGGTGACCCGACGGGTGCCGTCGCGCAGACGCGAGAGCTGGACCACCACGTGGATGGCCGAGGCGATCTGCTCGCGGATCGCCCGCTGCGGCAGATCCATGCCGGCCATCATGACCAGAGTCTCCAGGCGCGAGATGGTGTCGCGAGGAGAGTTGGCGTGGATGGTGGACAGGGATCCGTCGTGGCCGGTGTTCATGGCCTGCAGCATGTCCAGGGCCTCGCCGCCACGGCATTCCCCCACCACGATTCGGTCCGGACGCATGCGCAGGGAGTTCTTGAGCAGGTCGCGGATGGTGATCTCGCCCCGGCCCTCGATGTTGGCCGGCCGGGACTCGAGCTGCACCACGTGCTCCTGCTGCAGCTGAAGCTCCACGGCGTCCTCGATGGTCACGATCCGCTCGCCGTGCGGAATGAACGAGGACATCACGTTGAGCATCGTGGTCTTGCCGGTACCGGTACCGCCTGCCACCAGGATGTTCAGGTGCGCCTCGACGCACGCGCGCAGCAGCTCGGC
This sequence comes from Kocuria rosea, assembly GCF_006094695.1. Lineage (NCBI taxonomy): Bacteria > Bacillati > Actinomycetota > Actinomycetes > Micrococcales > Micrococcaceae > Kocuria > Kocuria rosea. Next base: position 1,064,083 of record NZ_CP035103.1, on the reverse strand, counting down.
CATCTGCGGGGAGACCGACCCGAAGCGGATGAGGTCCTCGACGGTCAGCGGGTCCTTGGCGAACTTGCGGATCGTCAGGGAGGAGCCCTTGACCGCGAGCGGCGGGATGACCGCGTTGACGCGGGAGCCGTCCGGAAGACGCGCGTCGACGAGCGGCGAGGACTCGTCGATGCGCCGACCCACCTGCGTGACGATCTTCTCGATGACGTGGCGCAGATCCTGCTCGGTGGCGAAGGTCGACTCCGAGAGGGTCACCTTGCCCTTCTGCTCGATGAAGATCTGGTCGGGACCGTTGACCATGATCTCGGTGACCGAGTCGTCGTCCAGCAGCACTTGGAGAGGACCGTAGCCGAGCACGTCGTCGCTGACGGAGCGTATCAGCCGGATGCGCTCATCGGAGGACATCGGAACCTGTTCCTCGGCCACGATGCGCGTCAGTTCCTTGGTGGCGAAGTCCTTGAGCTGCACGTCCGACAGGCTCGAGTCCGACTGCCGGGAGCCGATGCGGTCCAGGAGCTCCTGCTTGACCCGGTGCTTCAGTCCGGCGAGGGCGTCGAATTTGCCGACCTGGGCGCGTGGCGCCGGCTCGGCCGGAGCCTCCGGGACGGGGGCAGTCAGCACGAGTGAGCTCAGCGACGGGGCGTCGTCGGACGCCGGCGGAAACTCCTCGGACGTCGCGGGGGCAGCCCCGATATCGGACGAGAGCGGGGAGTCGACGGGCCGCTCCGCTGGGGGCACGGAAGCAGACGAGGAGGGGGGAAGGGTTTCGCCGCGGGCGGCGGCGAGGCGTTCGGCGAGCTTCACGAGCGGACCAGAGCCTTCCGTGACAGGCCCCGCCGAGGGGCGGAGCGATTGGGGACGAACGAGTCGACGAGGACCTGGAGCTGCCGGGCGGCCTTGTCCTTGGGAGCGTGCAGCAGCAGGGGCTCGCCGCGGTTGGTGGCGTAGGCGGCCATGCGGGAGCGCGGGATTTCGTGATCGACGGAGGCGCGGATCGTGGCCGCGATGTCCTGCACCGACAGCCCGGTGTTGCGATCGGCGCCGTTGACCACCACCTGCGCGCTGGGCGGCACCAGGTCGAGCTCCCCGAGCAGGTCCATCTGCTTGCGCAGCCCGCGCACGCCGGGGACGTCCATGCCGGTGAGGAAGACGACGTCGGTGGCCGCCTCGAGAGCGGCGAGCGCGTGCTCGCCCATGCCCGGAGCCGTGTCGACGACGACGTACTGGAACTGTCCGGAGAGCTGCTCGAGCAGGTGCGCCACCTGGGCGCCGCCCACGAGCTCGCCCTCGGCCGGGTTGGCCGGGGTGCACAGGGCGTAGATCGAGGCGGGGTGGACGGTGAGGAAGGTCTTGAGCACGAGGCCGTCGTCGACGGCGGGGCCGGTCACCGCCTCGGTCAGCGAGTGCTCGGGAGCGAGTCTGAGCGCGGCGGCGACATCCCCGAACTGGACGTCCAGGTCCACGATCACCGTGTTCATGGGTGCGATCCGCCCCAGTCCCACCGCCAGGTTCGTGGCCACCGTGGTCTTGCCGACCCCGCCCTTGGGCGAGGTCACGACGATCGTGCGGGAGTCGTCGCGCCGGGCCGACGGCACGGCGTGCAGGCTCCCGGTGGCCGGGCCGCCGGAGGGCAGGACGCGGCGACGGGACTCGGCGCTGTCCAGGACGCGGGACAGCGTGGCGAGGATGCCGTCGACGTCGGCGTCGAGGTCGAGGACGTCGCGGAAGCCGGCGCGCATGGCCGCCACGGCCAAGGACATGTCCGCGGGCACGACGAGGACGAGGGCGACCTCGGGTCGCTGGATGTCGAAGACGCCCCCCAGCCGCAGGGCTTCGTAGAGGTCCAGCCCCGGGCCGAGCACGACTACCGTAGGCAGTTCGCCGACGGAGCGGCCGAGCAGTTCGTCCGGGGTGCCAGGCAGCGCCGTACCGAGCACGGTCTGCACCTCCCCGGGCAACCGGCCCTGGACGGCCTGGCGGAAGTGGGCGTCGTAGGCGGGGTCGCCGGTGACCAGGAGCAGGCGGCTCATGAGAAGTCCTCCCGCGTGGCGCCGTTGGCGTTCTCCTCGGCGTCCTCGGGCTCGAGCGAGAGCCAGATCCGGCCGAACTCGGAGGCGTAGACGATCTTCTCGGCGGTGTCTGCGTTCACGGCGAAGGTGACGAGCATCGAACCTTCCGGCACTGCAGGCGCCTCGTTGCCGGCGCCCTCTGCTGCTGCCTCTCCCTCGGCGGAAGCGGCTGCGGTCGGCGCGCCCTGCACCGAGGTGACGAGAATCTTGTCCAGGTCCTTGGACGTGCGGGACGCACGGCTGTCGTCGCCCTCGAAGGAGACGAAGAAGCCGACGTGCTCCCCGGCCGTCAGCTGGCCGCCGACCACACGAGGCGCATCCAGCTGGATGGTGACTTCCTGCAGCCCGTCCGGGACCGGCACGGTGCCCGGGGCCTCCAGCGCCTGGGGGTCGACCAGCCGGGAGTCGAGCAGCTGCTCGCCCGGCTGCAGGTCGACGCTGGCAACCTTTCCGCTCTGGTCGCCCAGGGAGGACAGGGCGCCGTCAGGCACGACCGCGGCGGGAACCGTGTGCAGGGCCACGAACTCGCCGAACTCCTCCACGGGGGTGCCCTCGGGGATCGGTGCGGTGACGAGGTAGACCTCGCGGGGCTCCTGCTCGTTCAGGGCGCGGGCGTCGGCTGCGCCGACATAGGTGGTGACGAGAACGAGGCCGGCGAGGGCCAGCACGGCCATCACGAAGCCGGCGATGATGCGGATCTTCACGGTGTTCTTCCCGATGTCGAAGGGACAGAGTTTGCTCGGCGTGCCGCTGGTGCAGGCGGGGGGTTAGTGGTCACTTCACTCCTTGAGGCCAACAACGACCGCACCGTATTCAGGCGACAAGGGATCGTCCTCGTCCGGCAGGTCGAACTGTCCTTGGTCGAGCGTGACGAAGCGTTGGAACTCGCCGATGATCCCGGTGCAGGGAGCGTTGCACGAAACACCGTCCAATGGGTCGGCATCCCATTCGTTGGACGGAAAGCGCCAGCCTAAAAGTGTGAACGCTGCCCAACCGTCGACCTCGTACCACCCGTTGGTGCCCTGGCCTCCCAAGTCCCGGTAAATGGGGAGCAGCACAGTCCTTCTCTTATAGCTGTCCAGGACGGTGTCGCACGCGTTGGGAAAACTTGCGCCAGGTTCGGAGGATGCGCGGTCACCGATCGCGACGGTGGCACGGCAACCGTCGGCCCCGAGTCCCGTATCCGGATCGATGGTTCCGAAACCCCCTGGCAGCCTGGCTCCGGAGCTCGGGCGGATGATGTCACATTCCGACGTGCCCGTCTCCAGTTCCTCTTCGGAGTCGGGCGCAGACGTTGGAGTCGGGTCGGGTGTGGGCACTGGGGTGCTGTTGCCGTTGCCGTTGTTGCCGTTGTTGTTGCCGTTGTTGTTGCCGTTGTTGTTGCCGTTGTTGTTGCCGTTGCCGGTGCCGTTGTTGTGGCCGTTGTTGTTATTGCCGTTGTCATTGGCGATGGGGATCATTGCCATTCGGTTGCTGGCAGGGAGCACTTCCACTGTGCCGAGCACCTGATTCGATGCGCTAGTGAGGGCGTTTTTCCCCTTGCCATGCATGTGGATGAGTTGCGGGCCGCTCTCCAAGTTGAAGTCGCAGCGAGAAATGATGATCGGCAAGATCGCTGGACCTCGGGACGGCGCCGCCCAGGAAGCAGTGGCTGTGGCACCGACAGCGGCCTCCTCACGCCCGGTGACGAACCCGAAATTCAAGGCGAGGGAGCCGGCGCCGTCGGAGTCCAGGGAGTGCACCGCGACCTTGACCTTGTTACCGGTTTTGACCGGCTGGTCTACGTCGACGGTGGCGTCACGCACGTTCGCGGTAGCGTATTGCTCCGCGCGCGCCAGCATGGTGTCTGGCTGACACGGGTCGCCGGCCGCACAGTCCTGCGCCAGGGCAAGCGCCGCCGCGTCAGCGGAGGACTGCAGCTGCGCACGCTCCTCATACATAAGCCCCACGTCGATCGCCAGTGCCGCAAAGAAGAGCAGCACCACCAGGGCGACGGCCGTCATGACAGCCACGGCACCGCGCTCACCGTTCGCCCGATGCACTTCCCGAGCACGGCGCAGATGATCAATCAGCCGCCGCATCGCATGGCCGCCTCTCCCCTGAGCGTCAGACCATCGGCAATGCCGGTGAGGGTCTCCAGCGGATAGCTGACGACAACCTCGGCGTCGGGCAGGTCGTCACAGCTATCGGGAGACAGGACGAAGTTCGACTCATCCAGCGCAACAGCCGGGGCTGCCGAAATGCCCTGGGTCACTGCATCGCCCCACTCTTGGTGGATTGCCATATGACGAGCAGTCTCCCTGGCTGCATGGGTCACGCTGATCTGGACGTTGTACGCCCGGCCGAATTCGACGATGCCGAGCAGCAGGGCCAGGAGGACCGGTACGACGAGAGCAAACTCCACAGCGGCTGCACCGCGCTCCGAGCGCCAACGGCTCACAATTGTGTCTTTCGTTTGATGAAATTGAAGATTGAAATGGAGTCTCAACAGGAACATATGCGGAGTATTCCGTGGTGTCATCGGCTCCAATGGCGGTGCGCCGCGATCCTTCATGCAAAGGAGCCACGGCGCACCGACACATCGTGCGAAAGTCAGACGCCAGCGCCGTCAACCCCGGCGCTGATGCGGCCAAAGAGCTCCCGGAGATCTCCGCCGAGAGCGATGAGCACAGCGATGATCGCCACGGCGATCAGGCCGACGATCAGGCCGTACTCGACGGCGGTGGCACCCTTTTCCTCACGGGTGAGGCGGTCCACGATGGAGTTCTTGGTGTCGGCGACGTACTGCAGGGTGACGAGAATGGGCAGCATGGTGTGTCCTCACGATGAGAGAAATAAGGGGGTTGAGTCGGAGAACGAGCCCTGGCATTCGCGTCTTGCGGGATCTGTCTGCCACTTGCCTACCGACCTGTAGAAAAGATAGCCGTCGCGATCGCAAACACACAAGCATCCAGATGCATGCACTTTGGGGGACGTCAAAAATGGACGTAATGCCTAGTGGTAGACTCCATTCATCTGCATGAAGCTGGGCTGCAGGAGGTTTGTCCCCCGAACGGCGTCAGTAGAGGCCCGGCAGCAGGTACTCCCGCGCCAGCAGTTCGCCCCATACGACGGCCACCAGAGCGCCGGCGAGCATCGACGGGCCAAATGGGACGTCACTGCGCAGACCACCGCGGCGGGACGCCAGGACTGCGAGCCCCACCACCATGCCGACCACGGACGCCAGCACCGCCCCCACGAACAGAGCCCCCCACCCCTGAAACCCCAGGAACAGGCCCAGCACGGCGGCGAGCTTGACGTCCCCCATGCCGAGGCCGGCCGGCGAGATGAGTGCCAGCACGAGATAGAGGACGAACAGCGCGAGGGCGCCCAGTACGGCGCGCAGCAGCGCACCCCAGGCGCTCTCCCCTGTGGCGGCGAGCGCGAGCAGCACGAACCCGATACCCAGTGCCGACAGCACCACGGCATTGGGCAGGAGGTGGTGGCGCAGGTCGATCACGGTCAGGACCACTGCGACCGCCGCGAAGAACGAGTACGCCGGAAGTTGCCAGCTCAGCCCGAAGAACGCGGCCACGAGAACGAGGAGCGCGGCCGTTGCAGCCACCAGCAGTGGACGGGATGGTGCAGAGGCAGGCTCGTCCGTGACGGGGCTATAGCGGAGGATCACTCGGGGCAGGAACCACCCCACCACAGCGCCGACGAGACCGGCGGTGAGCGCCAACCAGAGGGGTGCTGTTCCGAGCATGGGCTCCACGAAGGCGCTCCTCCGGTCCGTGGGCGCTTCGACTGACGCCCGGGTGTGCAACCGTCCCCTATTCAGGGGTCCTGTACGGGAGAGAGACTAACCGAGCAATCGACTCTCCCGGTGTTGTGGCACGTCAATCGGCCATTGCGGAATTCACGAAACTCAGCTCAAGAAGACCGGACCGGAATTCTCGAGAAATACAGCGCACAGAAGCACCGACTTGTTCTCTTTCGTGGTGACAGGGCAAAACTCGCTCCGAGGCGGCTGAGCCCTTCGGCCGGTAGGCTTCTGAGATCAGTTGACGAGCCAGGACAGCAGTGGCGGGACGAACACGCATCCGAGTGCCATGACCACGACGACCATTCCCAGCAACAGCTGTTCACGGCGTGCCGCGGCGGCACCGGCGAGCTCCAGCGGCGGGCGGGGGCCGAACTCCCAGTCGATGGCCTCCTGTTCCCAACGGGTGCCGGCCAGCTCGTCGGCGCCACTCAGCAGGCGCAGACGCTCGGAGGTGTCCGCGTTGTCACCGTGATGGCGTGCGCCGAGCGGGGGCAGCGCCCAGGTGCGCCGCAGGCCCTGCAGGAGCGAGAGCACCGCCTCCAGCGGTTTGTTCTCGAGGTAGCTGCGTCGCGTCCAGGCCACCTTCGCCCGCTCGAGCGGGAGGCCGAGCACGACGTCGGCCCCTTCTCTGCGGACCTCGAAGGCCACCCGGTGCGCTCGCCGGCGGGGTGTCCCGGGTGGGTCCTCGGGGGCAGTGATCCGCGGGACGTGCAACCAGTGGAACGCCGCGACCACAGAAGGACGCGCGCCACGGCCCAGGAACAGCACGCCGTTGCGCCCGACCACCACGGTGACGAGCCGGGGAAAACCAGCGTGGCGGGCACCGATGAAGAGGTCCGGGCGCAGCGTCCGCAAGGAGCGCAGGAACTGCGCGTCGCGCCGACCCTGCAGCACCGTATACATACTGAGCCCCTCGGCCGCCCGGAAGAAGGCCTGCGCCCGGGAGCCGAGGAGAGCGGCCAGTGCGGCGCCGGCGATGGCGCCCATCAGGCCCGCGAGCACGATGAGCCTGCCCGAGAGCTCCAGTGCGGACGCCCGCGCCGACCACCAGAAGATCGCGATCGCGGCAATCGCCAGCACCGGCGCCAGCTGAGCCCGGTGCCCGCACACCCACCAGGACCAGTCCTTGCGGGACAGGTGGTGCTGCTCGGCCTCGCCGGCAGTCCGGGGACGGCCCGGGCGCCGGGAGACGCTGAAGGACTGTCGCGCGTCGTCCTCCCGTCCGGCGGTGTCCGGGGGCTGACGGCAGACGGCGTCCCCGGCGGGTCCCCAGGAGGAGTACGGACCGCTCAGCTCAGGCAGTCGGTCCCGGAGCTTCGAGAGTTCGGTGCGCAGCCGGTCGCCGTCGAGATCCGTGGGCGAGATGCCGTAGCCGTCCAGCCGCCCGCGCACCGCCATGGTCACCAGCTTGTCGGGATCCGGTGGGGACCGCAGGAGGTGCCTGGCGAAGGCCGCGGTCATGAAGTGGCAGGCGTCGAGGGCGTCAGCGTAGGCGTCCATGCCGGAGTAGCCCATGGACGCGGTGATGTGGGCGGAGGTCTTGCTGAGCTGCACGGTCGCGAAGGACGCCGCGACGTCGAGCAGCAGGAACACGGCCGCCGCTCCGTACTCGGGGAAGCCCGTCTCCGCGAGACTGTCGCGCGGGGACAGCTCCAGAGCGCCCTGAACCCCACGCACGGAACGGTCGAACATCGTGCCTCCGTGGGCTGTCCGGATCTCCCGGAACACCAGGGTGTCCAGCAGGCGGGCCCGGATCTGCGGGACCGGTGTGCTCGGGCGGTATCGGGACGCGGGGAACGCCGCGGCGTAGCGCGTGCCCAGGAATGCGGTGAGACCCCCGTGAGTTCCCACAGCCGGGCCGGCGATCATGCTGTCCGGACGGGCGAGCTCACGCTCGATCTCCCGCAGCGTCCGGAGGTCGAGCTCCCCGAGGAAGGCAAGGGCATGCTCCAGCTCCTGAGCCCCCTCTGCTCCGTCCCGCACCTGGGTGCGGGCCATGGCGCGCAACCGCTCCCCTGCTGCGGTGCGTTCTGCCCGCTCGTCGGCGTCCATGTGTGTCCTTGCCACTCGGTGCCCCGGGCGCGGGGCCGGGCAGCTGTGCATTCTCAAAAGCAAACTACACCGGGTGGGCGGCTTCCGAAGCTCAGCAGGAGGTGAGCACGGACAGCGCGGCCTCCAATCCGCGCTCTTTCCGTACCTCGAGGCCCACCCGCTCGGCGGCGGGGCGGCATCCGAGGGCGTCGCCGATCGCCGCGGTGAGCCGCTCGGCCGTCAGCTTCTTCTGCGGGATCGGCGCGGCGGCGAGGCCGAGCCCGTGGAGCTGCCGGCCCCAGAACGGCTGGTCGGCCAGGAACGGGACCACCACGTGCGGGACGCCGGCGCGGGCGACGGTGTGGACGGTCCCGGCCCCGCCGTGGTGGATGGCCAGTTCCGCATCGGGCAGCACCGCGTCGAGGGACAGGGACGGCATGGCGAACACGTCGTCCCGGAGGGAGCCCTGGAGGTCGTCCGGCAGCGCGAGGCCACCCCACCCGGTGAGCAGCAGGGTGCGCAGTCCGTGGGCGCGGGCGCTCTCCACCACCGCCCTCCCCCGAGCCAGCGGGTCCCCCGACGCCATGGAGCCGAAGGTCGCCACGAGGTAGGGCCCGCCCCGGAGGAACTCGCGCACGGCGGGATCGGGCTCCGGCACCGGGGCGTCGGCGTGCCAGGACCCGGTGAGGTGCACGGAGGCCGGCCAGTCGTCCGGGCGCGGCAGGAGCTGCGGGCTGATGGGCAGCAGGGTGGCCGCCGGGGCGGGAACGGCGGCCGGCCGGCCGCCGGGCAGCTGGGCGCACGCCCGGTCGATGTCCCGCCGGAACATCCGCTCGGCACCGCGGGCCACCGCGTAGGTGGCGCGGTTGAACGGGCCGAGGTCCCGGTTCACCACGCCGGGCGCCGGGAACTGCCGGGTGGGGGTGAGCACGGGAACGGCCTCCACCACCACGTGCGGGACGCCGAGGGCCTGCGCCACCGCGGGCGCCGTGAGCACCTTGGGATGGTGGACCACCACGTCCGGCGCGAAGGCGAGCGTCTCCCGCACGGCGGCGGCCAGCATCCGGCGCATCCCGGGGCCCACCTCGGTGCGGAAGTGCCGCACGGCCGTCCACGGCGAGATCCCGTGCTCCTGGACCAGCCGATGGAAGTCCACCTCCAGGCTGACGGTGTCCAGCCCGGACAGGTCCACGCCGGAGGAGTCGGGGAGGCCCAGGCGGACGTCGTGGCCGTGGCCGGCGGCGAAACGGGCGAGGGCGGCAAACGGTTCCACGTCGCCGCGGGTGCCCGCGGTCAGCAGCATCATCCTCATGGACCCAGTGTGCTCCTGCCGCGCCCCGACCGCAGGCGGGTCAGGAACCGGCCGGGGTGCAGCTCTCCTCCGGGCCCCAGTGCAACCAATCGGGCAGATCCGCGGTGAAGGCGTCCCGGACGGCGGCGGTGTTGGTGGCCGTCCAGTCCACCGGCCCGTCGATCTCGACCTCGTGCTTGTCCCACTCGAACCAGCTGATCATCTTCAGCTGCGGGAAGTCCTGGGGAATCGACTCGTCGAAGACCTGGCCCCACCACGCCTGCTTGATCGCCAGCTCGTCGGCACCGCCCTGCGCCGGGTTGTACAGGGCGGCGGTCTCCGGGATGGCCACGGGCTTGCCGCGCCGCTGCCCGTACTCGGCGTAGAAGTCGGGGACGGCGCGGTCGTCGCCGCCGGCGCCGGAGTAGGCGCCCGTGAGCTGGGCGGCGAACTTGCCGGGTTCGGGCAGCTCGTTCTCGCCCCAGGGGTGCTGGTCACCCCAGTGGTACAGGGACATGCCCACCCAGTCCACGGCGTCGTCCCCCGGGTAGTAGGGGGCGTACGGGTCGTCGGCCATGGTCAGCGCGCCGTCCCCGTCGGTGTCGAGGGCCGCGAAGTCGGCGCTGCCGGGCTCGGCCTCGTGCTGCCCGCCAGCGAACGGGTAGCCGCCCCCGTAGTTCGGGGCCCACATCATCGCCGAGCCGGGGGCGTGCTCGTGCACCGCGTCCGCCACCCGCCGATAGGCCTCCACGTAGGCGGTCGGCTGGTGGCCCCAGGCGTACCAGGAGCCGTTCATCTCGTGGGCGAAGCGCACGACCACCGGCACGCCGGAGTCGTTGATCGCCGCGAGGTCGGCCGTCAGCTCCCGCACGGCCTCGTCGGTGACCTCGGCGAGCCCGCCCTCGGGCTCGAGCGTCAGCAGCATCATCTGGCCGTCGGTCCGGATCTGGTCCGCGGCCATCCGCAGGTGGTCGTGCCCGCGCTCGTCGTACGGGAACCCCGTGAAGGACACAGACACGGCGGGCCGGTGGCCGAGCCGGTCGGCGTAGTCGCCCAGCGGCTTGTCGTCCCAGTCGAGGTTCACGCCGTAGAGGGCGCCGGTCTCCGGCTCCAGCTCGGACCGGTCCAGCACGGTGCACATCGGCAGCGGCGCGGCCTGGACCTCCTCGTCGGGCTGGGAGGAGATCTGGGCCGCGAGGGTGCCGCCGCCCAGGGCGAGGGCGGCGACGAACACGACGGCGACGAGCGAGGATTCCTTCACCCCGTCAGCTTAGGAAGGACTCGATAGGAAATCATGGAAATAGGCGTCCGGCGGCGCGGTCCGTGACGAACGACGACGACGCTCCGCCCGCCGCGCCGGCCCGTCAGCCGGGCCGGCTCACGCCCCGGCGGCGGAGTCCGGGCGCTCGTCGGTGTCGGAGGCCTGCCGACGGCGGTAGGCGGTCATGTTGGTGCGGTTGGCGCACCGCTGGCTGCAGAAGCGCTTGGATCGGTTGCGGGAGAGGTCCAGGAGCACCCCGTCGCAGTCCTCGGCCCCGCACTCCCGCAGCCGCTCCGTCTCGTCGGCCCGGATCACGTCCACGAGGGCGAACGCCGTCTCCAGACGCAGCCGGGCGGCCAGGGGCGCGTCCGAGGGCGAGGCGTGCAGGTGCCAGTCCTTCCCGTCGTGCCGGGCCAGGTGCGGGGCGAGCTCGGTGGTATCGAGCACGGCGTTGACCGCGTCCACCATGGCGTCCCGGCCCAGGGCCCAGACCCGCCGCAGCTCGCCCCGGACCTCGCGCACCTCGGCCAGCTCGTGCTCGTCGCGGTCGAAGCGCCCCGACCAGCCGTGCTGCTCGAGGAGGGCCCGCAGCTGCGCGGTGGTCACCAGCTCGTCCTCCCCGGAGCGGGAGGCCCCCGGCGCGGTGTTCATCAGCGCCACGTCGGACTCGAGCACGTCTTCAGTGTCATAGGCAAAATGCACTTGACTACTTATCCCTTCCACGGCTAGCGTGAGTGTCATCAACAGTTTAGACCCTTACGCGACGATGGTCGCGAGAAGGAGCTCCTCATGGTCGGCGGACTCTACCTCCTGGCGCTGCTCTTCGTGTTCGCCACCGTGGGCCGGCAGTCCGTCCCGCGGCGCGAGCGCACGGCCCTGCGCAGCTGGACGCTGCGGGACGTGTACTACAACGTGCGGCGCGGCGTGACCGTGCTCGGCGAGCACGGGCCGTCCTACCCCGCCCTGGACGACGCGGAGCTCGCGGCGGCGCAGCGCTCGCGCTGAGCGGCACGCGGCCGGCGGAGCTTCTCGTCCCGGCCGGCGCGCACCTCCTCGGCCGGGGCACGGCTTGACGTCCAGGGCGCACTCGCTCCGGTCAGAGCGCGACCTTCTCGAACAGGGCCGCCGTGCCGATGCCGCCGGCGGAGCTGATCATCGCCAGCAGCAGGCTCCCGGTGGGCAGAGCCCGTGACCGGGACAGCAGGCGCACCACGGACACCGCCCCGGAGGCGCCGTAGGCGTGGCCCAGGGCCAGGGCGCCGCCCTCGGCGTTGAGCACCTCCTCGTCGAGGCCGAGCAGGTCCATGCAGGCCAGCACCTGTCCGGCGAAGGCCTCGTTGAACTCGGCCGCCGCCAGCTCCTCCACCGCCACGCCCTGCTCCGCCAGCAGCTGCCGGGCGGCCACGGCGGCGCCGATGCCCAGCCGCGCCGGGTCCACCCCGACCGTCACCGCACCGCGGAAGACGAGCCCGTCCCGCCGGCCCAGAGCTCGGGCCGTGGCCGGGTCGGTGACGAGCACGGCGGCCGCGCCGTCGGCGTCCCCGCAGGAGTTGCCGGCCGTGACCGTCCCGCCGGCCGCGAACACGGCCGGGAAGCGTGCCAGCAGCTTGGCGTTCAGCGCCCGGCGCGGGCCGTTGTCGGCCCGCGCCTCACCCCGGGGTCCGGTGACCGGCACCAGCTCGTCCTCGAAGGCCCCCGCCTCCGCGGCGGCCAGCGCCCGCCGGTGGCTGCGCAGCGCGAAGGCGTCCTGGCGCTCGCGGCCGATCCCGTGCTCGCGGGCGACCGTCTCGGCGGCCTCGCCCATGTCGGGATCGCCCAGGTGCTCCGGGGCGAACTGGGCGCGGCGGTAGAACTCGACTCCCCCGTCCGCGCGTCGTCGTCCGCGCAGCGGTGCGGTGCTGATGCTCTCCGCCCCGCCGGCGAGGAAGGCCCGGCCCGCCCCGGCCTGGGCGAGCCGGCAGGCCAGCACCACGGCGTCCAGACCCGAGCCGCACTGCCGGTCCACGGTCAGTCCCGGCACGGACAGCGGCAGACCGGTCTCGAGGGCGGCGAGCCGGGCCAGGTTGCCGCCGGCGCCCACCGCGTTGCCCACGACCACGTCGGCGAGCCGGGCGGGATCCAGGCCCGAGTCCGCCAGCAGGGAGCGGAGCACCGGGGCCAGCAGCCGGTGGACGGGCACGCCCTCGAGCAGGGTCCCGGCGCGCGCCAGGGGCGTGCGCCGGCCCAGCACCAGCACGGGGGCCTCAGCCGAGCGGTCGGACACGGGCGTCTCCTTCGAGGATCCAGTCGCGGAACACCGCGCGGCTGAGCTTGCCGTTCGCGGTCACCGGCAGCTCCCGGAGCTCCCAGTACTGCTGCGGGCGCTTGGCCGGGGACAGCCGTCTCTCCAGCCCGGCCCGGATCCGAGCACGGTCCGGCCGGTCGGCCGTGGGCACGATCCCGGCCACGATCCGCTGACCGCGGGCGTCGTCGGGAAGACCGGCGACGACGACGTCGGCCACTCCGGGCACCAGGGCCAGGGCTGCCTCGACCTCGTGCGGATAGACGTTGTACCCGCCGGTGTTGATCATCTCCGCCGCCCGCCCCAGCACGTGCAGGTGCCCGTTGCGGAGGAAGCCCTGGTCCCGCACCGTGTGCAGGCCGCCGAGCCGGTCGAAGCCCTGGCCGTCGTCGTCCCAGAGGCAGCCGTCGCAGACCAGGTCCGAGCGCACGCAGATCGTGCCCGTCACGCCCTCCGGCAAGGGGTTCCCGGCCTCGTCCAGGACGGCCACCTCCACGCCGGGGAACGCCGCCCCCACCGCGGTGCCGGAATCCTCGGAGGGCATCTCGGCGGGCTCGCCCGGGCGGTGGCAGCGGGCGGCGACGAAGCCGAGCTCGGCGGCACCGTAGTACTCCCAGATCGTGGCCTGCGGGGCCCAGCGCCGAGCCGCCGCGAACGTGGTGGGATCCAGCTTCTGCCCGGCGCACACGATCGCCGTGACACCGCTCGCGTCGGCACCGGAGGCCAGGCCTCGCTGAGCGAGCACCCGCAGCATCGTGGGCACCAGCACCAGGCGGGTGACCCCGTGCCCGGTGATCGCGGCGTGGGCGGCGGCCACGTCGAAGCCCGGCAGGGTCACGAAGCCGGCCCCGGCGTGGAGGCACTCGGAGAGGGCGTAGAGGTTCAGGCTCGCCGCCAGGGGGCCGGGAGCCAGCACGCGGTCCTCGGGGCCCAGACCGAAGTGCTCCGCGGAGGCCTCGAACGAGCGCCGCCAGGAGGCGCGGCTGCGCTGGAAGCCCTTGGGCAGGGCCGTGGTGCCCGAGGTCAGGCCGATCAGGAAGGCCGAGGCGAGGTCGCCGTCGCGCAGTTCCGCCGGGGCTGGATCGGCGGGGAGGCGCGCCGCGCAACGCTCCCGCACCTGCGCGGTCAGGTCCTCCGGCCAGGACGGGTCCAGGACGGCGCACACGCGTTCCTCGGCCACCCCGGCGGCCCACCGGACGGCGAAGTCCGTGCCGTTGGCCTGTCGCAGGATCCCCGTGGGCTCGCCCGAGGCGGCCAGGGCCGCGGCCGCAGCGCGCAGATCGCCCCAGCTCAGCCGCTCGTCCCCGCAGGTGACGGCGAGTTCCCGCGGGCGTTCGGCGGCCCAGCGGGTCAGGCGGTCCAGAAAGGGCATGTCCTCGTCCTCGGTGCTGGTCTCACGCTGCGGGTGCGGCAGTGGGTCATGGATGACGGTTGCCGGCGAGTGGCGCTCCCCTGTCGTCAGCGGGCGGTGGGCGCCCCGCCCAGGAGCCGGCGGTAGCTGCGGTGGACGTTGATCGCGGCCAGGGTCGCCACGACCGCCTTGAGCAGGTCCCCGGGGATGAACACGAGCGCGCCCAGGGCGGAGGTGGACAGCGGCAGCCCGGTGACCACGGCCGTCCACGGGATGCCGAAGGCGTAGATCACCGCGATGCCGCCCACGACCACGCTCAGCAGGACCGCGGCGAAGCGGGTAGTGCGGCCGGTGCGCCGGATCGCCCAGTACTGCACCAGCGCCCCGATGACCAGGGCCGCGGGGATCCATCCCACCAGGTAGCCGCCGGTCGGGCCCAGGAACACCCCGAGCCCGCCCCGGCCTCCGGCCAGCAGCGGCAGCCCGGCCAGCACCAGGGCGTGCAGGACGACGACGGAGAGCATCCCGCGCACCGGCCCGAGCAGCGCACCGGCGAGCATCACCCCGAGGGTCTGCAGCGTGATGGGCACCGGGATGATCCCGACCGTGATCGGGGGCACCAGGCCCAGGGCGGCGATGAGGGCGGCGAACACGGCCACCAGGACGGTGTTCTGGGTGGTCTGGGAGCTGTCGGCGGTCCGGGAGGTCATGGTGGTCACGGGGGTCCTTCGATCGGGGACGAGCGGCGGGGCTCGAGCAGGCGGGGCGGAGACGTCTGGGACGGTCGGGGTGGGCCAGGGGTCAGTCGGTGGCGGTCCGGGACGTGGCCCGTGGTGGGGGCGCGGAGTCGTAGCAGCGGGCGTCGAGGGCGGAGGCGATCTCCTGGGCCGACTCCAGGGTCCGCACCAGCAGGGGCACCAGCACGGCCACCGGACTGTTGTGCAGCCCGCGGGCGAACTGGGCCTCGCGGACCTCGAGGTACTGGGTGCGGATCTGCGGGATGAACCGGATCGTCATCGACAGGGCCAGGCTCATCTGGGCCGGGTTCAGCCCCAGGTGCCGGGTCGGGGCCAGCAGCCGCTCGAACAGGGCCAGCATCTGGGCGAACGTGGTGGACAGGCTCACCGCCCAGGCGAACAGGCACAGGCTCAGCAGCCGCAGGGATGCCACCGCCGCCGCCTCCCAGGTCGTGGTGAACCCCGGGGTGAGGAAGACGATCCCCACGATGAGCACCAGCCCGGCCAGCAGCCGCGCCAGACGGGCCGGCGGGGTGCGGGTGAGCCACGCGGCGGTCACGGCCACGGCGAAGACGGCGACCTGGAGACCCAGGTGCGTCACGGCGTAGATGCCGAGGCTGGCGGCGAACAGGAACGCGAACTTGGGACCGGCCGGGATCCGGGCCAGCACACCGGTGGGCCCGGCAAGGTGGAACCCACCGTCACCGTGGGGTCGGGCGCCGTGGGGGCGGGCGGCGCCGGTCCAGGCGTCCTGCTGCCGGGCCGCGCCCATCAGTCGCTGATCCCGCAGTAGAACTCCACCGCCGGTCCGGGGGCGCCGTCGAAGGCGATCCGGCCCTCATGCACCACCAGCACCCGGTCGTAGCCGCCGATCAGCTCCAGGTCGTGGGTCACCACGACGGCCCGTTGGTCGAGCTCGTCGATGGTGACCTGCAGCCGGCGCCGGTTGCGCCGGTCGAGCATGGTGGTCGGCTCGTCGAAGACGATCGTGGACGGCTCCATCACCAGCACCGAGGCCAGGGCCACCAGCTGCTTCTCGCCCCCGGACAGGGCGTAGGACTCCCGCTCGGCCAGGTGGGCAATGCCCAGCCGTTCCAGCACCCCGTCCACCCGGGCGGAGAGCTCGTCCCCGCGCAGGCCCAGGTTCTTCGCCCCGAAGGCGAGGTCCTCGGCCACCAGCGGCATCACGATCTGGTTCTCCGGGTTCTGGAACACGAAGCCCACCTGCCGCCGGATGCGCTTGGCGTCGGTCGCGGTGGACAGCCCACCGACCTGCACGGTGCCCCGGGTAGGCAGCAGCAGTCCGTTGAGCAGGCGCACCAGGGTGGACTTGCCCGACCCGTTGAGCCCGATCACCGCGATGCGATGTTCGTCCAGGCACAGGTCGACGTCGCGCAGGACGTCCTGGCCCTCCCGGGTGACCGTGACCCCGGTCAGCCGGATCTCCGAGGACCGGGTCCCCGGCGGCCCCGGCGGGGCGGAGGGCTCCGCCCGGCGGGACCGGTCCCGCAGCGGATGCTTGATCGACACCGTGGAAGCCGTCCTCTCCTCGTCCTGGTCAGCGGCGGGCGGCCGCTGCCGCGCCCCGGTGCGTCCAGGAGGCGCTGCCGCCGCCCCGGGACGACTGGGTCCCGGGGCGTCTCAGTCCCGGGGTGCCGGCTCGAAGTACAGATCGGCGTGCAGGGCGCAGCCCGGGTTGAACCGGGCGGCGCACCGCGGACAGCCGTCCGCGGCCAGGTACTCCCGCACGGAGAGCTCGTGGCCGCAGACCCCGCAGAGCACGGCCTCGGCGTCCTGCTCCTCGACCGGCCACTGCGCCGCCGGGTGGCCGGCGGTCTCCTCGTGGCACAGATGACAAGGGTAGCACTCCTGGCAGCACCAGAACTTGATCGCGACCACGTCCAGCGGCGTGCGGTAGTGCACGCACCGCGTCTGCTCGTCCACAGGACGTCCCAGAACCCGTCTCACCGCTGCCCCTCCCGTGCCGCGGCCGGTCCGGCCCCTCCCGCGGGAGAGCCCGGACCGGCCGCTCGTGACGTCCGACGACGTCCACTGTACGGAGCCGCAGCCGCGCGGCGGAGGACCACCGGACGGCGCGGGCGGGAGCTCAGCCGAGCAGGATCACGTCCAGCCTCCGGGGCCCGTGCACGCCCTCCACGCGCTCGAGCTCGATGTCCGAGGTCGCGGACGGCCCGGAGATCATGGTGACCGGGGCCGTGGGCTCCACCAGGGCGAGGGCCTCGGGGATCAGCTCGACCACCGAGTCCAGCGGCACCACGCAGATGTGGTGGTCGGGGACCAGGCTGATCGCCCGGCGGCCCTCGTCGGGACGGCCGGTGAGGAAGATGGTGCCGGTCTCGGCGCAGGAGACGGTCGAGGACGTCACCACGGCGTCCACGGCGTTGAGCTCCCGCACCCCGAGCGCGGAGGCCGCCCGGGCGTCGTTGGGGTCCACGATGACCCGCCGCATGCCGGACTCCTCGGGGAGCCAGGCGCGGTCCAGGCCCTCGGGCACCACGTAGCGGGCGGACGCGCCCAGCAGCTCGGCGATCCGTCCCGGCAGGGTGGCGGGGGTCTCGTGGTGCACCGAGGCCTTGTAGTCGACCAGCCGGTCCTCGAGCATCTCGACGACCTCCTCGTGCGGCCGGTCCGAGGCGCGGCGGTAGGTGCGCTCCGCCGGTGCGGGCGCGGGCGTGTCGTGCAGCGCCCCGCGGATCCGGTTGAGGATCTCGGTCCTGGCGTCGGTCATCGCTCTCCCCTGTCGTGCTGGGTCTCGTCCGCGGGCCCGTCCTGCGGGGCGCCGGCGGCGCCCGCTGTGGCAGCGGCACCCGTGGTGCCGGCAGCGTCGGCTGCCGCGGCAGCGTCGTCGGTGACGGGGCCGCCGTCGGCGGCCACCCGCTGCTGCGTCTCGTCGGCGTGCTTGGCCCACCAGTTGCGGAAGGACTCCTTCGGCGGGGCGGGAATGTCCCGCTCGTCGGTCCAGCCTCCGGCCGTGCCGGGCAGCCAGCTGATCGCGCGGTCCCTGCCCGCCACGGCCCGGCCCAGCGGGAGGGCCTTCTCGGCGAGCGCCATGCGCTTGCCGGAGGACATCACGAAGGACGCCCCCTTCATCATGAGGTCCATCTCGGACGGGGCCTGCGGCAGGCGCCGGGTGCGGGCCGGTGCCGCGGCGGCGCCGTCGTCGGAGCGTTCGCCGTGCTGGGTGCGCACGTCCTCGTCGCGCAGGTGCACGAGGATCTCCGGGATGTTGATCTTCACCGGGCACACGTCGTAGCAGGCCCCGCACAGCGAGGAGGCGTAGGGCAGGGAGGCGTTCTGCTCGGAGGTGATGCCGGTCAGCTGCGGGGAGAGGATCGCCCCGATGGGCCCCGGGTAGGTGGAGCCGTAGGCGTGACCGCCGGCCTGCTCGTAGACGGGGCAGACGTTCAGGCACGCCGAGCAGCGGATGCAGTGCAGCGCCGAGCGCCCGGCGGGGTCGTCGAGCACCGCGGTGCGGCCGTTGTCCAGGAGCACCACGTGCACGTTCTGGGGGCCGTCCCCCGGTGTCACGCCGGTCCACATCGAGGTGTAGGGGTTCATCCGCTCCCCGGTGGAGGAGCGCGGGAGCAGCTGCAGGAACACCTCGAGGTCGGCAAAGGTGGGCACGATCTTCTCGATGCCCATCACGGTGATCAGGGTCTCGGGCAGGGTCAGGCACATGCGGCCGTTGCCCTCGGACTCCACCACGGTCAGCGTCCCGGTCTCGGCCACGCCGAAGTTCGCCCCGGAGACCGCCACGGAGGTGGAGAGGAACTTCTCCCGCAGGTGGGTGCGGGCGGCCTCGGCGAGGTCCCGGGGCTCGGACGTGAGCGTCTCGTCGGTCTCGGCCATCTCGGCCAGGAAGATGTCGCGGATCTCGTGCCGGTTCTTGTGGATCGCCGGGACCAGGATGTGGGACGGCTTGTCGTGGCCCAATTGGACGATCAGCTCGGCCAGGTCCGTCTCCGTGGCGGTGATCCCATGGCCGGCCAGGTGCTCCTCGAGGCCGATCTCCTGGGTCGCCATGGACTTGATCTTGATGACGTCGGTGGACCCGGTGGCCTGCACGAGCTCGGTGACGATCCGGTTGGCCTCCTCGGCGTCGCGCGCCCAGTGCACGGTGCCGCCGCGGGCCGTGAGGTTGCGCTCGAACTCCTCGAGCAGGTGCGGCAGGTTCGCCATGACCTGCTCCTTGATCGCGGAGCCGGCGGAGCGCAGCTCCTCCCAGTCGGGCAGCTCCCCCGTCACCGCGGCGCGCTTGCCGCGGATGGTGTGGGTGGCGTGGCGGATGTTGGCGCGCATCTGCGTGTTGCCCATCTCGGCCTTCGCCGCGGCGGGGAACGCGGTCTGCGCGTGCAGGTTCCCCTGGCCGTGGACGGGGCGGACGGCGGGCATGCCCAGGGCCGTGCGGCTCATCGAGCTCCTCCGGTCGTGCGGGGGGCCGAGGACGACGCCGTGCGGCGCGCCCCCGGCCCCGGGATGGACAGCTCGACCGGCCCGGAGACCTCGAGCGGGTTCTCGCGGGTGGACGCGAGGATCTCGGCGAAGTGGACGGTGCCCGGTCCGGAGTCCCGGCGGGCCATGGCCCCGCCCAGGTGCATCAGGCAGGAGGCGTCTCCCCCGGTGCACAGCTCGGCCCCGGTCGAGACGATGTTGTCGATCTTCTCCTCGGCCATCGCGGCGGAGACGTCCGGGTTCTTGAACGAGAAGGTCCCGCCGAAGCCGCAGCACTCCTCGGCGTCGGGCAGCTCGACGAAGTCGATGTCCCCGACCGAGGCGACCAGGTCCTTCTGCCGGTCCCCCAGGCGCAGCAGCCGCATCCCGTGGCAGGACGGGTGGTAGGTCACCCGGTGGGGGAACCAGGAGCCGAGCTGCGCGGCCGCGTCGTGGACGCCGAGCACGTCGGTCAGCAGCTGCGAGAGCTCGTAGGTGGTGGCGGCGACGGCCGCGGCCTCCTGGGCGAGGGCCTCGTCCCCGCCGGCGCGGGCGATCATCGGCTGCTGGTGGCCCAGGGAGGCGACGCAGGAGCCCGACGGCGCCACGGCGACGTCGTAGTCCACGGCGGAGAAGGCCTGCACGTGGTTGCGGACCACGGGCAGGGCGTCGTCGAAGTAGCCGCTGTTGACGTGCATCTGGGAGCAGCAGCCCTGGCCGGGCGGGAACACCACCTCGTGGCCGAGCCGCTCGAGCACCCGCACGGTGGCCAGCGCGACCCGCGGATACATCGCGTCCACGATGCACGTGGCGAACAGGGCGATTCTCATGCGACCTCCGGAGTCGGGAGCGGGAAGACGGGACGACGACGCCGGGCCGCCTGTGGTCTGACCATGCTAGACCGGTGAACCCCGTCACACAATCGACCGGCGCAACGATCGCGCCACCTCGGGAGAGCGGTTGGCCGTGTGACGTGGCTCATGTACTCTTCGTGGTCAGACCATTGTGGTCCGACCATAGCCGTGACGCGTTCCCCGTCGGCCACGCACCGTTCCGTCCGTCCCCGTCCCTGGGAGTCCGAGTGACCACCTTTACCGCGATGACCGATGCCGTCGGCGGGAGCGTCGCGCTCTCCGCCCTCGTCGGCACCATCCCTCTGCTCACGTTCTTCGTCATGCTGCTGGGCGTCAAGGCCCGCGCCCACGTCTCGGGCGCCACCGCGCTGCTGGCGGCGATCGTCGTCGC
Organism: Kocuria rosea; assembly: GCF_006094695.1. Classification (NCBI taxonomy): domain Bacteria; kingdom Bacillati; phylum Actinomycetota; class Actinomycetes; order Micrococcales; family Micrococcaceae; genus Kocuria; species Kocuria rosea. The sequence continues at coordinate 1,043,560 of NZ_CP035103.1, read as the reverse complement.
CGTCCTGGCCTTCGGCATGCCGCTCTCCCTCACACTGCTCTCCGCCACCCAGGGCGCGGTCTACGGCCTGTTCCCCATCGTGTGGATCGTGGTCATGGCGCTGTGGTTCTACCAGGTGACCGTCCTCAGCGGCCGCTTCGAGGACCTGCGGACCATCTTCGACACCATCGGCGGCGGGGACCTGCGCATCCAGGCCGTGCTCATCGCGTTCTGCTTCGGCGGCCTGCTCGAGGCCCTCGCCGGCTTCGGCGCGCCCGTCGCGATCACCGCGACCATGATCCTGGCGCTGGGGCTCAAGCCCCTGAAGACGGCCACCGTGGTGCTCATCGCCAACACCGCGCCCGTGGCGTTCGGCGCGATCGCCATCCCGATCACCACCGCCGGCGTGCTGACCGGTCTGGACCCCGCGCGGATCGGCGCGGTCGTCGGCCACCAGGCGCCGTTCTTCGCGGTCATGGTGCCGTTCATCCTGCTGTTCATCATCGACGGCGTGCGCGGGCTCAAGGAGGCGTGGCTGGCCGCGCTGGTCATCGGCGTCTCCTTCGCGGTCGCCCAGTGGTGGTGCGCCACGTACTTCTCCTACGAGCTCACCGACGTGGTTGCCTCCCTCACCGGCCTGGCCGCCGCGGTGATCCTCCTGCGCTTCTGGCGCCCCAAGGGCGCCGACGCCGTCCGCACCCGCCTCGGCGTGGAGAAGCCTCCCGCACCCGAGGGGCTGACCCCGGCACGCGTGTGGATGGCCGTGCTGCCCTACGTCCTGGTGGTCGCGGTCTTCGGCCTGGCCAAGCTGTGGACCCTCGGCGTGAGCATCCCGGGGGCCCTGGCCGCCACCGACATCTCCATCCCCTGGCCGGGCCTGCACGGACACCTCCTCAACGCAGCCGGCGAGCCGGTCACGAGCACCATCTACAAGTTCCAGTGGCTCTCCAGCCCGGGCACGCTGCTGCTGATCACAGGCCTGCTCGTCGCCGTCATCTACTCGGTGTTCCACGGCAACGGCCGCTTCCGGCTCTCGGTGGGCAACGCCGTGGCGGAGATCGGGCGCTCGTTCTGGAAGATGCGCTTCTCCGCCCTGACCATCATGAGCGTGCTCTCCCTGGCCTACGTCATGAACACGTCCGGCCAGACCATCTCGATCGGCACCTGGGTGGCCGGTCTGGGCGCGGCCTTCGCGTTCCTCTCCCCCGTGCTCGGCTGGCTGGGCACCGCGGTCACCGGCTCCGACACCTCCGCCAACGCGCTGTTCTCCAACCTCCAGAAGACCGCCGCCGAGGGCACCGGCCTCGATCCGCACCTCATGACGGCGGCGAACACCTCCGGCGGCGTGGTGGGCAAGATGATCTCGCCGCAGTCCCTGGCCATCGCCGCGACCGCGGTGGGCATGGAGGGCAAGGAGTCCGCCATCTTCCGCTCGGTCATCTGGTGGTCCCTCGGCCTGCTCCTGCTGCTGTGCACCCTGGTGTTCCTGCAGTCCAACGTGCTGGCCTGGATGCTCCCGACCTCCTGAGCACAACGCCCCGGGGCCCCGCTGGACCGATCGGTCCGGCGGGGCCCCGCCGCCTCCCTAGACTGGTCCGCGTCCCGCCCACCCTCTGAGGAGCCCCCCGTGCCCGCAGCCGCACGCATGTACACCGTCGTCCTCGACTGGCTCGAGGAGCGCCTGCGCACGGGCGAGATCTCGGTGGGCGACAAGCTGCCCGGGGAACGCCACCTGGCCGAGGAGTTCGGCATCTCCCGCGCCTCGGTGCGGGAGGCGATCCGGATCCTCGACGCCATGGGACTGGTCCGCTCGTCGACCGGGTCCGGGCCGAACGCGGGGGCGATCGTCATCGCGGAGCCCTCGGCCGCGCTCGGGTGGGCGCTGCGGATGCACGTGGCCAACCGGTCGCTGCCGGTGCGGGACCTCGTGCAGACCCGGCTGCTGCTCGAGACCCAGTCCGCCCGCGAGGCGGCCGCCGCGGCGGAGACCCCGTGGCGGGCGGCGGTGCTCGGGCGCGCCGCGGAGCTCGTGGCCGCCATGGAGGACCCGGACCTGCCGGACGAGCACTTCCACGCCCACGACGCGCAGTTCCACATCCTGCTCGCCTCCCTGGCCGGCAACGTGGTGGTCGAGACGATCATGACCTCACTGCGCCAGGCCACCATCGGGTACGTGCAGGAGACCGTCGCCGGTCTGGACGACTGGCCGCAGGTGCGCCGCACCCTGCAGGAGCAGCACCGAGAAATCCTGCGCGCCTTCCAGGAGCGCCGGGGCGAGGACGCCGCCGCCGCACTGCGGGAGCACATCACCTGGTTCTTCGGCCACAGCGTCGCCGCTCAGGAGGGGCAGGACCGGCGGGCGTGACCGGACGACCCTGAGGGCTCCGACCCCCGGGCCCGGCGGAACGACCCGGCAGAGGCCCCGGACGCACGAGAACGGCCCCACCGGTTCCGGTGGGGCCGTTCTCGTCTGCCAGGTATGCGGAGCAGATGTTGCACGGTAGGGGGCCATCGGCCGAGGGGGGGGTGCAAGGTGATCCAGGCCTTGCGCGGCCACATCCCGGGTCCAGGGGGGACTGTCCCGGGGCGGCCCCCTACCGTGAGCAGGTCGGTGGACCATCCGGTCCGGGGCTCGGCCTCATGGGGGGTTGGGCCGTGCGCCGTAGGGATGTCTCTCACTCATCCACCGACTTTTCTTCTCTGCTCGCACTGATCACTATGCCGGGTTTGCTAATGCAGATGAATGCACTTTCGTCTACAACTTTCCTGGACTTCCGTCCGGACCGGGACTGCAGACGGGGCCCCAGACTCAGAGATCGCGCAGCTGCGGATCGACGAGCCCGCTCTGGTACGCCTTGATCAGCGCCTGCACCCGGTCGCGGACGCCGAACTTCTCACAGACCCGCCCGAGGTAGGCCTTCACGCTGCCCTCGGAGACGTGCATCTGCTCGGCGATCTCCCGGTTGCTCAGCCCTTGCGCCAGGAGCGTCACGGTCTCCATCTCCCGGTCGGTCAGCAGGGAGCGCAGGCCGCTGTCCGCCGACCGCGCCGGCTGCTGCTGGTCCGGCACGGAGATGACGTTGTCCGCGAGCGCGCGGGCGATCGCCGGGGAGAGAGCGATCTCGTCGTTGAGCACCTGGTTCACGGCGTCGATGATCTCGTCCGGACGGGCGTCCTTGACGAGATAGCCGGCCGCGCCGGCCCGGAGGGCGGGCACCACGAACTCCAGCGTGGAGAACGTGGTGAGGGCCAGCACCTTGGAGCGGGGACTGCGCGAGGTGATCTCCCGGGTGGCCTCGATCCCGTCCATCACGGGCATCTTCATGTCCATCAGCACCACGTCCGGGTCGATGGCCAGACATCGGTCCACGGCCTCGCGTCCGTTGGCGGCGGTCCCGATCACCTCGAAACCGGGCTCGGCCGAGAAGAAGGACTTCAGGGCCTCCAGCATCAACGGCTGGTCGTCCACGACAAGCACTCTGCAATCAGTCACTCGCACAGTCTATTTTTCGATGTCCCCCAAAGTGCAACACGTCATATTCGACAAAAGTCACAAATGGTCTGGACAAAGGTCGATAGGTCAGTCCGGTTAACGTTGGCAAAATGGTAACTACCAGAGCAGCACACCCCCCTCGCGGCTGGGAGATCCCTCCCCCACCCCGGCCGCGGCCCCCCGATCCGGTGCTGCTCTCGTGATCCGAGGAGCCCCCCATGAAGAAGAAGATCCACAGCGCCATCGCTGCCACGCTTGTCGCCGCCACCCTGGTGGCCGTTCCCATCGCTCCCGCGAACGCCGCGCCGCGCTACGTTGTGTGCGGTTGGTGGCCCGCGATCTGCCGATGATGTATCACTTCAGGTGTGGCTAATGTAACTGCATCTCTGGAACGCGCACCGCGCACAGCCGGGAAGACCTCGTTCTTCCACGCCGAGCCCCTGGCCTGGTGGTTGTCCGCGGTGCTCGTTCTTTTTGCGCTCGTGACCATGATGGACGATCTGCGGCATCTGCTCAGCAACTTTCAGGGTTCCGCGCCGCTGGAGATCATGTTCGCCGTGGACAGCATCCTGTCCTACGCCGTCATCGGCCTGGTCGCGTGGAGATCCACCTGGGCATCCCTGGCATCGATGGCGTGCTTGGTGTCGTCAATGATATTGCACGACTACGGGGCGGCGATCATCGCGGCGGCCGTGGTGACGGTGTCGGTCCTGGCCACGGCGACGGACCGCTTCATCAAAGTCCACCTTTCCGTCTACTTCGCCTGGATCGTGGCGGCCGCGTCGTTCCGCGAGGGAGGGTTCGACGGAAGCGTCTTCTGGAATCTGCTCATTCCTCTGCTCGTCGTGACCCTCGTCGGAGGGGCCGTGCGCTACTTCGCCCAGCAGCGCCGCCGCAGCGAGCAGCGAGTGCGGGACCTCGAGATCCTCAACGAGCGGCTCCGGGAGGACGAGCGGCAGGCCCTGGCCCGCGATCTGCACGACGTCGTCGCCCACGAGCTCACCCTCATCACGATGCAGACCATGAGCCGGCGCCGCTCCGGGGACGTCGGTGAGCTGCACCAGGTCCTCGAGACCGTGGAGGGCGCCGCCCGCTCTGCGCTGCACGAGCTGCGGGTCATGCTCCGGCTGCTGCGCAACGAGAACGAGGGCGAGCACCCGCGGGACGTCACGGGCGCCGGCCTGTCCATCGGCAGTCTGGAGCACGTGGTCACGTCCCTCGCGGCGAGTCTGCGGGACCTGCGCTTCGAGCCGGAGGTGGTCATCACGGGCGACCTCGAGGCCATGCCCACCACCGTGCGCGGCACGGCCGCCCGCATCCTGCAGGAGGCGGTCACCAACATCATCAAGTACGCCCCGGCCGGGTCCCGCTGCCGGATCGAGGTGACGGCGGACGAGCACGAGCTGTGCCTGCGCGTGGCGAACCCCATGCCGCGCAGCACCCAGCGCACGGGCGACCACTCCTCGGAGATGTCCTCGGGACTCGGCCTGCGGGGCATCACGGAACGCGTCTCCCTGCTGGGCGGCCACGCCGAGAGCGGTGCCGCGGACGGCCAGTGGGTCCTCGACGTGTGCCTGCCGGTGGACCGCAGGGAAGCCCTGTGACCGAGCGCGCCGAGCCGGACCCCGGCCTGGCCCGGCGCGTGGCGGACGTCGTGGCCGCCATCCCGCCGGGCCGGGTGCTGTCCTACCGGGACGTCGCGGAGCTCGCGGAGTGCCGCTCGGCGCGCCTCGTGGGCACGCTCATGGCCCGCAACCCCACCGGCGAGGACCTCCCGTGGTGGCGGGTGGTCACCGTGCAGGGCACCCTCGCCGACCACCTGCAGGCCGAGGCCCGGGACCGGTACCGCGAGGAGGGCACTCCCCTGCGGGAGGACGACCGGCATCTTGTGCGCGTGGACATGGGCCGCGCCCTGTGGACGCCCGACTCCCCCGGCGCCTGACGCCGCCCCCGCCGTCAGTACTCGAGCGGGCCGGCCACCTCGAAGAAGCTGCCGTCCGGGTCGAAGGTGCGTCCGGTGAGCCGCTCGAACGCCTCGACGTAGCGCGCGCGGGTCCGCTCCACCACCTGCTCCGGCAGCGGGGGCACGGGGCCGGCCCCGTTCCAGCCGGACTCGTCCGAGCGCAGCCAGTCCCGCACGTACTGCTTGTCGAACGAGGGCTGGGCCTTGCCGGGCTCGTAGGTCTCGGCGTCCCAGAAGCGGGAGGAGTCCGGGGTGAGGACCTCGTCCCCGAGGGTGATCGCGCCGCGGTAGGAGTCCAGGCCGAACTCCACCTTGGTGTCCGCCACGATGATCCCCCGCTCGCGGGCGATCCGCTCGGCGGCGGTGTAGATCTCCAGGGTCAGCTCGCGCAGCCGGTCCGCCACCGCGTGGCCCACCCCGTCGGCCATCTCCTGGAAGGTGATGGGGAGGTCGTGCTCGCCCACCTCCGCCTTGCCGGTCGGGGTGAAGATCGGCTCGGCGAGCCGGGAGCCGTCCACGAGCCCCGGGGGCAGCTCGATCCCGCAGACCTCGCCGGTCTCCCGGTAGTCCTTGAGGCCGGAACCGGTCAGGTAGCCGCGGGCGATGCACTCGACGGGGAACATCGACAGGTTCTTGCAGACGATGGCCCGCCCCCGGACGGACTCGTGCACGTCGGTCGACAGGACGTGGTTGGGCACGGCCGCGAGCTGCTCGAACCACCACAGGGACAGCTGCGTCAGGATCTTGCCCTTGTCCGGGATCTCCGTGGGGAGGATCTCGTCGAAGGCGCTGATCCGGTCGGTGGCCAGCACCAGGACCGAGCCGGCCCGGTACTCGGCGTCGTCGTAGATGGCCACGCCCGTGGCCCGCAGCCGCGACTCGTCGGGGACGTAGAGCTCCCGGACCTTGCCCGAGTAGATGTGCCTCCACCCGGGGATCTCGGGTGGGGTGGTGACGGTGCCCTGCTCGCTCATGCCTGCTCCTGACGGGGACGGGGGGCGGAGGCGCCGGGAACGGTGACCAGCCCCCGGGCGGCCTTCAGCGCGATGTCGGTGCGGTGCTGCGAGCCCTCGAGCGCCACGAGCCCCACGCCCCGGTAGGCGCGCTCGCGGGCGTCGTCGAGGTCCGCGCCGAGGGCGACGACGGCGAGCACCCGCCCGCCGGCGGAGACGATCCGCCCGGCGTGCTCGCCCTCCGGGGCCACCGCGGTGCCGGCGTGGACCACGTGCACGCCCTCGAGCGCCTCGGCGTCCTCCAGCCCGCCGATCGGGTCGCCCTTCCGGGGACTGTCCGGGTAGTCCTGCGCGGCGACGACCACCGCGACGGCCGTCTCGGGCCGCCAGCGCAGCCGCTCGGCCTCGTCGAGGCGCCCGGCGGCGGCGTCGTGCAGCAGCCGCCCGAGCGGGGTGGTGAGCCGGGCCAGCACGGCCTGGGTCTCGGGGTCCCCGAACCGGGCGTTGAACTCGATGACCCGCAGACCGCGGGTCGTCACGGCCAGCCCGCAGTATAGCACGCCCACGAACGGGGTGCCGCGGCGGCGCATCTCGTCGACCGTGGGGCGGGCCACGCGCTCCACGACCTCCTCCACGAAGCCCTGCGGCAGCCACGGCAGCGGCGTGTAGGCGCCCATCCCGCCGGTGTTGGGGCCCTCGTCGTCGTCGTGGATCCGCTTGAAGTCCTGCGCGGGGCTCAGGGGGATCACGCGGGAGCCGTCGGTCAGCACGAACAGGGACACCTCGGGCCCGTCGAGGAACTCCTCGATCACCACGCTCCCGCCCGCGGCGAAGCAGGCGGCGGCGTGCTCGAGCGCCGCCGCGCGGTCGGCGGTGACGACCACGCCCTTGCCGGCGGCCAGCCCGTCGTCCTTGACCACGTAGGGGGCGCCGAAGGTGTCGAGGGCGTCGGCGGCCTCCTCCTCCGTGGTCGCGACCCGCGCCATCGCGGTGGGCACCCCTGCGGAGGCCATGACCTCCTTGGCGAACGCCTTGGAGCCCTCGAGGCGCGCCGCGGCCCGCGAGGGGCCGAAGACGAGGAAGCCGGCCTCGCGCAGGGCGTCGGCCACCCCGGCCACCAGCGGGGCCTCGGGGCCGACGACGACGAGGTCCACCGCGAGCTCGCGCGCCAGCGCGGTGGCCGCGGCGGGGTCGTCGGCGTCCACGGCGTGCACCGGGACGAGCTGCGCGATCCCGGCGTTGCCCGGCGCGCAGTGCACCTGCTCGACCTCGGGATCTGCCAGCAGTGCGCGGATGATTGCGTGTTCGCGGCCTCCGGGGCCCAGTACCAGAACCTTCACGCCCTCAGGCTAGTTGGCGGCACCGGGAAGTGGCACATCGTTCCCGGCATGCGGGCACGGCCCCGGACCCGCCGGGAATCCTCGTCCCCGCTGACATACTGGGGCGATGCAGACCTTCACCTCGGACCGTGCCGTGGACCTCGCCGTGCTCGAGCGCAGCGGCTTCGTCGAGTCCCGCCACCGCGGCTCCGCCGTGGTCCTGGACCCGGACGGGGCCGTGGCCGTCGAACTGGGCGACATCGGCACCCCGATCTTCCCCCGCTCCACGCTCAAGCCGTTCCAGACCATCGCCGCCATGAAGGCCGGCGTCCCGCTGCGCGGGGCCCAGGTGGCCATCGCCTCCGCGTCCCACATCGGCTCCTTCGAGCAGCTCGACGCCGTGAGCTCGATCCTGACGGCCGCCGGCCTGACCGAGGACGCGCTGCAGTGCCCGCCGGACTGGCCCGAGGACGAGGAGGTCCGCACGGAGCTCGTGCGGGCCGGCCGCGGCAAGAACCGGATCTGCATGAACTGCTCCGGCAAGCACGCCGCGTTCCTGTGGGCCTGCACCGAGAACGACTGGCCCACGGACAGCTACCTGGACCCCGAGCACCCCCTGCAGCGGACGGTGCTGGAGACCGTCGAGGAGTTCTCCGGCGAGCGCGTGGCCCACGTGGGCGTGGACGGGTGCGGCGCCCCCCTCGCGGCGATCTCCCTGACCGGCCTCGCCCGGGCGTATTCGACGCTGGGCCGGGCCGCGGGCAACCTCGACGCCGACGCCCGCGCCGCCACGGTCTCCCAGTGCATGCTCGACTACCCGGAGCTCGTGCACGGGCGGGGCAGGTACAACACCGTGGTCATGGAGGAGCTGGACGTCGTGGCGAAGCTCGGCGCGGAGGGCGTGCTCGCGCTCGGCACCCGCACCGGGTGGTCCGTGGCGCTCAAGGTCCTCGACGGCGGGTCCCGCGCCAACGCGCTCATCGGCCTCGCCCTGCTCGCCCACGCCGGGGCCGTGCCCGCCGCGGCGGCCGCCGCGGTGATCGGGCAGGTGGTGCGCCCGGTCATGGGCGGGTCCCGCCCCGTGGGCCGGCTGCGCCTAGCGGACCCCCTGCTGGAGCTGCTCGGCCCGGAGCTGGTCCGGGCGCTCGGGCAGGACTAGGCCGTGGCCCGCCGCCGCGTCGACCCCGCGGACGGGACCCTGGCCCTGAGCGCCTGGCGCGCGGACCCGGACGGCACCCCGCGCCGGACCGTGGCCACCGCCGTGCGCTACACCCTCGAGGAGCTCGCCGAGCGGGTGCCCGGCAACAGCGTGGAGGTGCGCGTCCCGCCCTTCGGCGTGACCCAGTGCGTGGCCGGCCCCCGGCACACCCGCGGCACCCCGCCCAACGTCGTCGAGACCGACGCCCGCACGTGGCTCGGCCTGGTGACGGGGGCCGTGACCTGGCCGGAGGCCGTCGCCTCGGGGACCGCTGTGGCCTCGGGCACAAGGACCGATCTCGCGGACGCCCTCCCCCTGTTTCCCCGGTAGCCTTGAGGGCATGAGCTCCACTCCCTCCTCCCCCTCCGCGCGCCCGTCCCCGCGGAAGCTCCCGCGCCGGCGCCGCCGGGTGCGGACGGCCGTGCCGCTGGCCGCCTCCGGCAGCCAGCAGATGACCCTGCGCCGCGCCCCGAACATCTGGGCGTTCGTCCTGCTCGGCGGCGTCCTCGGCGCCGTGGTGGGCGTGCTCGTGGGACTGTCCGGCGGAGGAAGCGCCGAGTTCACCCAGGGGGCCGTGACCCTGTTCATGGTCTCCGTCTGCACGGTCCTGGGCCTGGCGGCCGGCGCCGTCCTGGCCCTCGTGCTGGACCGGGTCTCCGTGGCCCGGGCGCGGGCCGTCACCACCGAGGTCGTGGACGGGGACGACGACGCCCCGTCCGGGGCGCCGGGCGACGCGCCCCGGCCCACCGACCCCCGAAGCTCGAGAGAAGGCTGATCGACGTGGTTCGCCCTGATGGACAACTCAGCCACGACCTGCTCCCCGGAGAGAAGGGCCCCCAGGACGCGTGCGGCGTGTTCGGCGTGTGGGCCCCCGGCGAGGAGGTCGCGAAACTGGCCTACTACGGCCTCTACGCCCTGCAGCACCGCGGCCAGGAGTCGGCCGGCATCGCCGCGAGCGACGGCAACCGCATCGCGGTGTACAAGGACATGGGCCTCGTCTCGCAGGTCTTCGACGAGGCGACCCTCACCACCCTGACCGGTCACCTGGCCGTGGGCCACTGCCGGTACTCCACCACGGGCGGGTCCCACTGGGCCAACGCCCAGCCCACGCTGGGCGCCACCCCGCACGGGACCGTGGCGCTCGCGCACAACGGCAACCTCACCAACTCGGCGGAGCTCTACGAGAAGCTGATCGACAAGTCCGGCTTCCCCTCCCAGGGGGAGATGGCGCAGGGCAACACCACGGACACCGCGCTGGTCACCGCGCTGCTGGCCGAGCACCCGCACGGCTCCCTCGAGGACGCGGCCATGCACCTGCTCCCCCAGCTCGTGGGCTCCTTCTGCCTGGCGTTCATGGACGAGAACGCCCTCTACGCCGCCCGTGACCCGCAGGGCATCCGGCCGCTGGTCCTCGGCCGGCTCGAGCGCGGCTGGGTGGTGGCCTCCGAGACCGCGGCGCTGGACATCGTGGGCGCGTCCCTGGTCCGGGAGATCGAGCCCGGCGAGTTCGTGGTGATCGACGAGCACGGCCTGCGCTCCCAGCGCTTCGCCGAGACCCGCCGCGCCGCGTGCGTGTTCGAGTACGTCTACCTGGCCCGTCCGGACACCACCATCAACGGCCGCTCCGTGTACGAGTCCCGCGTGGAGATGGGCCGCCGGCTGGCCCGGGAGCACCGCATCGACGCGGACCTGGTCATGCCCACCCCGGAGTCCGGGACCCCCGCCGCCATCGGCTACGCCGAGGAGTCCGGCATCCCGTTCGGCAACGGCCTGGTCAAGAACGCCTATGTGGGACGAACGTTCATCCAGCCCTCGGACACCATCCGCCAGCTGGGCATCCGGCTCAAGCTCAACCCCCTGAAGTCCGTGGTGGCAGGCAAGCGGCTCGTGGTCATCGACGACTCGATCGTGCGCGGGAACACCCAGCGGGCCCTCATCCGGATGCTGCGGGAGGCCGGGGCCGCCGAGATCCACGTGCGGATCTCCTCCCCGCCCATCAAGTGGCCGTGCTTCTACGGCATCGACTTCGCCTCCCGCGCGGAGCTGATCGCCAACGGGCTCGGGGTCGAGGAGATCAGGGCGTCCCTGGGCGCCGACTCCCTCGGCTACATCTCCGAGGACGGGATGATCGCGGCCACCCTGCAGGAGCGCGGGGAGCTGTGCACCGCGTGCTTCTCCGGGACGTACCCCACCCGGCTGCCTGACGCCGACAAGCTGGGCAAGAACGTCTTCGAGGCCCGCACGCCCGTGGACTCCTCGCCCCGCCGCGCCCCGGGCGCACCGGCCGTGGCGCAGCGGCCGGAGCACGCCTCCGCCGTGTCCATCGACACCCGCCCCTCGGCCGCGGACGGCGTCTCCCGCCGGCCCGCCGAGCGCACCAGCATCTCCGACGAGGACCCCGGCGTCCAGGAGACCTCCACCGGGTGCGACCCCGGGCCCGACGCCGACCTCGAGGACCTCATCCTGCCGGAGGACCGGGTCCCCGCCGCCCGCACGACCACGGGGCCCGCCGGGCCCGGATCCCAGCACGCCGCCCAGCCCGAGACCGCGAAGGACGCCTGACATGGCCCAGCCCCCCTCCTCCACGAACCGCACCGTCACCTACGCCAGCGCGGGCGTGGACGTCGAGGCGGGAGACCGCGCCGTCGAACTCATGAAGAGCGCGGTCAAGGCCACGCACACCCCCAACGTGATCGGCGGGGTCGGCGGGTTCGCGGGACTGTTCGACGTCTCGGAGCTGCTCGCCTACCGCAAGCCCTACCTCGCCACCTCGACCGACGGGGTGGGTACCAAGGTGGCGATCGCCCAGACCCTCGACGTGCACGACACGATCGGCTTCGACCTCGTGGGCATGGTGGTGGACGACATCGTGGTGGTCGGCGCCAAGCCCCTGTTCATGACCGACTACATCGCCACGGGCCGCGTGGTGCCCGAGCGGATCGCGGACATCGTGCGCGGCATCGCCGCGGCCTGCGAGCAGGCCGGCACCGCCCTGGTCGGCGGCGAGACCGCCGAGCACCCGGGTCTGCTGGCCCCGGACGAGTACGACGTGGCGGGGGCCGCCACCGGTGTGGTCGAGGCCGACGAGCTGCTGGGCCCGGACCGCGTGCGCGCCGGCGACGTGGTCATCGGCATGGCCTCCTCCGGCCTGCACTCCAACGGGTACTCCCTGGTCCGCAAGGTCATCAACGTGGCCGGGTGGTCGCTGGACCGGCAGGTCTCGGAGCTCGGCCGCACCCTGGGCGAGGAGCTGCTGGAGCCCACGCGCGTCTACGCCGCCGACGTCCTCGACCTCGCCGCCGCCTTCCCCGTCAACGGCGCGGACCGGACCACGGGCCGCGGTGTCCGCGGCTTCAGCCACGTGACCGGCGGCGGCCTCGCCGCGAACCTCGCCCGGGTGCTCCCCGCCGGGCTCGAGGCCACGGTGGACCGCAGCACCTGGGAGCTGCCCGCGATCTTCCAGCTGATCAGCCAGCTCGGCAACGTCCCCCTCCCCGACCTCGAGCGGACCCTCAACCTCGGCGTGGGCATGGTCGCGATCGTCGACCCGTCGGCGGCCGACGCCGCCGTGGCCCACCTCACGGCCCGGGGCCTGCCCTCGTGGGTCATGGGCACCGTGGACAGGATCGACCCGGACGCGGACCACGGCGGGCCCGACTGGGTGCAGGGCGCCAAGGGCGTGGACGGCGGCGCGGTGCGCATGGTCAACGCCTACACGGGCTGATCCGGCCTGCAGAGCCCCGGAGGAACAGCGAACGCCCCGCCGGCCGGCGGGGCGTTCGCTGTTCGCGGGGACGCGAAGAAGGTGCTCGTCCTGGACGGGCACCTTGTTGCGTCGTGCGGTGGAGACGAGCGGAGTTCCCGGTGGCTACCGGCGGAAGTCCTCGTCGTAGTCGTCGGCGTACTTGTCGACGTAGGCCGAGTAGTCGTCCTCGTCCTCCTCGACGGTCTCCTGGACCGGCTCCCGCAGCGGGGGCATCTGCTCGCTGCCGCGCAGTTCCCGCTGGAGTGCCGTGAGGTCGGTCTGCGGGCTGAAGTACTTCATCTCCCGCGCCTGCCGTGTCGCCTTCGCCTTTTGACGGCCGCGCCCCATGGCGTGACCCCCTCTGTCTCTTGGTCCGGACGGCGGCACTCTGGCACAGAGTACGGCCCCGGAAATGTCGTATGAATGGTTCGTGAGACCAGGGTACATGGTTTGTCAGCCCGTTGCGCCCGGCCCGGGACCGGCGCGGTGGACTGTCGGCAACCTCACGGGAGGCGGGCGGAACGCGGTCCGGGAGCCCCGACGGCGGGCCGTCGCCGGGACTCCCCGACGGCGACCCGCCGGCCGGCGGCGCGCCCCGCAGCTCAGTCCGCGGCGTGCGCCCGCTCGGACACGGCGGTGACGGTGAGCCCGTCCGCCACGACGTCGGCGTCGACGTCCACCCGGACCGCGTCCCCGTCCACGACCGCCCCGGAGAGGATCGCCCTGGCGAGCTTGTCCCCGATCTCCCGCTGCACCAGCCGGCGCAGCGGCCGGGCACCGTAGGCCGGGTCGTAGCCGGTGAGGCCCAGCCACTCGGTGGCCGCGGGCGTGACCTCCAGGCGCAGGCGGCGCTGGCCCAGGCGCTCGGCGAGCTGGGCGACCTGGATGTCCACGATCTTCGACAGGTCGGACGTGGACAGCGGGTCGAACAGGATCACGTCGTCGAGCCGGTTCAGGAACTCGGGCTTGAACGAGGCGTTGACCACGTTCATCACCGCCTGCTTCTTCGCCTCCGGCTCGATGGTCTGGTCCACCAGGAACTGGCTGCCCAGGTTGGAGGTGAGGATCAGGATCACGTTGCGGAAGTCCACCGTGCGTCCCTGCCCGTCGGTGAGCCGGCCGTCGTCGAGCACCTGCAGCAGGATGTCGAAGACGTCCGGGTGGGCCTTCTCGATCTCGTCCAGCAGGACCACCGAGTACGGGCGGCGCCGCACGGACTCGGTGAGCTGGCCGCCCTCCTCGTAGCCGACGTAGCCCGGAGGGGCGCCGACCAGCCGGGAGACCGTGTGCTTCTCCCCGTACTCGGACATGTCGATCCGCACCAGCGCGCGCTCGTCGTCGAACTGGAACTCCGCGAGGGACTTCGCGAGCTCGGTCTTGCCCACGCCGGTGGGACCCAGGAACAGGAAGGAGCCGATCGGCCGGTTCGGGTCGGAGATGCCGGCGCGAGAGCGGCGCACGGCGTCGGCGACGGCCTGCACGGCCCGGTGCTGGCCGATGAGCCGCTTCCCGAGCACCTCCTCCATGTGCAGCAGCTTCTCGGTCTCGCCCTGGAGCATGCGCCCGGCGGGGATGCCGGTCCAGGCCGAGATCACCTCGGCGACGTCGTCGGCCGTGACCTCCTCGGAGACCATGGTGTCGTGCGGGGCGGAGGTGTCCTCCTGCTCCTGGGCGGCGTCGAGCTCCTTCTGCAGCGCCGGGATCTCGCCGTAGAGCAGCCGGGAGGCCTCCGCGAGGTCGCCCTGGCGCTGGGCCATCTCCGCCTGCGAGCGCAGGTTGTCGATCCGCTCCTTGAGGTCTCCGACGCGGTTCAGGCCGGCCTTCTCGGCCTCCCACCGGGCGTTGAGGGCGTCCAGGTCCGCCTTCTTGTCGGCCAGCTCCTGGCGCAGCGCGGCGAGGCGCTCGACGGACGCGGGGTCGGTCTCGCGCTCCAGCGCCAGCTCCTCCATGGTCAGGCGGTCGACGGCGCGGCGCAGCTGGTCGATCTCCTCCGGCGCGGAGTCGATCTCCATGCGCAGCCGCGAGGCGGCCTCGTCGACCAGGTCGATGGCCTTGTCCGGCAGCTGCCGGCCCGGGATGTACCGGTTGGACAGCGTGGCCGCCGCGACGAGCGCGGCGTCCGCGATCTGCACCTTGTGGTGGGCCTCGTAGCGCTCCTTGAGCCCGCGCAGGATCGCCACGGTGTCCTCCACGGAGGGCTCGCCGACGTAGACCTGCTGGAAGCGGCGCTCCAGGGCGGCGTCCTTCTCGATGTTCTCGCGGTACTCGTCCAGGGTGGTCGCGCCGATCAGGCGAAGCTCGCCGCGGGCCAGCATGGGCTTGAGCATGTTCCCGGCGTCCATCGAGCCCTCGGCGGCGCCGGCGCCGACCACGGTGTGGATCTCGTCGATGAAGGTGACGATCTGCCCCTCCGAGTCCTTGATCTCCTCGAGCACGGCCTTGAGCCGCTCCTCGAACTCGCCGCGGTACTTGGCGCCGGCCACCATGGACCCGAGGTCCAGGGAGATCAGCGTCTTGCCGCGCAGCGACTCGGGGACGTCCCCGGCGACCATGCGCTGGGCGAGGCCCTCGACGACGGCGGTCTTGCCGACGCCGGGCTCACCGATCAGAACGGGGTTGTTCTTGGTGCGGCGGGACAGCACCTGCACCACGCGCCGGATCTCGGAGTCCCGCCCGATGACGGGGTCCAGCTTGCCCTCGCGGGCCATGGCGGTCAGGTCGGCGCCGAACTTCTCGAGCGCCTGGAAGGTGCCCTCGGGGTTGGGTGTGGTCACGCGGCGGTCTCCTCTCACGGACGGGACGGCGGTCCTCAGCTGGTCGGGTCCGGCGCCCGCGCCCCGCAGGATCTCCCCGACCTTCCCCTCCTGCTGGGCGAGGCCGTACAGGAGGTGCTCGGTGGAGATGTACTCGTCGCCGAGGGACTGGGCGAACTGCTCCGCGGCCTGGATGACCTGCAGTGCGCCCCGGTTGAACTGGGCCTGGGCCGTGGAGGAGCCGGACGCGGAGGGCAGGGCCTTGATGTCGGCGCTGGCCTGCGCGGAGACGGCGTCGACGTCGGCCCCGGTGGCCTTCAGGACGGCGACGGCCACACCCTCCCGCTGGTCCATGAGGGCCTTGAGGAGGTGGGCGGGCTCGACCTGCGGATTGCCTGCGGTCGAGGCGTGGGTGGAGGCGGCGGAGAGCGCCTCCTGGGACTTGGTGGTGAACTTGGTCTCCACTGCGGCTCCTTGGCGAGGGACGTTCTGGAACAGATCGGGGACGAACCGGCCCGGCGCCGATCACCAGTGGATGCGGCCGGGCAGTTCAGCTAACTTGAGTCTAGCGCACTCAACTCCCGGGCAACAGGGGTCTGTGCCCGCTCGGTGCCGGCGACCCGCCGCGGTCCCGTGGAACAGCACGGACCCCCGCCGGGCGAGCCTCGCGAGGCGCTCGTCCAGCAGGGGTCCGTGCCGTGCTGTCCGCGGGGGACCGTCGCCCGGCTAGCCGGTGCTCCGGCCCGTCAGCCGGTCCCGGAGCCGGTCGACCATGCCGACGCCGGGCCCGACGGTCTTGTGGAACAGCTCCGAGTGCGGCGCGGAGGGGTGCGGCCGGGTCGGCGCCACCTTCTTGGCGTTCTGCACCTTCCGGCCCAGTTCCACGAGGTCCTCGGCCGGGATGTGCGCCCGCAGCTTCGGGAACTGGTCGGACTCCTCGTCCTCGATGTGGTGGCGCAGCTGCGACTGCATCTCGCGGATCAGCTCCATGAACGCCGGCTCGGAGGCGTCGACGCCCTCCACCTGCTTCATGACCCGGACGAGATCGTCGTGCTCCTTCTTGTCGTGCTCGACCTCCTCGGCGCCGCCGGGCAGGTGCTTCTCCATCACCGGGTAGACGTGCATCTCCTCCGCGACGGCGTGGCGCATGACCTCCGCGATCACGGTGTCGGCCAGGTCCCTGCGCCGGGCGGCGTCCGGGGCGCCCTCGATCTGGCCGAGCAGTTCGAGCATCTCCCGGTGGTCGGTGGTGAGGATGTCGATGACATCGGTGTCCGGACCCGCAGCGTGGGTGTCGGTCATGGGACGCGCCTCCTTGAAGTCGTGGTTCCCGGTTCCGTGGGCGGCATGACGAGGCCCTGGAACCCGAGCGCGACACGTATCACACGGATGCCCGATTTGTCCAAGATCACAGGCCCGAACCGTTGGATGCCCTCGACATCCTCCGTAGCATCGAGGTTTCCACCCGTTCGGCCCGACGACGCGCCTTCCACCCGCACCCCCATGTTCCGCACGGAAGGATCCGCCATGTCCGCACCTCGCACTGCCGTGCTCCAGGTGATCAACGCCCCGGACCGCACCGGCACCCGTTTCGCCCTCTTCGCCCTCGCCCTCGGCGGCTTCGGCGTGGGCACCACCGAGTTCGCCTCGATGGGCCTGCTCCCCTTCATCGCCGAGGACCTCGACGCCTCGATCCCCTCCCTCGGGCACGCCATCTCCCTCTACGCCCTGGGCGTGGTCGTCGGCGCACCCCTCATCACGTCCCTGACCGCCCGGGTGGAGCGCAAGAGGCTCCTGCTCGGGCTGATGGTCGCCTTCACCGCCGGCAACGTCCTGTCCGCGGCCGCGCCGTCCCTCGAGTGGCTGTACGTGGCGCGCTTCCTCTCCGGCCTGCCCCACGGCGCCTACTTCGGGGTCGCCGCGGTGGTGGCCTCCTCCCTGGTGCCGCGCGAGCGGCGCGGCACCGCCGTGGCCCGCGTGGCGCTCGGCCTGACGGTCGCCAACATCGTGGGCGTCCCCCTGGCCGCCGTGCTCGGCGGGAGCCTGGGCTGGCGGGCCGGGTACGGGCTCGTGGTGGTCATCGGCCTGCTCACCGTCGCGGCCCTCGCCCTCTGGATCCCCCGCACCCGCAAGGGCGGCGGCGTCTCCGTGGCCCAGGAGGTCCGTGCCCTGGGGCGGCCCCAGGTGGCCCTGACCCTGCTGGCCGGGGCGGTCGGCTTCGGCGGCATGTTCGCGGTCTACACGTTCGTCTCCCCGATCCTGACCGAGCTCAGCGGCCTCGACATCTCGATGGTGCCGTGGGTGCTGGCCGTGTACGGCGTGGGCATGACCGCGGGCTCCCTGCTGGCGGGCCCGCTGCTGGACCGGTCCATCGAGAAGACCGCCCTGGGCGCGGGGGCCGTCTCCGGGGTGGCCCTGGCCTTCTTCGGCCTGTTCGCCCACTCCGCGGTCGCGGCCGTGCTCGGCGTGCTGTGGATCGGCGCCATGGGCGCCCTCTTCAGCACCGCGCTGCAGATGCGCCTGCTGCGCGAGGCCAAGGACGCCCCGTCCCTGACCGCCGCCATGAACCACGCGGCGTTCAACCTGGCCAACGCGATGGGCGCCTTCCTCGGCGGCGCCGTCATCACCGCCGGCTGGGGCTACCGCTCCCCCGCCTGGGTGGGCGTCGGCCTGGCCGTGGCCGGTCTGCTCATCCTGGGCTACGCGACCCGCCTGCACCGCACGGGGGGCGTCCCCGCCTCCTCGCCCGTGCGCACCGGGCCCTCCTGGGCCTACCAGGCCGTCTCCGACCTGTCCGTGCTCCTGCCGGAGCCGGCGCAGCTGCGCCCGGCCGTGGCGAACAGCGCCCGGATGACCGACTGGGCCGATCTGGGCCGGTGACCGGTGGCCGCCGGCGCCTCCTGCCTCCCGGGCGGGCGGCACCGGCGGAGCCGCGTGGTCCCCGTGACCGGGACGGCCACCACCGGCCGCTCTTGTCTGCCCGCGGGCCAGGGGTCACGATGGGAGCGTCCGGACAGGAGGCGGCTCATGCGGATCGCACTGGTCGGCGATGTCATGCTCGGCCGGCTGGTCGACGAGCGGCTGCGCCACGAGGGCCCGGCCCATCCGTGGGGGGACGTCCTCCCCCTGCTCGCGCCGGCGGACCTGCGGTTCGCGAACCTCGAGTGCGTGCTCGCCGACGACGGCCCGCCCTGGCCCGGGAAGCGGTTCCACTTCCGCTCGGACCGAAAGAACGTCGCGAGCCTGGAGGCCGCCGGCGTCGACGTCGTCTCGCTGGCGAACAACCACGTGCTCGACCACGGCGTGGAGGCCATGCGGGAGATGCTCCCCCTGCTCGACGAGCACGGCATCCTGCACACCGGGGCGGGCCCGGACGCGGAGGCGGCACGACGCCCCGCGGTCTGCACCCGGGCTGGGACCGCGGTGGGCTTCCTCGCCTTCACGGACAACGAGCCGGGCTGGGCGGCGGGCCCCGCGTCCCCCGGCGTCCACCACGTTCCCGTCGACCTGGCCGACGACCGCGCGCGGGACCTCCTGCAGCTCGTCCGGCGGACTCGGGAGCGCACCGGCCTCCTCGTCGTCTCCGCCCACTGGGGGCCCAACTGGGGCGCGCAGGTGCCGCCGGAGCACCGCGCGTTCGCCCACGCGCTGGTGGAGGCCGGCGCGGACGTGGTCTTCGGCCACTCCCCGCATATCTTCCGCGGCGTCGAGGTGCACCGCGGCCGGCCGGTGGTCTACGGAGCCGGGGACTTCGTCGACGACTACGCCGTCCGTCCCGACGAGCGCAACGACCAGTCCTTCGTCTTCCTGCTCGACGTCCGGGACGGCCTGCCCCGCCGTCTGCGCCTGCACCCCACGGTGATCGAGGACCTCCGGGCGAGGACGGCCGCCGCCGAGGCCCGGGGCATCGCACGGCGGATGGAGCGGCTCAGCGCCGCTCTCGGCACGCGGTGCACGTGGCGCGACGACGAGCAGTGCCTCGACCTCGCGCTGGGCTGACGCCCTCCCGCTGTCCCGCCGCGAGCGCGCGGAGGACCCGCACCGCGCCCCTTCCCGCCCGGCCGACGACCGGTCACCGCCTCCTGCGGGCCCCCGCCGGGGTGGTCCGTTCCCCGTCCGCGCCGCCCGGCGGTCCGCCGCGACCCTGACCCGACGTTAGAGTTGTCCCAGACTTCTCGGGGCCGTCAGGTCCCGGACGCGGCCCCGGCTCGACGCGAGCCGCCCGCACGACCTTGCTCCACCCCACGTTGAACCCACGAAGAAAGCGGAATCCTTTGACCATTTCCTCCCGCAAGCTCAAGTCCCCGCCCCCGCTGCCCTCCGGGGGCCTGCGGATCACCCCGCTGGGCGGTCTGGGCGAGATCGGACGCAACATGACCGTCTTCGAGCACGCCGGCAAGCTGCTCGTCGTCGACTGCGGCGTGCTGTTCCCCGAGGAGCACCAGCCGGGCATCGACGTGATCCTGCCCGACTTCACCTCCATCCGGCACCGGTTGGGCGACATCGTCGGCATCGTGCTCACCCACGGCCACGAGGACCACATCGGGGGCGTGCCGTACCTGCTCAAGGAGCGCCCGGACATCCCGGTCATCGGCTCCGAGCTGACCCTGGCGTTCATCACGTCCAAGCTCAAGGAGCACCGGATCACCCCGAAGGCGGTCCACGTCGAGGCCGGGGACACCCACAAGGCGGGCCCGTTCGAGTGCGAGTTCGTCGCGGTCAACCACTCGATCCCGGACAGCCTGGCCGTGGCCATCCGCACGGACGCCGGGCTGGTGCTGCACACCGGGGACTTCCGGATGGACCAGTTCCCGTTGGACGACCGGATCACCGACCTGCGCCACTTCGCCCGCCTGGGCGACGAGGGCGTGGACCTGTTCCTCACCGACTCGACCAACGCCGAGGTCCCCGGTTTCACCACCTCGGAGCAGGAGCTGACGCCGGCGATCAACCAGGTCTTCGCCACCGCCCCGAAGCGGATCATCGTCTCCAGCTTCGCCAGCCACGTCCACCGGATCCAGCAGGTCCTCGACGCCGCCCACGCCCACGGGCGCAAGGTCGCCTTCGTGGGCCGGTCCATGGTCAAGAACATGGGCATCGCCCGGGACCTGGGCTACCTGAAGATCCCGCGCGGGCTGGTGGTCGACTTCAAGAAGCTCCAGTCCATGCCCGACGCCAAGGTCACCCTGGTGTGCACCGGCTCCCAGGGCGAGCCCCTGGCCGCGCTCTCGCGCATGGCCAACGAGACGCACCAGATCCAGCTCAACGCCGGGGACACGGTGCTCATGGCGAGCTCGCTGATCCCGGGCAACGAGAACGCGATCTACGGCATCATCAACAAGCTCACCGACCTCGGGGTGAAGGTCGTGCACAAGGGCAACGCCAAGGTCCACGTCTCCGGCCACGCCTCGGCCGGGGAGCTGGTCTACTGCTACAACATCGTCAAGCCCACCCACGTGCTGCCCGTGCACGGGGAGTCCAAGCACCTGCACGCCAACGCCGAGCTGGCGGTCCGCACCGGTGTCGACCCGGAGAACGTGCTGATCGGCCGGGACGGCACCGTCATCGACCTCGTCGACGGCCGGGCGCGGATCTCCGGGCAGGTGGAGGCCGGTCTGGTCTACGTCGACGGCCACACCGTGGGCAAGGTCACCGAGGAGACCCTGGTGGAGCGCCGGCTGCTGCAGGAGGGCGGCGTGGTCACGGTCGTGGCCATCGTCGACGCCGACACCAACGCGCTCGCCGAGCCGCTGGAGTTCCTGGCGAAGGGCTTCGTCCACGACGAGCACGTCTTCGACGGGGCCGCCGACAAGGTGAAGAACGCCCTGGCGCGCCCGGCCACGTCCAAGGTCGCCGACCTCGAGAAGCTCGAGTCGATCATCGCCGAGACCGTCTCCCGCCACCTGGAGCGCGCCTACCGGCGGGCCCCGCTGGTGACGGTCGTCGTCGTCGACGCCTGAGCCGCACGACCGCCCGGTCCCGGCCCCGGGGCCGGGACCGGGCGGTTGGTAGACTCGGGGTCCCCTGATTCCTGGAGGTCGTTCGATGCCGCAGCGCGTCCGCGGAGGCACCATGCAGATCGGCGAGCTCGCCGATCGGACCGAGCTGTCCCTGCGCACCATCCGCCACTACGACGAGGTGGGCCTGTTGCCGGCCTCGCGCACCGAGGGCGGGTTCCGCGTCTACACGGAGCGGGACGTGGAACGGCTCACCCACATCAAGCGGATGAAGCCGCTCGGCTTCTCCCTGGAGGAGATGGCCGAGCTGCTCGAGCTGCTCGGCGCCGACGAGCCCGCAGAGGCCCGGCTCGCCGACTACCTCGAGCGGGCCCACCCCGAGCGGGACCGGCTGGCCAGGAAGCTGGCCCAGGCGGACGAGTTCATCGCGATGCTGGAGCAGCGGCTCCGGCGATGACCGAGCGCTCGACGAGCTGCGCCGCCGAGCCCGTGGCGGTCCTCCGCAGCCCGTCCCCGCGGACCGCCCACCGCCCGGACCTGCAGGGTCTGCGCGGGGTGGCCGTGCTGCTGGTGGTGGTCTTCCACGTGTGGACCGAGAAGGTCTCCGGCGGGGTGGACGTGTTCTTCGAGCTCTCCGCGTTCCTGCTCACCGGCTCCTTCGCCCGCCGGATCGAGCACGGCCGGCCCCTGGAACTGCCGGCCTACTGGGCCCGGACCTTCGCCCGGCTGCTGGGCCCGGTGGCGGTGCTGCTGCTGGCCGTGCTCGCCGCGGTGTTCCTCTGGTTCCCGCCCAGCCGGTGGGCCGAGCTGCTGGCCCAGGCCTGGGGGTCGCTGTTCTACGTCGTGAACTGGGTGCTGGCGGACCAGGCCGTGGACTACTACGCCGGCAACTCCGCGGCCACGACCCCGCTGCAGCACATGTGGTCGCTGTCGGTGCAGGGCCAGGTGTTCCTGGTGTGGCCGCTGCTGCTGGCCGGGGCCGCCGTGACGGCCCGGCGGACCGGGACCGGGTTCCGCCCGGTGGCCTGGGTCGTGTTCGCCGCCGTGTTCGCCGGCTCGCTGGCCTGGTCGGTGGTGGCCACCGCGGCCGGGCCCGAGGCGGCCTACTTCAGCACCCTGACCCGGCTGTGGGAGTTCGCCCTGGGCTCGATGGCAGCCCTGGCCCTGGCCGGCTCCGGCAACGCGCGAACGGCCTCCCGGCGCCGGAGCGCCCCGGCCCGGGTGACCGGGGTGGTCCTGGGCTGGGCCGGGCTGGCCGCGATCCTGGCCACCCCCTTCCTCATCGGCTCCGACACCCGCTTCCCCGGCACCGTGGCCCTGGCCCCCACCCTGGGGGCCGCGGCGATCCTGCTCGGCGGTGCGCTGGCACCCGACGCCCGGACCGGCGCTGCCCGGCTCCTGTCGGCGCGTCCGCTGCAGTGGTTCGGGGACCGCGCCTACGGGATCTACCTGTGGCACTGGCCTTTGCTGATCACCTATCTGCTGCTCACGGCCCGGGACACCGTGCCGGTGCCGGCCGGACTCGGGATCCTGGCCGCCTCGGTGGTCCTCACCCGGGTCACCGCGCTGCTGCTGACCGGCTGGCGCGCCCTGCCCGGGATCCGTGCTCGCAGCGGGATCCGGCTGATCGCCACCGCCCTGCTCGTGGCGGTACCGCTCACCGGCGCCCACCAGTACACGGTGCTGCGCGACCCCACCGCCGGGGTGGAGCGCACCGCGCAGAACTACCCCGGCGCCGCGGTGCTGCGCGGGGAGGCGAGCGAGGTCCCGGACGTGCCGATCATCCCCACCGAGGACGAGCGCGACCAGGAGTGGGGCGACACCGGGGACCTCTGTCCCCCCGAGCGGACCCCGCCGGGCATCGCCGAGCTGGGCGAGTGCAGGATCATCGCCCCCGACCCGGACCCCGCCGGCGGCACCGATCCGGGCGGCACCGACCCCGGTCCGACCCTGGTGGTCCTCGGGGACTCCCACGCCCGGCAGCTGCTCACGCCGATCCACCGGGTCGCCGACGCCCAGGGCTGGACGGTGGTCTCCTATCTGCGCAACGCCTGCCGCTACACGAGCGAGTCGGAGAACTACCAGGCCGAGTGCAACGACTTCAACACCGCGGCCCGGGAGGCGGTCCTGGAGACGGAGCCCGACGCGGTGCTGACCATCGGCACCCTCAGCCTGCCCGAGGCCCCGCACGAGAAGCTCGTCGAGGGCTACGAGGCCGGTGTGCAACCGTTCCTGGACGCCGGCATCCCGGTGCTGGCCTTCCGCGACAACCCGCGCTTCCCCTACGACATGTTCGAGTGCGTGGAGACCTACGGGCCCGACCGCGACCGCTGCAACGTCCCCCGCTCCGAGTCGCTGCTCCCCGTCAACCCGCTGGAGGAGCTGGCCGCCCGGCACGAGGACCTGCACAGCATCGACCTCACCGACCGGCTGTGCACCGGGACCACCTGCCCCGGGGTGGTCGGCAACATCATGGTCTACCGCGACCTCGACCACGTCACCTCCAGCTACGGCGAGACGCTGGTGCCCGACGTCGAGGAGCGCCTGCTGGCCGCCCTCGACCGGACGTGAGCCACCTCTCCCCCGCCCCGCGGCCGAGGACCCTACCCTCACGTTAGGATAGGGTGACGACGCGGTCCCCGCCGGAGCGCCTCCGCACCCGGACGCCGCACCGCCCGCGCAACGCCGTGTCCACCCGCATGCGCAGCACCCGGGACGACCCCAGCCCTTCCGCCCAGCCTCCCCCGCCCTCCTCCCCTGCGAACGGAGCCTCCTTGGCCACCACGACAGCCGGCCCCGCGGCCGACCTCACGCCCGAGCAGCGCCAGTCGGTGCGCCTGACCCTCCGGTCCCCCCGTCACCTCAAGACCGAGGTCCTGGCCGGGCTCGTGGTGGCCCTGGCGCTCATCCCGGAGGCGATCGCCTTCTCGATCATCGCCGGGGTGGACCCCCGCCTGGGCCTGTTCGCGTCCTTCACCATGGCCGTGACCACCGCCGTGCTGGGCGGCCGGCCCGCGATGATCTCCGCTGCCACCGGCGCGGTGGCGCTGGTGATCGCCCCGCTGGTGGCCTCCCACGGCATCGACCACTTCATCGCCGCGGTGATCCTGGCCGGGGTCTTCCAGGTGGTCCTGGCCCTGATCGGCGCGGCGCGGCTGATGCGCTTCATCCCGCGCTCGGTCATGGTGGGCTTCGTCAACGCCCTGGCCATCCTGATCTTCAGCTCCCAGGTCCCCGAGCTGATCGGGGTGCCCTGGGCCGTCTACCCACTGACGGCCCTGGGCCTGGCCATCGTGTTCCTGTTCCCCCGGCTGACCGGCGCGGTCCCCGCCCCGCTGGTGGCCATCGTGGTGATCACCGCGATCGTGGTGCCGATGGGCATGGACGTGCCGAGCGTCGGCGACAAGGGCGAGCTGCCCGAGTCCCTGCCGTCGCTGTTCTTCCCCGACGTCCCGCTGGACCTGGAGACCTTCCGGATCATCGCCCCGTTCGCCCTGACCATGGCGCTGGTGGGCCTGCTCGAGTCGCTGATGACGGCCAAGCTCGTCGACGACATCACCGACACGCGCTCGAACAAGACCCGAGAGTCCTGGGCGCAGGGCGCGGCCAACATCGTGACCGGCTTCTTCGGCGGGATGGGC
This sequence comes from Kocuria rosea, assembly GCF_006094695.1. Classification (NCBI taxonomy): domain Bacteria; kingdom Bacillati; phylum Actinomycetota; class Actinomycetes; order Micrococcales; family Micrococcaceae; genus Kocuria; species Kocuria rosea. Next base: position 1,018,559 of record NZ_CP035103.1, on the reverse strand, counting down.
GGGTGCGCGATGATCGGCCAGACGATGATCAACGTGCGCGCCTCGGGGGCCCGCACCCGCATCTCCACCTTCCTGGCCGGGATCTTCCTGCTGCTCCTCGTCGTGACCCTCGGCGAGGTCGTGGCGGTCATCCCGATGGCGGCCCTGGTGGCCATCATGATCTTCGTGTCCTGGGCGACGTTCGACTGGCACTCGGTCCGCCCCGCGACCCTGGCGCGGATGCCCCTCCCGGAGACCCTGGTGATGCTCTCCACCGTGGCCGTGACCGTATGGACGCACAACCTCGCCCTCGGCGTGATCGTGGGGGTGCTCGTGGCGATGGTCGCCTTCGCCCGCCGGGTGGCCCACTTCGTCACCGTCGACCGTGCGCTCGAGCCGCGGGACGGCCGGGAGACGGCGGTCTACACCGTGCACGGTGAGCTGTTCTTCGCCTCCTCCAACGACCTGTACACGATGTTCGACTACGCCGGGGACCCGCAGCAGATCGTCATCGACTTCTCCGACTCCCACCTCTGGGACGCCTCCACCGTGGCCGCCCTCGACTCCGTGACCGACAAGTACGCCCACTACGGCAAGGACGTGGCGATCATCGGACTGAACCAGGCCAGCCGCCGGATGCGCGTGCGCCTGGGCGGAATGCTCAACTCCGAGCACTGACCCGACCCGAGGGGCCGAGCCGCGGCACCACCCCCCGGCGCACTCTGCCGACCCATGCATTTGCGATCACAACCCTTTGTGTCTGCATGTGAACTGGGTCACACGACGGGTCTTGCCGTACGCCGTGGGATGGAGCATCGTTGCTTCTCACCAGGGGATTCTGTGGTCCGCCAAGGATCATCCCCCGGCTCCCGCACCGTCGACCGACAGCGCGCCGCCTCCGGACTCCGGGGGGCGTCACCCGCATCGGGTCCGGGCGCGGGAGCAGTAGGGAGCGGGGCCGGCTGGGGGCCGCCCCGCTCCCCTTCTGTGTGCCGGCCTCGTCCGCTTCTGTGTGCCGGCCTCGTCCGCTTCTGTGTGCCGGCCTCGTCCGCCGGCACCCCCGCACCCCGCTCCGCCCGGCCCTGTCGGTGGTGCCGTCCGGCCCCGGGCGTCCGGAGGAAGCACCGACGGTCCGGAAAACGCACGCACCCGGGCTCCGTGTGGTGCCCCGAGGGCCCACCCGGAACCATGATGGGGGCGGCGGCGCCACCGCGCCGCCACGGACGGTCCCGGACCGCTGCGCAGCGTCGCGCCCGGTCCGGGACCGTCCTCGGAGCGACGCACCGCAGTGAGGGGGGACCGTGGACGACGACAGGATCGGAGCCGTGCAGGCACGCCTCGCCCGGCACGCCGTCGAGCGCGCCGGTCTCGACGCGGCCCGGGTCTGGTGGCACTGCTTCCAGCTCGGCGGCGAGGCCGGGATGCTGGAGGTCGACGCGTACCTGCACGGGTGCCTGAGGCTGCCGGCCGCCCACCGCGACCTGCTCGCCCGCGCGGTCAACGGACTCGTCCGGGACGCGCCCGTCGCCCGGGTCCCGTTCTCGTGGGAGATCGACGCGGGCTCCCGGGACGACGCCGGCCCGCAGGACCGCGGCAGCGCGCCGGGCCTCTGGCCGCGCGCCTGAGCCGGCACCTCCACCGCGGCGGATCCTCCTCGGAGCCCCCCGAGCCGTGCCTCGCGCGCGGCGCCACCTCCACGGCCCCGGCGGCCGCGGTGGCAGAATGGTCCGGGGTGCCGGCCCCGACGACGGCCCGCACCCGGTCGGGCGCAGCAAGCCGGACGCAGCGCGCCCGTCGTCGTCCCCGTGCCCCCACCTCGACCCTAGGATGTCGGATGGCCCATCTCTCGCCCCGCCCCGTCCCACCCCCCGCGCCGGCCGGCTGGTCGACCCTGCACCGGCACCACATCGGGGTGGACGTCGGCGGCACCCTGATCAAGTACGCGGCCGTGGACATGGCCGACGGCGAGCTGACCACCCCGGTCCTCCAGCGTCCCACGCCCCTCCCTGCCACACCGGAGGCCCTGGCCGAGCAGCTCGTGCTCATCGTGCAGGAGCTCGCCGCGAGCCCCCAGGCCCCGCACCCGGAGGCCAGCGTGGGAGTGGCGCTCCCCGCGATCATCCGCCACGGCGTGGCCCGCTCCGCCGCGAACATCGACGACGCGTGGATCGGCCTGGACGTCCACCGGTTCCTCACGGAGCGGCTGGGACGCACCGTCCACGTCCTCAACGACGCCGACGCCGCGGGCCTGGCCGAGCTCCGCTACGGCGCCGGACGCGGGACCACCGGCACCGTCCTGGTCATCACCCTGGGCACCGGCATCGGCTCGGCGCTGTTCGTGGACGGGAAGCTCGTGCCCAACGTCGAACTGGGCCACCTGGAGCTCGGCGGGGTCGACGCCGAGGTGCGGGCCTCGGCGGTGGCCCGGGAACGGGAGGGACTGGACTGGCCGGACTACGCCGAGCGTCTCCAGCAGTACTTCGCGCACCTGGAGTTCCTCTTCTCACCGGACCTGATCGTGGTCGGCGGCGGGATCTCCGCCCGGCACGAGGACTTCCTGCCCCGTCTGCGCCTGGACACGCGCGTCGTCCCGGCCGAGCTGCGCAACGCGGCGGGCATCATCGGCGCCGCCCGGCACGCCTACCTCGCCGTGCCGCCGGCGTCGGCCTGACCTCGGAGGGCCTGGCGGAAGTACTGCACGCCCGCCAGGACGTGCAGGACGGCCGCCACCTGGACCATGACCCGGCCGACGTCCGTCACCTCGGGGGTGGACCAGGCGGGCCCCGCCAGGACGAGCACGGTCCCCACCATGAGCAGGGCGGTCTTCGCCTTGCCGACCGTCGTGACCCGCAGGGTGCCGAGGGACCGCCGGACCAGGGTGGCGATCCCCACCACGACGTCGACGACCGCGATGACGATCAGCACCCACCAGGGGAACAGCCCGACGATGCTCGCGGCCACGGCGATCGCCACGGTCCCCAGCCGGTCGGCAATGGGGTCCATGACCTCCCCGACCCGGCTGCGCTGCCGGAGCGCCCGGGCCAGGGCGCCGTCGACCCAGTCCGTCAGGGAGAAGAGGGCGACGAGGACCAGCGCGCGCACCGGCCGCTCGTCGATGTCGAGGACGGCCAGAACGGCCGGGACGATGAGCGCGAACCGCACCACCGAGACCACGTTGGGCACCGTGAGCACCCGGTCGTAGTACGGCGACTCCGCCGGCTCGACCGCGTCCTGGTGCTGCTGTGCCATGTGCCTCGTCCCGTCCTCCGGCGCTCCCGGGCGAACGGTCCGCGCCCGTCGGTGCTGCCCTCGAGACTATCTGGTCGGCGCCGGGCGGCCCGGGAGATGACGCCGCCCGGCGCGAGGGCCGGCACGGTCCCTGGCCGCACACGGGCCGCCCGGGCAGAATGGGGCGGGAGCCTCGTCGCCGGCCGCCGGTGCGCCCGCAACGGCTCCGCCGGCGCACCCTGTGCACCCTCGCCCGGTGAGCTCCGACCCGGTGCGCGTCCTCGGCCCGACACCGGGCGCGCCACCCCGTCCGTCCCGCTCACCGGGGCCGGGCCCGACCGAAGGACCGCTGTGGATCCTCGCGTGCACTTCCTCACCCTGTCCACCCCGGACCTCGACGCCGCCCGCGAGTTCTACGCGCGGGGTCTCGGCTGGGAGCCGCTGCTCGACGTCCCGGGCGAGATCCTCTTCTTCCAGATCGCCCCGGGGACGGTCCTGGGTCTCTTCGACGCCGGGAAGTTCGCCGAGGACCTGGGCCTCCCATCGGCCACCCCGGCGCAGGGCGTGACGCTCGCGCACAACGTGGACGGCGAGGCCGCGGTGCGCGCGAGCGTCGACGCGATGAGCGCCGCGGGCGGGACCGTGCTCACGAGCCCGCGGCCGGGCGCCTTCGGGGGCATCTTCCACGCGCACGTCGCCGATCCCAACGGCGTGGTGTGGGAGATCGCGCACAACCCGGGGTGGCGGATCGACGACGACGGGACCGTGCACCTCGGCTGAACGTGCCCGCCCGGCCCGTCCGCGCCGGGAGGTGCGGCCGGGGCCGGCTCAGCCGCGGACGTCGACGCGCAGGTGGTGCTCGACGTCGTGCAGGAAGTACGCCGCGAAGCTCGCCACGGTGAAGTCCTTGCCGTCCCCGCGCCTGCCGGTCCGGGCCCACTGCTCCCCGGTCACGGCGTCGAAGGCGTCCGCGGTGGCGCGGACCTCCTGCGCGAGCTCCCCGGAGACCTCGTAGGGGTCCTGCAGGTTGTACTGCCCCTCGACCGCCGCGGCGTCCTGGTCCCAGTCCGCGAAGACCGGGTCCTGCTCGTCGAGCATGAGCCGCAGCCGCTCGCGGAAGACCCGGCAGAGGTCCCGGACGTGGCAGGCGTACTCCAGCGGGGACCACGTCCCCGGGCGGGGCCGGTCCGTCATGCCCAGGCGGTCGAGGACCGCCGCCCAGCGCTCGACCGTGGCCCGCGCCCGCTCCCCCGTGCTCGTGACGTCGTAGTCCGGGTCGAACCCGCAGTCGGGACAGCCCCGGTCGAGCACCACGGTCCAGTCCTTGGTCTCCGGAGGGACCGGGGAGGTGTCGGGGGTTCCGGGGCGCTCGGTGGTCATGCGGCCAATGTACCCGGGCCCACCGGGTGCGGCGAGGTCCCGCGGCGGACGGGGCGGGCCGGGCGGGTCACAGCCCCTGCCGGTCCAGGATCTCGTCCTCGTTGAGCGGCTCCCCGCGCTGGACCCGGCGGGTCCGGCGCAGGTCGGTCGCGGCGAGCACCACGGCGGCGGTCGCCAGGACGAACGAGAGGATGCCGAGGGTGTTGGCGAACCCTGCGGACAGGCCCAGGTGGACGGGGGCGGTGGCCCGGGTCAGCACGGACGCGCCGGCGCCGTCCACGCGGTCCGGGAGGACGGCGCCGAAGCCGAGGAGCACGGCCCATGCGGCGAGCACCGTCAGCGAGGACCGCAGGGACGCCCCGGCCGGGACGTGGGCGCGGGCGTCCCTGCGCAGCAGCACCCCGGCCACCACGAGCAGCGCGGTCAGCGGCAGGGCCAGCGTCAGCGTGTAGAGCAGCACCAGGTCACCGGCGGCTCCGGCCAGGCCGCGGCCCACGGCCACCCACACCCCGAGCAGCAGGGCCGCGGGGACCCCGAGGACGGGCACGGCGCGCTGCAGGACGGCGGGACGGTGCGGCACGCGGTCGAGGGCTGTTTCCACGCCCGCCAGTCTATCGACGGGCCTCCCGCCGGAGACCCGCCCGCGGGCGCCCCGGTAGGCTGGAGCGCATGCCCTCCCCCGGATTCCCGCACGCCGTCCTCTTCGACCACGACGGGACCCTCGTCGACACCGAGCCGCTCTGGGACCGCGCCAAGCAGAACCTCGCCGCCGAGCACGGACGGCTCTGGACCCCCGAGGACTCGCTCGCGACCCTGGGCCGGCCGGTCGCCGCGACGATCGACCGGCTGCAGCGGGTCGGCGTGCCGCTCGGTCCGGACGAGCTGTTCCGGGCGGTCTTCGAGCACAGCGTCCGCGTCCTGGAGGACACCGAATTGACCTTCATCGACGGGATCGCGGAGCTCCTCGAGGAGCTCTCGGCCGCGGGGATCCCCGCGGCGATCGTCACCAACGCGAGCTCGGCGATGGGCCACCACACCGCGGCCACCGCCCCGGAGGACCTGTTCCAGGTCGTCATCGGCACGGACGAGTACGCGCAGGGGGTCCGCCCCAAGCCGGACCCGGACGCCTACCTCACGGCGGCGCGCCGCCTCGGGGTCGACCCCCACCGGTGCGTCGTGGTCGAGGACTCCCCCGCCGGGGCCGCCGCGGGCGTCGCGGCGGGCATCCCCACGGTGGTCGTCCCCGGCGAGCTGGAGGTCGAGCGCGGCCCCGGGCTGCTGCACCTGGGATCCCACCGGGAGCTGACCCTGGAGCTGCTGCGCTCGCTGGACCCGCAGTCCCCGTCGTCGCCCTTCCACCCCGTGCAGGAGACCCGGCCGTGAGCGCCCCCGACTTCCCCGCCGCCGTCCTGTTCGACCACGACGGCACCCTCGTGAACTCCGAACCGCAGTGGGCCGTGGCCAAGCGGGCGGTGGCCGGCCGGTACGGCGTCGGCTGGAGCACCGAGGACGACCTCGCCACGCTGGGCCGGACGGTGCCCGCGTCGGCGCGGCTGATGGTCGAGCGCGGCGCCGAGGGGACCGTCGAGGCCATCACGGCCGAGCTCGGGCGGGAGGTCGCGGCCTCGCTCACGGGCGAGGTCCCGTTCCTGCCCGGCATGCGCGACCTGCTGGCCGAGCTCGAGCGGGCCGGCATCCCCGGCGCCGTGGTGACGAACGCCCTGACCGTGGTCGCGGAGGGCACCGCGTCCGGGGCGCCCGAGGTGCTGCGGGTGGTCGTCTCGCAGGAGGACGTGGAGCACGCCAAGCCGCACCCGGAGCCCTACCTGCTCGCGGCGCGGCGGCTGGGCGTGGACCCGGCACGGTGCGTGGCGGTCGAGGACTCGCAGACGGGGGCGGCGAGCGCGGCGGCCGCCGGGATGCCCGTGGTGGTGGTGCCCGGGGAGCTGCCCGTGGAGCCCGCTCCCGGCCTGGTGCTCGTGGACGCCCACACGGACGTCACCCTGGAGTTCCTGCGCGGGCTGGGTCCGGCCGTCTGACGAGGTCCACCACGACGACGAGGGCCCGTTCCCTGCCGTCCGCGCTATGCGGGGCGGCAGGGAACGGGCCCTCGTGCGAGGTGCCTAGGCTCAGCGGGTCGCGGTGCCCTGGGGGGAGGACGCGCGGCGCGGGCTCCGGGTGCGGCGACGGGCCGCGGCCTGGGTGGAGCGGTCCGGCGCGGACTCGGTCGAGTACGCAGGCGCCGCGGAACGGCTGGGCGCGGCCGAGCGGGCCGGTGCCGCCGAGCGGGAGGCCGAGCCGTTGCCGGGGCGGGAGCCTCCGCGGCTGCCGGTCTCGCCGCGCTGGTCGCGGGAGGCGCTGCGCGGCTGCTCGGAACGGTTCTGTCCGCCGCGGCCGCGGTTGCCGCCGGAGCCGGCACGGCCACCGGAACGGCCGGCGCCGGAGCGCTGACCGCTCGCCGGGCGGCCCTGCGCCTGGACGGGCGGCGCCACGTAGGCGACCTTGTCGGCGAGCTCGCCCACGAGCGCCGTGACGGCCGGGGAGCCGACGGTCACGGTGTCGAAGTTCGCGGTGACGCCCGCGGCCTTCATGAGCTGCGTGACCTCGCGGCGCTCCTCCTTGGTGGCCACCGTGACCACGGAGCCGGAGGCGCCGGCGCGGGCGGTGCGCCCGGAGCGGTGCAGGTAGGACTTGTGCTCGGTGGGCGGGTCGATGTGCACGACCAGCTCGACCTCGTCCACGTGCACGCCGCGGGCGGCGACGTCGGTGGCGACGAGCACGCGCACGTCACCGGCGGAGAACTGGGCCAGGTTGCGGTCGCGGGCGTTCTGGGACAGGTTGCCGTGCAGGTCCACGGCGGGGATGCCCATCTGGCTGAGCTTGCGGGCCATCTTCTTGGCGCGGTGCTTGGTGCGCGTGAACATCACGCGGCGGCCGGTGCCGGAGGCCAGGGCCTCGATGAGCTCCTGCTTCTCGTCCGCGTCCACGACGAGCACGTGGTGGTCCATGGTGGACACGGAGGCCTGCGGGGCGTCCACGGAGTGCTTGACCGGGTTGGACAGGAACTGCTTGACGAGCTTGTCCACGCCGCCGTCGAGCGTCGCGGAGAACAGCAGCCGCTGGCCGCCCTGGGGGGTGCGCTTGAGGATGCGGGTCACCACGGGCAGGAAGCCCATGTCGGCCATGTGGTCGGCCTCGTCGATGACCGTCACGCGGACGTCGTCGAGCGTGAGGACGTTCTGCTTCAGCAGGTCCTCGAGCCGGCCGGGGCAGGCGATGACGATGTCGGCGCCCTTGGCGAGCGCCTTCTCCTGGTTGCGCTGGGAGACTCCGCCGAAGATGACGGTGGTCGTCTGCCCGGCGGCCTCGGCCAGCGGGGCGATCGCGCGGTCGATCTGGGTGGCCAGCTCGCGGGTGGGGGCCAGGACCAGGCCGGTGGGCCGGTTGGCCCGCCGGGCGGCGCGGGCGCCGTTGCCGGTCAGTCCGGCGAGCCGGGACACGAGCGGCAGCGCGAACGCCACGGTCTTGCCCGAGCCGGTCTTGCCGCGGCCGAGCACGTCGCGGCCGGCCAGCGAGTCGGGGAGGGTCTTCTCCTGGATGGGGAACGCCTGCTCGATGCCCTGCTGGGCGAGGACGGCGGAAAGGGCCTCGGGCACGCCAAGGTCGGTGAAAGTAGCCAAAACTGGGATACGTCTTTCGATCGGATGTCCCGGCAAGGGGGTAGCGCGCCGGGTTGCGCCGAATGACTCCTGGAGCCCCTGCGAGCGGGCTGAGACCGTCTGGAACGGTGCCACGCTGGAAGAAGAACGGGGTGCTCGACGCCTGCCTGCTCACCCGGGAACGGGGAGCAGTGCCATATGCAATACGCCTCACCCTACAGCACCGGCGGCACGCCACCACCCGGATGTGGCGGAGGGCACGGCCGCGCCCTGACGGCGCCGGGCCCACCGCGCCGGTGCGGGACGCGGTGACGCGTGCACGCATCCGGCGCCGGTGCGGTGGGTCCGCGGTGCGGGGACTACAGCGCGGTGTAGCCGCCGTCGACCAGGTAGTACCCGCCCGTCATGAAGGAGGCCTTCTCCGAGAGGAGGAACGTGGTCAGGGCGGCGACCTCCTCGGCGCGGCCCAGCCGGCCGAGCGGGTGCTTGGCGGTGAGCCCCTCGAGGACGGACGCCGGCGCGGTCCTGAGCAGCGGGGTGTCGATGTAGCCGGGGCCGACGGCGTTGATCCGCACCCCGCGCCGGCCGTACTCCACGCCGGCCTGCTTGGTGAGCCCGACCACGCCGTGCTTGGCGGCGGTGTAGGCGCTGTTGCCCGCGGCCACGGCCACGGTGCCGTGCACGGAGGCCATGTTGACGATCGCCCCGCCGCCGGCCTGCTCGATGGCGGGCAGCTGGTAGCGCATGCCGAACATGACGGAGTGCAGGTCGATCTGCACGGTGCGCACCCACGCGTCGAGGTCCGACTCCCCCACAGCGTCCGCCGCGCCGGCGACCCCGGCGTTGTTCACCGCCAGGTGCAGGGCGCCGTAGGTCTGCTGGGCGAACTCGACCGCGGCCTCGCAGTCCTCGGGCTTCGCCACGTCCTGCCGGAAGCCGGCGGCGTCGCCGCCGGCGGCCATGATCGCCTGGACGACGTCGTCGATCCGCCGGGTGTCGATGTCCGTGACGACGACCTTGGCGCCCTGCGCCGCGAGGTCCTTCGCGCAGGCCTCGCCGATGCCGGAGGCGGCGCCGGTGACGAGCGCGACCTTGTCCTTGAGGTCAGCCATGTGGTTCTCCTGCCGTGTGTCCGCTGGGCCGGGCCGGACGGCCCGACGCTCCCAGTCTGTCCGGAAACGCCGGGGCCCGCGAGGGGTGGCACGGGCGCCGCCTGCCGTGCCGCCCCTCGCACCGGACGGAGGCTCAGCCCTCGGCGTCCTCGGACTTCTCGGCGTCGTGCGCCTGGCGCAGCGCGGCGGAGTCCGCCTCCTGGGCGGCCTTCTGCTCGCGCACCACCTCGGTCAGGAGCTTGGTCATCTCCTTGGCCACGCCGGCCGCGGACTGCGGGTTCTGCCCGGTGACGAGGCGGTCGTCCACGACGACGTTCTCGGTCCAGTTCGGCGCGGTCCGCACGTCCGCGCCCTGCTCGACGAGCTTGTCCTCGAGCAGGAACGGGACGACGTCCGACTTGCCGACCTCGTCCTCCTCGGCGTTGGTGAACGCGGCCACCCGGCGTCCCTCGACGATGCGCAGACCGTTGGCGAGCTCGACGTCCACGAGCCCGGCGGGTCCGTGGCAGACGGCGCCGACGACTCCCCCGGCGTCGTGCACGTCGGCCACCAGCGCCTGCAGGTCCGCGTTGCCCGCGAAGTCCCACATGGTGCCGTGCCCGCCGACGAGGTAGACCGCGTCGTACTGGGCCGGGTCGACCACGCTGATCCGCGGGGTGTTGTAGAGGGAGGCCCGCACGGTCTCGTCCTCGAGGTACTGCCGCTGCACCTCGTCCTCCTCGTCCTTGCCGTCCTGCGGGGGCTGCCCGCCGGCGATCGAGGCGAAGTCGACGAAGTAGCCGGCGTCCCGGAACACCTTCCACGGGTGGGCGGCCTCCCCCACGAAGTAGCCGGTGGGCTCCCCGGTGTCGCCGAGGGAGTCGTGGCTGGTGAGAACGAGCAGAACCTTCTTCATGGTCTCGATGTCCATGTCTGTCCTTCCGTCGGGTGGCGGGACGCGGAGGGCGTCCTGCGAGCGGGTGGCCAGCCTAGGCGGCGGGGGCCGCCCCCGGGGCCGGTGTTCGCTCCCGGCCCCTCCTGCACGGAGGGCGCGCTCCCTCCCCTGATAGGGTCGTTGACGACTCAATGACCCTGTTCGCCCTCCTGAAAGGACCGACCATGAGCCTCTCCAACGCGATCCTGCGCGGCGTCTCCGGCGCCTACCTGCTGCAGTCCGGCTACGGCAAGAAGGACCTCCCCACGGAGGCCGCCGCGGGTCTCCAGCAGTTCGCCGCCACCGGCGTCCCCCAGTTCGAGGAGTGGGACGCCGACACCTTCGGCAAGTTCGTGGCGTACTCGGAGATCGGCATCGGCGCCGCCCTGCTGACCCCGTTCGTCAACAAGCGCCTCGCGGGTCTGGCCCTCGGCGCGTTCTCCGCCGGGCTGCTCGCGATGTACTTCCGCAACCCCGAGATGACCCAGGAGGACGGCGTCCGCCCGTCCGAGGCCGGCACGGGCCTCTCGAAGGACGCCTTCCTGGCCGCGATCGCCGCGGCCCTGGTCGTCTCCAAGTAGGCACGGCCCTGCAGGACCCCACGGGTGCCGCCCGTCCGCACGGACGGGCGGCACCCGTTCTGCATTCCCGGTGGCCTTTCCGGAGTCCTATTCCGAAGTCCTAGGACGTCCGAGGTGCCCGGGAGAATGGGTCCATGACGACGACGGCGCACCGCCGGGCCCGTCCTGCTCCGGGTCCGCACCGAGCCGCTCCCGCCGGGGAGCGGGTGCTGGACGCCGGCGTCCAGGCCGAGGTGCGGGCGGTCGTCGGGGAGCTCGTGGACTCGGCGGCCGCACAGGCGCGGGAGGCGGGGCGCCAGCTGCGCTGCATCGTCCGGCTGTGGCTGCTGGCCTGGGAGGACCGCGAGATCGACTGGGTCTCCTCGGCGGGGCTGATGCCCTACGAGGCCGATGAGCTCGTCTGCTCCCTCCTCGAGACCGAGGACCAGATGGTGCGTGATCTCGCCGACGAGATCGGCCCGGCGCTGCGCCTGCCCGCGGGCACGGCCCTCGGGCGCGTCCGCGAGGCCCTCGTGCTCGGACTGCACCTGCCCGAGGTCCTCGAGGCGCTGGAGGCGGGCCTCTTCAGCGCCCGGCACGCCTCGGTGATCGCCGACCAGTGGCGCGAGCTGGTGGAGGACGTCCCAGCGGGCCAGGAGGCACCGTCCGTCGTCGTGCAGCGGCTCGCCGCCGAACTGGTGGAGCGGGCTCCGCACTGCACGGTGGCGCAGCTGCGCGCGTGGGCCCGGCGCCGGCGCGCGGCGCTGCTGGCCGAGACGCAGGAGGCGAGGCACCGGGCGGCCCGGGCCGGACGCCGCGTGTGGGTCGAGCACGGTGAGGACGGCATGGCATGGCTGCACGCCCTGCTGGACGCGCCCACGGCGCTCGCGGTCCAGGACCGGCTCGACACCCTCGCGTCGCTACTCGGGCCCGTGGAGGAGACCGCCCGCGCGGGGACGGGGCGAGAGCCGGACGGGTGCGGTCCGGTGCAGTGCGGTCCGGCGCAGTGCGGCCCGGAGGAGTGCGGCCCGGACGGGTTCGCGCCGGGTGCCAGGACTGCCCGGACGGAGGCGCAGCTGCGGGCGGACGTCCTCACCGATCTCCTGCTGGAGGGGGAGCTCCCCGACGACCCCGGGTTCCCGCGCGGTGTGCGCGGCCGGGTCTGCGTGACGGTCCCCGTGCTCACGCTGCTGGGGTGCCGCCCCGGCGGCCCGGCCACCGGCGTGCCCGCGGACGCCCCGGTGCTCGAGGGTCACGGCCCGATCAGCGCGGACGTCGCCCGGGAGCTGGCCGCCGGTGCCTCCTCGTGGCATCGCGTGCTGACCCATCCCGTCACCGGAGCCGTCCTCGACCACGACCGCACCACCTACGCGGTGCCCGCTGATCTGCGCCGCCGGCTGCGGCTGCGCGACGGGACCTGTCGTTTTCCGGGGTGCCGGCGGCGGGCCGAGCGCTGCGACCTCGACCACACGGTGGCGTGGCAGGACGGCGGCCGGACGGCTGCGGACAACCTGGCCCACCTGTGCCGCCACCACCACCTCGTCAAGCACCGCCGCGGTGCCCTCGGCCGCTGGTCGGTGCGGCAGCCGGGGCCGGCGCCCGTCGGCGGAGTGCTCGAGTGGACCTCACCGGCCGGACGGACCTACCGGACCGTGCCGGACCCCTCGGCCGGTGCCACATCGGTCGGTGCCACGTCGGGCGGTGCCACATCGGGCGGACCGGTCCCGGACGTCGGGGAGCGGGGCAGCTCCGTGCCCGAGGACGCAGACCCTCCCCCCTTCTGACCGCCCGACCGAGCGCACGCACGGTGCGGGTGGCGCTGGGCGTGCGGCCTCCCGGTCGGTGCTGCCGCGGGACACGGGCGCGGACCGGCCCTCCGACAGCGCTGTGCCGAGCGCCGGACGGTCCCGAGGATCAGGCGGGTGGGCGGCCCGGGTCCTCCGCCGTGGTCTCCACCGACAGGCGGTAGCCCATGCTGTGGGTCTCCTCGGGCTCGAGGTGCACGGCGTCGGCGTGGGTGTTGGCGCCCTCCACGCACACGAAGTCCGTCCATCCGTCCGGCCCCACGTCGGGCATCGCCGCCGCCGTCTCCGCCCCGGGGTTCCACACCACGGTGGTGCCGGAGTTCTTCTTCCGGATCCGCAGCACCCGCCCCAGCACGGGGTCCACCACGGCGACGTCGCCGGTCGAGCGGTACACCCGGTCGGTCTCGCCGTCGAACCGGAGGTCCCCCTCCTGGACGCAGTCCTCCCGGTCCAGGACCTTGTCGCGGTAGGACGCGCCGTCCAGCCCCTCGACCCGGATCTTCCGCACGTCCCCCACCACCAGATAGGCGTGCAGGGCCTCCTCGAAGTCGAACGGGCGCTCACCGGTGTTGGTGACGCTCAGCTCGAGGGACAGCTCGGTGCCGAAGCGCACCACGCAGTAGGCCTCGAACTGGTACGGGAACTGCTCCTGGTGCGCGGGCTCGGTGACGTCCGCGTCCGAGAGCCGGTAGACGATCATCGCCTCGTGGTCCGAGGACTCGCGCGACTCGACGTGCCACGGGAGCGTGCGGGCGAAGCCGTGCTTGGGCTCGCGCCCGCCCTCCGCCCCGTCCGCGAACCAGGGGAAGCAGATCGGGACACCCCCGCGCACGGGCTTGCCCGTCTCGAGCGCGGTGCTCGGGGACAGCCACAGCACCGGGGCGTGGCCCGTGGGGATCCAGTCGATCACGTGCGCGCCCTGGTCGTGGACGGCGCCGGTGGCGTCCGCGCAGGAGAACAGGCGGGGCTCGGGGAGTTCGCTCATGCCCCTCAGGCTAGACCGAGGGCCCGGTCCCCGTCAGGAGGCCGGGCCCTCGTGCGCCGACAGCCGTCAGACGCCGGTGCGCTCGTACGAGTCGATCGCTCCGGGATGGCCCTCCATGAACGCGTCGACCTGGCGGCGGTCCGCCCGCAGCTTGGGGTCGTGGTCCAGGTAGTGCCTGGTCTCGCGGACGACCAGCCCGGAGAGGAGCAGCAGCCCGAGGAGGTTGGGCAGGGCCATGAGGCCGTTCATCACGTCGGCGAAGTTCCACACCACCGCCAGCGGCACGGTGCAGCCCACGAACACCACCAGGGAGAACACGACCCGGTAGGGCATCACGGCCGGCCGGCCGAAGAGCCGCTCCATGCACCGCTCGCCGTAGTAGGCCCACCCGAGGATCGTCGAGTAGGCGAACATCACGAGCCCGATGGTGACCACGTAGTGGCCCCACTGCCCGGGCAGGCCCTGGCTGAAGGCGTCGCCGGTCATGGTCGCGGCGAAGTCCGCCCCCTGCTCCCAGACCCCGGTGGTGATGAGCACGAGTCCCGTGCAGGTCACCACGATGATGGTGTCGATGAAGGTCTGGGTCATGGAGACCAGCCCCTGGCGGACCGGGTGGGTGGTCTGGGCCGCGGCCGCTGCGATCGCGGCCGATCCCATGCCGGACTCGTTGGAGAAGATGCCGCGGGCCACGCCCATCTGCACGGCCAGCATGATCGCCGATCCGGCGAACCCGCCGACGGCCGCCGTGCCGGAGAAGGCGTCGGTGAAGATCAGGACGACCGCCTGCGGGATGGCCGCGACGTTGACGACGAGGATGAACAGGGCGCCCAGGACGTAGAAGAGGATCATGACGGGGACGAAGCCCGCCGTGACCTTCCCGATGGACTTGATCCCGCCCACGAGCACGGCGAGCGTCAGCACGGCGAGCACCACACCGGTGATCCAGGTGGGGACGCTGAACGAGCTCTCCAGGTTGGAGGCGATGGAGTTGCCCTGGGTCATGTTGCCGATGCCGAACGCGGCCAGCGCGGCGGCGACGGCGAAGAAGATCGCCAGGAACTTGCCGAACCCGTTGCGGATGCCGCGCTCCAGGTAGTACTGCGGGCCGCCGGAGATCTCACCCTTGGCATCCGTGGTGCGGAACCGCACGGCCAGGAACGCCTCGGAGTACTTGGAGGCCATGCCGAGCAGGCCGGTGACCCACATCCAGAACAGGGCGCCGGGCCCGCCGATCGAGATCGCGGTGGCCACGCCCACGATGTTGCCGGTGCCCACGGTGGCCGCGAGCGCCGTGGTCAGCGCCTGGAACTGGGAGACGTCGCCGCCGCGGGCGTCCGCGTCCTTGCGGTCGAACAGGGCCAGTCGCAGCGCGGAGCCCAGCTTGTGGAACTGCAGCCCGCCCAGCCGGACGGTCAGGTACAGACCGGTGAGCAGCAGCAGGGGGATGAGGACGTAGGGCCCCCAGATGATGCCGCCCAGCTCGCCGAGGGCAGTCTCGATGGTTTGGAGCATGTGTTCTCCCGTGGGTGTCGGGTGGATCAGGAATCGGGCCGGAACGGGACTGTGACCTCGGTCTCGGCAGAAGGCATCTAATCACAGGTCCGCTGCTCCCCCGGTCAGGGACCGATGGATCGGCCACAGTGTGGCTCCTGCCCGTTTCCGCCCGGTTACGGGCCGGACGGGGCGGCGGGGCCCTCCGGCGCCCGCCGCGAGAGGCGGCGCGCGAGCAGCACGGCTCCCGCGGCGAGCAGCGAGCACACCGCCATGGACACGGCCATCGGGACGGCGGTGTGCTGACCGGCCAGGCCGGTCAGCGGGCTCACGAGCCCGCCCAGGAGGAACTGGACCAGTCCGAGCACCGCCGACCCGGCCCCGGCCCGGCCCGGGACCCGGCCCTGGGCGAGGGCCACGGCATTGCCCATGACGAAGCCGATGCAGGTCTGGCTCACGAAGAGGTGCGCCAGGGTGGTCCACCCGGTGATCCCGGCCAGCACCAGGCCCAGGCCCACCACGTTGACGGCGGCCATGACCACGATCGCGGTGCGGAGGATCGTGCCGGGCTCGACCCGGTCGACGAGGCGGGTGTTGACGACCGCGCCCAGGATGGAGCCGCCCGCGTTGACGGCGAACACCACGGAGTAGCCGAGCGCCGAGTAGCCGAGCACGTTCTGCAGCACGAAGGAGGAGGCGGAGATGTAGGAGAACAGGCCGCCGAACGCGAGTCCGAAGGCGAGGGCGTAGGCCATGAAGGACGGGGTGCGCAGCACCCGCCAGGACCCGGTGACGACGGCGCCGACCCCGCCGCGGTGGCGCCGGTGCGGGGGCAGGGTCTCGGGGACCACGAGCACGGAGCACGCCAGCATCAGCAGCCCGAACGCCGCGAGCACCCAGAACACGGTCTGCCACGGGGCCACCGTGGCGATCACCCCGCCCAGGAGCGGGGCCACCACCGGGGCGAGGGAGGTGATGGTCGCGAGGACCGAGAACAGCTTCGCGGCCCCGCGGCCGGAGGCGATGTCCGAGACCACCGCGCGGGCGATCACGACGCCGGCCGCCCCGGCGAGTCCCTGCACCGCCCGCAGGACCAGCACCGTCCCGATGGTCGGGGCCAGGACCACGGCGACGGAGCTGAGCAGGAACAGCGCGTTGCCGGCCACCATGAGCCGGTGCCGGCCCAGCACGTCGGACACGGGCCCGAGCAGGAACTGCCCCACGGCCATGCCGACCATGCACGTGGTCAGCGTCAGCTGCACCGCGGAGGCCGACGCCCCGAAGTGCCCGGCCATGGCAGGCATCGAGGCCAGGTACATGTCCGTGGCCATCGGGCTCACCGCGCTGAGGATCCCCAGCGCCGCCACCAGCACCACCCGGTCCTTGCCGCCGGAGAGGCGCAGGCGGGAGCGCACGGGGTCGTCGGGCGGCGATGAGCTCACGGGAGGTCCTTCGGCACGGGTCGGCAGGGCGGGCGCGGGGCGCGCCTCATGCTATCGACGCCGCGACGTGGCGAAGGACGAGGGAGAGACATGCGGGACGAGGACGAGGGGCGGGGACGAGGGGCGGGGACGAGGGACTGCGACAGCGACAGCGACAGCGACAGCGACAATGTCCGCATGAGACTCGCCGTGTACACCGGGGCATCCCTCGGCTCCGACCCCCTGTTCCCCGAGGCCGCCCGGGCCTTCGCCACCACCCTCGCCCGCCGCGGCGTGGGCGTCGTCTACGGCGGCGGCCACGTGGGGCTGATGGGCGTCGTCGCCGACGCCGCCCTGGCCGCCGGGGGCGAGGTGGTCGGGGTCATGCCGCAGTCGCTCGTCGACGACGAGACGGCCCACACGGGGCTGACCGAGCTGCGCATCGTCCGGACGATGCACGAGCGCAAGGCGGAGATGGCCGCCCTCGCCGACGGGTTCGTGGCCCTGCCGGGCGGCCTGGGCACCCTCGAGGAGATCTTCGAGGCGTGGACCTGGCTGCAGGTGGGGGTGCACGCCAAGCCGGTCGGTTTCCTGGACGTGGCCGGCTACTGGAGGCCCCTGCTGGACGCGGTGGCCTCGATGTCCGCGGCCGGTCTCGTGCGCCCCGAGTACCGGGACGCAGCCGTGGTCGCCCAGGACGCCGACGAGCTGCTCGCCCGGTTCGCGGCGTGGGAGGCGCCCCGCCGGCGCTGGTCCGAGCCGCCCGTTCCCGGCGCCGACGCGCCCGCCGTCCGCCCAGCCCCTAGGATGTAGGGCGATGAGCGAGCACACCCCTTCCCCCGCCGAGGGCCCCGCACAGGGCCCCGTCCCCGAGGCGTTCCACCGCCGGCCGTACTCCTTCGTGCGCCGCGGCGACCGCCTCACCGCCCGCCGCCAGAAGGCCTGGGACGACTGGGCGCCCACCCGGGTGCTCGACGTCCCGCGCGTGCGCACGGACACCTCCGTCCACCCCGACCACGAGTTCGACGCGGCCGCGGCCTTCGGGCGCGAGGCGCCGCTGGTCGTGGAGGTCGGCTCCGGGCTCGGCGAGGCGGTCGTGCACGCCGCCGCCCAGGACCCGGCGCGGAACTACCTCGCCGTCGAGGTGTACAAGCCCGGGATCGCGGATCTGCTGCTCAAGGCGGCCCAGGCCGGGGTGGACAACGTCCGCGTGGCGCAGGCCAACGCGCCCGAGGTCCTGGAGCACATGCTCGCCCCGGCCTCGGTCGACGAGCTGTGGGTGTTCTTCCCGGACCCCTGGCACAAGACCCGCCACCACAAGCGGCGCCTGGTCTCCCCCGCGTTCGCCGAGCTCGCCGCCCGGGTGCTCGTCCCGGGCGGGCTGTGGCGGCTCGCCACGGACTGGCAGGAGTACGCCCTGGTGATGCGCGAGGTCCTCGACGCGTCCCCGCAGTTCGAGAACGTCCACCCGGGCCCGCTCGCCGACGACGAGCACCCGGACACCGGATGGGCCCCGCGCTGGGAGGGACGGGTCCTCACGAGCTTCGAGCGCAAGGCGCAGGAGGCGGGCCGCGTCCCCCGCGACCTCGTCTACCGCCGGACGGCGTGAGCGCCGTCCCCGGCGCGGAGCGCAACGGCGTGCCCGCAGTGCCCGGCGCGGAGCGGGACGGCTTCGTCGTCGTGCCCCCGGGCGATCCCCGCACGCAGCCGCTGCTCGAGGGCCTGCACCACGAGTACGTGGAGCGCTACGGTCCCGAGATCGGGGCGGAGGAGATGGCCGAGCACCCCGTCGACGACTTCACCGCTCCCGCCGGAGCGCTCCTGCTCCTCCTCGAGGGCGGCACGACGGTGGGCGGCGGCGCGTTCCGCCGGCACGACGACGCCACGGCGGAGCTCAAACGGGTGTGGACCGCCCCGGCGCACCGCCGGCGGGGGATCTCGCGGCGGGTCCTGGCCGAGCTCGAGCGGCTCGCCGCCGCGGCGGGCTACCGGCGCATCCACCTCACCACGGGCAGCCGCCAGCCGGAGGCGGCCGCCCTGTACCGCAGCAGCGGGTACGTCCTGCTGCCCGGGACCGCCCGGGTCTATCCGGGCGGCGTGTACGACGTGGGCTTCGAGAAGCACCTGCGCTGACCGCCCGGCCCGGGCGCCGGTGCGGCTCAGCGCTCCTGCTGGCGCGGGGGCCGGTACAGCACCACGGCCTGCGAGATCTTGCGGGCCCGGGGGCGGGCGCCGCGGGCCATGCGCACCACGTCCCCGCCGACGCCGGCGGCGAAGATCCGCGAGGACTCCTCGGCCCGGTCCCGGGCGTCCTCGAGCTCCCGGGACAGCTCCGCCACCCGCGACCGCAGGGCCGCGACCTGGTTCTCCAGCTGGAGGATGCGCCGGATGCCCTCGAGGGACACGCCCTGCTGGGACAGCACCTGGATCTGCTGCAGCTTCTCGATGTCGCGCTGCGAGTAGCGGCGGGCGCGGCCGGGGGCCCGGGACGGCCTGACGAGGCCGAGCCGGTCGTACTGGCGCAGCGTCTGCGGGTGCATCTCCGCGATCTCCGCGGCCACGGAGATCACGAACAGCGGCTGGTCGGCGTCCAGTGCCATCTCACACCCGTGCCTTCTCGGCCAGGCGGGCCCGGGGGTCCTCGTCCGCGGTCGCCTCGGCGAACGCCCTGGCGGCGGCCTGCGCCTGCTCGTCAAGCTCGGCCGGCACGTGCACCTCGACCGTCACGATCAGGTTGCCCGTGCCCTTGGCCGTGCCGAACCCGCGCCCCTTGACGCGGAAGCGCCGGCCCGAGGACGTGCCCGCCGGGACCTTCACGCGCACGGTGCCGCCGTCCAGCACGGGCACCTCGATGGTGGCGCCCAGGGCCGCCTCGGGGAACGTGATCGGCACGGTGACCTCGACGTCGTCCGTGCCCTCGACGCGCCGGAAGAAGGGGTGCGGGGTCACGTGGACGGTGACGTAGAGGTCGCCGGCGCCGCCTGCACCCGAGTGGCCCTTGCCGGCGAGCTTGAGCTTCTGACCGTCGCGCACGCCGCGCGGGATCCGCACCGTGGTCTCCTGGCCGTTGCCCCGGCGCAGCTTGACCGTGGTGCCGTGCACCGAGGAGCGGAACGGGATGGTCGTCTCCGTCCGGATGTCCTCCCCGCGCGCCGGCGGGGCCTGGTAGCCGCCGTAGCCGCCCGGCGCCCCGTACCCGGTCTGACCGCCGAACTGGGCGAACAGGTCCTCGAACCCGCCCGGGCCGCCCGCGCCGCCCGCGCCGCCCGCGCCGCCGGTGGAGTAGGTCGTGCGGCGGCGGCGTCCTCCGCCGCCTCCGCCGCCTCCGCCGAAGATGTCGCCGAAGAGGTCCTCGAAGTTGGCCGAGCCCCCGGCGCCGCCGGGGCCGCCGGCGGTGAAGCGCGCCCCGGAGCCCATCGCGCGGATCGCGTCGTACTGCTTGCGCTCCTCGGGGTCGGAGAGTACGGAGTTCGCCTCGGTGATGTCCTTGAACCGCTGCTCGGCCTCCGTGTCCCCCGGGTTCTGGTCCGGGTGGTACTGGCGGGCGAGCTTGCGGTAGGCCTTCTTGACGTCGGCGGCGGACGCGTCCTTGGAGACGCCGAGAATGCTGTAGAAGTCCTTGTCGATCCAGTCCTGGCTGGCCATGACGCCTCCTTTCTGTGGGGCCGGTCGGGGTCCTGCGGAGCAGGACCCGGTGGTGGTCCGGGGGTCGTCCCCGGCGCCGCGGCGCCGGGGACGGGTGGACGGGTCAGGGGAGGCCCGAGGGACGGGCCTCCCCTGACGTCGCCGGGATCAGGCCGGGTCCGGCCTCACTCGGCGACCGCGACGGCGACCTGGGCCGGCCGCACCACGCGCTCGCCGATCCGGAAGCCGGAGCGCAGCACCATCGAGACCTGGTCCGGCTCGACCTCGCTCGTGGGCTGCTGCAGCACCGCCTCGTGGACGTTGGGGTCGAACTTCTCCCCGACCTCCCCGAGGCGCACCAGCCCGTGCCGCACGAGGGTCTCCTCGAGCTTGTTCGCGATCGCCGCGAACGGGCCGTCGGTGAGGTCGCCCGCCTGCCGGGCCGCGTCGATGTCGTCGAACACCGGCAGCAGCGTCTGCAGGAGGTCGCCCGTCACGAAGGTCCGCAGCTGCTCCTTCTCGCGCGCCGTGCGGTGCTTGAAGTTCACGAACTCGGCCTGCAGCCGGCGCAGCTCCTCGAGCCGCTCCTCGGCGAGGGCCGCCGCCGGGGAGTCCTCCGCGGCGGCCGGCGCCGGTGCGGCGTCCCCGGACTCCGCCTCCGTCGACTGTGGCGTCGAGAGGATGTCGTCCACCGTCAGGCCCTCCGGCCCGGCCTCCTCGCGGGCGCCGGCGCCGGAGTCCTGCGCGGACTGCTCGCCGGGGTGCGCGGCGTGGTCGCCGGGAACGCTCCCGGCGCCGTGGTCGTCCGCGTTCTCGTCGGGTCCTGGCGTGGGGTCGGGCATGCTCACTTCTTCTCGTCCTCGTCGTCGACGACCTCGGCGTCGACGATGTCCTCGTCACCGGTGGCACCGGTGGCGCCCGCACCCGGGGCGCCCTCGGCGCCCTCGGTCTGCGACTGCGCGTAAAGGGCCTCGCCGAGCTTGGTCTGGGACTGCTGCAGCTTGTCGTAGGCCGACTTCACGGCGTCCTCGTCCTCGCCCTCGAGCGCCTTCTTCAGGGCGTCGACGTCCGCCTGCACCTCGGACTTGACGTCCGCGGGCAGCTTCTCGTCGTTGTCCTTCAGAAGCTTGTCGACGGAGTACGCCTGCTGCTCCGCGTTGTTGCGCAGGTCGGCCGCCTCGCGGCGCACCCGGTCCGCCTCGGCGTTGGCCTCGGCGTCCTTGACCATCCGGTCGATGTCCTCCTTGGAGAGGGAGGACCCGCCCGTGATGGTCATCGACTGCTCGGTGCCGGTGCCCTTGTCCTTCGCGGAGACGTGCACGATGCCGTTGGCGTCGATGTCGAAGGTGACCTCGATCTGCGGCATCCCGCGCGGGGCGGGGGCGATGCCGGTCAGCTCGAAGGTGCCCAGATTCTTGTTGTCCCGGGTGAACTGGCGCTCGCCCTGGAAGACCTGGATGGACACGGACGGCTGGTTGTCCTCGGCGGTGGTGAAGGTCTCGGACCGCTTGGTGGGGATCGCCGTGTTGCGCTCGATGAGCTTGGTCATCACGCCGCCCTTGGTCTCGATGCCCAGCGACAGCGGGGTCACGTCGATCAGCAGCACGTCCTTGCGGTCGCCCTTGAGCACGCCCGCCTGGATCGCGGCGCCGACGGCGACGACCTCGTCCGGGTTCACGCCCTTGTTGGGCTCCTTGCCGGCCAGGCGCTGGACGGTCTCCGCGACGGCGGGCATGCGGGTCGAGCCGCCCACCAGCACCACGTGGTCGATGTCGGACACGGAGATGCCGGCCTCGGCGATGACGTCCTTGAACGGCTTCTCGGTGCGCTCGAGCAGGTCCCGGGTGAGCTCCTCGAACTTGGCGCGGGTGAGGCGCTCGTCCAGGTGCACCGGGCCCTCCGGGGTCACGGACAGGTACTGCAGGGAGATGCTGGTGCTGGTCGCGGAGGACAGCTCCTTCTTGGCCTGCTCGGCGGTCTCCTTCAGGCGCTGCAGGGCGATCTTGTCCTTGGACAGGTCCGCGCCGGTCTTCGACTTCACCTGCGCCAGCAGCCAGTCGACCACGCGCTGGTCCCAGTCGTCGCCGCCGAGGCGGTTGTCGCCGGCGGTCGAGCGGACCTGGATGGTGGAGAAGTCGTCCTCGTCCTTGCCGACCTCCAGCAGGGAGACGTCGAAGGTGCCGCCGCCGAGGTCGAAGACCAGGATGAGCTCGTCCTCCTTGCCCTTCTCCAGGCCGTAGGCGAGCGCCGCGGCGGTGGGCTCGTTGACGATGCGCAGCACGTTCATGCCGGCGATCTCACCGGCCTCCTTGGTGGCCTGGCGCTCGGCGTCGTTGAAGTACGCCGGGACGGTGATCACGGCGTCGGTGACCTTGTCGCCGAGGTAGGACTCGGCGTCGGTCTTGAGCTTCATCAGGATGCGCGCCGAGATCTCCTGCGGCGTGTACTTCTTGCCGTCGATGTCGGTGGACCACCCGGTGCCCATGTGGCGCTTCACCGAGGCGATCGTGCGGTCCACGTTGGTGACGGCCTGGCGCTTGGCGATGTCGCCCACCAGGGTCTCGCCGTCCTTGGAGAAGGCGACGACGGACGGCGTGGTCCGGTTGCCCTCGGCGTTGGCGATGACGGTGGGCTCGCCGCCCTCCAGCACGGACACCACGGAGTTGGTGGTGCCGAGGTCGATTCCTACTGCACGAGACATGGGCGTGTTCTCCTTCGGGTCGAGCTGAACCGGGCGGGCCGTACCGGCCCCGTTGGGGTCCCGGAGGTCTCAGTTCTTGAGTTTTCCTGGCTCAAGTCTGCCACGTGAGCCGCTGATGTCAACTTAAGTTGAGCCACATCGACTCAACCCGGGGTGCCGGGGATGTGAGACGCCGCGCACTCCCTCCCGCTGGGACGGGACGTCGGATACCGTGGAGTGTTTGTGCCCGCTCCCGCGGGCCACCGCCACACCCCCGGGTCCGCCCCGCACGTCACCGCACGCACCGACACGACACCGCACGCACCCCGACACCTCAGGAGCCACCGTGAGCACCACGCCACCCCATTCGCCGCATCCGTCCAGTGAGGCCGACGGCTCCCGCCGGCCGAAGCCGCGGGAGGTGCTGCGCGAGATCAACTACCCGCACGGCATCCACCCCGCCCTCGTCCCCGGCATCGCCGTCGAGGACCAGAAGCTGAACTACGGCACGGACAAGGTGGTCTTCACCGTCACCGCCGCGCTGATCGTGGGGTTCATCGCCTGGGGCGTGCTCTCCACCGAGTCCCTGACGGCCGCCTCCACCGCGGCCCTGGGCTGGGTGACCGGCAACACCGGGTGGTTCTTCACCGCCCTGTCCACGGCCGCCGTGCTGTTCATGCTCGTGGTCGGCTTCACCCGGACCGGGCGGATCCCCCTGGGCATGGACGACGAGAAGCCCGAGTACTCCTTCTTCTCGTGGCTCGCCATGCTCTTCGCCGCCGGCATGGGCATCGGCCTGATGTTCTACGGCGCCTCCGAGCCGCTGAGCCACTTCGGCGCGGGCGTCCCCGGCTTCGGGGCGGAGCCCGGCTCCGAGGAGATGACCGTCTACGCCCTCGTCCAGACCGCCTTCCACTGGGGTCTCAACCCCTGGGCCATGTACGCCGTGGTCGGCGCGGCCGTCGCGTACGGCGCCTACCGGCGCGGACGCTCCCCGCTCATCAGCCGGATCTTCGTGCCGCTGATCGGCCAGCGGCGCGCCGAGGGCGGCCTGGGCCGGCTCATCGACGTGTTCGCCATCTTCGCGACCCTCTTCGGCACCGCCGCCTCGCTCGGGATCGGCGCGCTGCAGATCTCCCGGGGCCTCGAGATCGTCGCGGGCTGGGGACCGCTCGGCAACGGCGGGCTCATCGCGATCATCGCCGTCCTCACCGCCGCCTTCGTGGTCTCCGCGGTCTCCGGCGTGGCCCGCGGCATCCGCTACCTCTCCAACACGAACCTGCTGCTGGCGTTCCTGCTCGCCCTGTTCGTGTTCGTGGCCGGGCCCACCGTCCTGATCCTGGACCTGGTCCCCGCCGTGTTCAGCACCTACCTGCAGGAGTACCTCTGGATGACCGGGCAGACCGGCGGCTGGGGCGAGGACGCCACCGCCTTCGCCGGCGGCTGGACCGTCTTCTACTGGGCCTGGTGGCTGTCCTGGTCCCCGTTCGTCGGGATGTTCATCGCCAAGATCTCCCGCGGCCGCACGCTGCGCCAGTTCGTGACCGTGGTGCTCGTGGTCCCCTCCTCGATGTGCGTGCTCTGGTTCGTGGTCATCGGCGGCACGTCCATGTACCTCCAGCGCACCGGGACCGACCTGGCCGCCGCGGGCGGCCAGGAGGCCGCGCTGTTCGGCATGCTCGACGCCCTGCCCTTCGGCGCGATCACGTCGGTGCTCGCCATGGTCGTCATCGGCATCTTCTTCGTGACCAGCGCGGACTCCGCGTCCATCGTCATGGGCACCCTGTCCCAGCGGGGCCAGCCCGAGCCGAACCGTCCGATCGTCGTGTTCTGGGGCCTGTGCCTCGGCGGCATCGCAACGGTCATGATGCTCGTGGGCGGCGACGACGCCCTGACCGGGATGCAGAACCTCGTGACCGTCTCGGCCCTGCCGTTCGCGGTGATCGTCGCCTTCCTCATGGTCGCCTTCTACAAGGACCTGCGCAGCGACCCCGCCACGATCCGCCACGCGTTCGCCCTCACGGCGGTGCGCAAGGCCGTGATCCACGGCATCGAGGAGCACGGCGACGACTTCGCCCTCCAGGTGGAGCACGCCCCCGGCGCCCGTGCCGCCGGCGAGACCTTCGACTCCCACGACCCGGCCGTCACCGACTGGTACCGGCGGGTCGACGAGAACGGCGAGGAGATCGACCTCGCCGCGGAGACCGGTTCGAGCTCCGGCCAGCAGGCCGACCAGGAGCCGGAGCGCCCGGACGCCGGTCAGGAACGACTGGACCCGGACGAGCAGCGACCGCTCGACCCGACCGTCCGCCGGTCCTGACCGGACCCGCGCCGTGCGGCCGTCGCCCCCTCGGGCGGCGGCCGCACTTCTCGTGCCGGGACCGGACGGCTTAGACTGCGCGCTATGTATTCGATCGTGGCCGTGTGCACCGGCAACATCTGCCGCTCGCCCATGGCGGAGTTCGCCCTGCGCCGCGCCTTCGAGGCCGCAGGACTGGCCGGGCGCGTGCGGATCGACTCGGCCGGCGTCAGCGACGAGGAGCTCGGCAACCCCGTGGACCCCCGCGCCGGCGACCTCCTGCGCCGCGAGGGGCTCGACGCCTCCGCGCACGCGGCCCAGGTCTTCGACCCCGTCCGCTTCGGCGACCGGGACCTCGTGCTCGCCCTGGACGTGGTGCACTGGCAGCGCCTGCGGGCGCTCGCACCGGACCGGTCCGCCGCCGCCAAGGTGCGGCTGCTGCGGGAGTTCGACCCCGCCGTCGAGAATCTCGAGCACGGCGACCTGGGGATCTACGACCCCTGGTACGGGGGCCCCGAGGACTTCGAGTCCACCTGGGGCATGATCGACGCCGCCGTGCCGGGCGTGGTCCGCGCCGTCGCCCGGGAGCTCGGCGCCGACCGGGAATCCGCGCAGGACGCCGGGCGCGCGTGATCGACATCGAGCTCGAGCTGGATCCGGCGCTCGCCGCGGCCCACCCCGCCGGCACCAACCTGGCGCGGCTGCTCCCCTCCCCCACCCGCCGCCCCTACCTCATCGGCATCGACGGGCGTTCGGGGGCCGGCAAGACCAGCCTCGCCGAGCAGCTCGCCGCGGTGCTGCGCCCGGTGCGGGACGTGACGCTCTTCCACCTCGAGGACCTCTACCCGGGCTGGGACGGGCTCGGCCCCGGCCGCCGCACCTACGTGGACGAGGTCCTCACACCCCTCGACCAGGGCCGGGACGCCGAGTGGAGCGCCTGGGACTGGGTCACCGGCTCCCCGGGGACCCCGCGGCTGACCCGTGTGGCGGAGGTCGTGATCCTGGAGGGCGTCGGCGCGTGCAGCGCCGAGGCCCGGGAGCTGCTGGACGTCTCCGTGTGGGTCGAGCTGCCCACCGCCCTGCGCTACGACCGCGCGCTGAGCCGTGACGGCTCCTACTACGCCGAGCACTGGGACCGCTGGGCCGCCCAGGAGGACGCCTACCTGGCGGAGGACCACGTCTGGGAACAGGTGGACATCCTGCACCCCGGCCCGGTCTGCTGAGCCCCGCGGCCGCACCGACAGGAGGATCCGTGACCAGCACCGTCGTCGTCCTCGACGCCGCCCACCCGGAGGGCGTCCTCGCCGATCCGTCCGTCCCGCTCGTGCGGATCGACGACCAGGGGCTCACCCGCGGTGACGGTGTCTTCGAGACCATGCGCGCCGTCGACGGGCTCGTGCAGAAGTTCGAGGCCCACCACCAGCGGCTGTCGGCCTCCGCGCGGCTGGCGCAGCTGCCCGTGCCGTCGGCGCGGGACGTGCGCGGGGCGGTGGAGCTGGCGCTCGCCCACGCCGCCCCCGGCGGGGACGGCGGACTGGGCGCCGAGCACGCCGTCAAGGTGGTGATCAGCCGCGGCACCCCGGCGGACGGCCCGTGGTCCTGGATCGTGGTGAGCCCCGTGCCGGAGACGACGTTCCGGCAGCGCCGGGACGGCGTGACCGCGGTGCTGCTGCCGCGCGGCCACGACCCCGCCCAGGACGCCGGGTACCCGTGGCTGCTCCCCGGGGCCAAGACGCTCTCCTACGCGATCAACATGGCCGCCCTGCGCCACGCCCGCTCCCTCGGCGCGGACGAGGCGGTCTTCACCACGGAGGGGCGCAGGGTCCTGGAGGGCGCGACGTCCTCCGTGGTCTGCGCCCGGGTGCGCGCCGGCCGCCGCACCCTGCTGACGCCGGAGCCCTCGCACGGGATCCTGCCCGGCACCACGCAGGCCAAGATCTTCGCCGCCGCCCGCCGGGACGGCTGGGCGCTCGGCTACGGACCCCTGTACCCGGCGGACCTCATGGAGGCCGACGCCGTGTGGCTGGTCTCCAGCGTCCGGCTCGCGGTGCCGGTGCGCCGGCTCGACCACCAGCCGCTGCCGGTGGACCCGGACCTGACGAGGCTCGTCACGAGCTGGGTCCAGCAGGCCTGATCCTTCGCTCAGGCCCAGATGAACCGGTGCGTCCCGAGCAGGACGGACACCGCCGGGCCCGCCGCGGCGGCCGCCGCGCAGCCCGTGAGGACCGCCGCGTCCCGCCAGGAGTACCCCGGGACGCGGGCCCACGTGCGCGGACCCGCACCGAAGCCGCGGGCCTCCATGGTGACCGACAGCCGGGTGGCCCGTCGCAGGGACTGCACCAGCAGCGTGAAGGCCTGGCCGCCGAACTCCCGCAGCGCGCCCACCGGACCGTGCCCGGACCCCGTCCCGCGCGCCCGCCGCGCCATCGCCAGCGTGGCCCACTCGGAGACCATCACCCCCACCAGCCGCAGCGCGGCCAGGGACGCGAGCACGAAGCGGGCCGGCAGGCGCAGCGTCTGGGCGAGGCCGTCGGCGAGGTCCGTGGGATCCGTGGTGAGCACCAGCATCAGCCCGGGCAGCGCCAGCGCCAGCCCACGCAGGGCGATCGCCGCCCCCGCGGCCACCGAGCCGGACGAGATCCCGGTGACCCCCAGGTCGAGCAGCACCGGCCCGGAGTCCTCGGCGAGCAGGGCCGTGCCCCACCCGCTCACGAGCGCCGCCACGACCACCGGCCACGCCCGGCGCAGCAGCGCGAGCGGGCGCTGACCGGCCAGCGCCAGCAGCAGCACCTCGCCCAGCAGCACGGTCCCCGACGTCACGGGGTCCGCGCTGAGCAGCAGCACCACGGTCAGCAGCAGCGCCCCGGTCAGCTTGACCACCGCGTTCGTCCGCCCCAGCAGCGAGGTCCGGGCCGACGGCGCGATCGCGGCGGCGCTCACCGGACGGGCTCCCGCCGGGCGAGGACGCCCCGCACCGCGCCGGCGCCCGGCGCCGCCGGAGCGGCCGGGGCACTCCCGGCCGCGGCCGCGGACCGCACGGCAGGAACGGCCGGCGCTCCTTCCGCCGCCGGTGCCGTGCGAGCGGCGCGGCCCCGCTCGCTCGGGGTGCCCAGCGCCAGCACCTCGGCGCCGAGCGCCCGCACGAAGTCCTCGTCGTGGGTCACGGCGAGGACCGCCGTGCCGGCGTCGACGAGCTCCACGAGCAGGTCCACGAGCTCCGCCCACGTCAGGGCGTCCTGACCGAACGTCGGCTCGTCGAGCACCAGCACGTCCGGGTCCGTGGCGAGCACCGTGGCCACGGACAGCCGCCGCTTCTCGCCCCCGGAGAGGGTGAACGGGTTGGCGTCGGCCAGGTGCGAGAGCCGCAGCCGGCGGAGCAGTTCGTCCGTGCGGCGCTCCCGCTCGGCCACCGGCGTGCCGGCCAGCCGGGGGCCGAGCTCGAGCTCGGCCCGCACGGTGGCGCGCAGGAACTGGTGCTCGGGCTCCTGGAAGACCGTCCCCACGCGGGCCACGAGCTCCCGGCCGCTCCACTCGAGCGGGTCGGGTCCCGCGCCGCGGTCGAGGACCGGGTGGGCCCGCACGGTGCCGCGCACGGGGGCGAGCAGACCCGCCAGCGTCAGCGCGAGCGTGGACTTGCCGGCGCCGTTCGGCCCGGTCAGCGCGAGCGCGCGGCCGCGGCGCAGGGTCAGCTCCACGTCGGCCACCGCCGTGGGGAGGTCCCGGCCCGCGGCGGCGTCGTCCAGCGGGCGGCCGCGCCGCCGCGCCCGCCGCCGGGCGCGCAGCTGCCGCGTCGAGGGCTGGCTGCGCGAGACGCCCAGACCGGTGGCGCTCAGCAGCGGTGCGCCGTCCGTCCCGGAGCCGGCGGCCCGGGTTCCGGCGGGACCCCCGGCGGAACCGGCACCGGGCCCCGCGGCGGGGCGAGCGGGCGCACGCGTGGCCGGCACCCGGCCGGGCACCCACACCCCCGCGCCGCTGAGCTCGTCGGCCGCGGCGCCGAGCACCCGGCCCGGGGCGCCGTCGTGGGTGATGCCCCCGTCCCGGCCGAGCACGACGACGCGGTCCACGACCTCGGCCCACACGGCGACACGGTGCTCCACGACCACGAGCGTGGCGCCGCTGCGGTCGAGGCAGGACACCACCGCGTCGCGGACCCGCCGCACGCCGGCGGGGTCCAGGTTGGCGGTCGGCTCGTCGAGCAGCAGCAGCCCGGGGCTCATGGCCACGGCGCCCGCGAGCGCCAGGCGCTGCTTCTGCCCGCCGGACAGGGCCGCGGTGGAGTGGTCGAGGGGGAGGTCCAGCCCCACGTCGTCGAGCGCCGCGCGCACCCGCGGCCAGATCTGCTCCCGGGGCACCGCGAGGTTCTCGAGGCCGAAGGCGGTGTCGTCCCCGATCCGGGACAGCACCACCTGGGACTCGGGGTCCTGCTGCACGAGCCCGGCCCGGCCGCGCGCCTGCTCCGGCGGCATGCCGTCGAGCAGCAGCTCGCCGGAGGCGGACTGCCCGTCGTCGTCGTGGAGGACTCCCGCCAGGGCGTGCAGGAGGGTGGACTTGCCCGCCCCGCTGGGTCCCAGCAGGAGCACGCGCTCCCCCGGCTCGACCACGAGGTCCAGGCCGCGCAGCGCCGCCGCGTCCCGCCCGGGGTGGTGCCAGCCGAAGCCGCGGGCCTCGACCCGGGCCCCGCGGCCGGCGGGCACCACGGGGTCCGGGGTCGTGGGAGCCGTCATCGCCGCACGGCCCGCCCCGACGCGAGGCCCTGCAGCACGCCGGTGGCCGCGAGGGCCCGCACCACGGCCTGCATCAGCAGGCCCGCGAGCACCGCCCCGGAGACGGCCGTCAGGACCACGTAGACCACCTGGTGGCTCAGCGCCCACTCGTAGTTGTAGACGATGTTCTCGTGGACGCCGAGGAAGATCCCGCTCACGGCGCCCGCCACGGCCGCCACGAGGGCGTCGAACCGGCGGTACCGGAAGGCGGCGAAGGCCAGTTCCGCGCCGATGCCCTGGACGAGACCGGAGAGCACGACCAGCAGACCGAAGTGGGTGCCCAGGAAGCTCTCGATCACGGCGGCGAGCAGCTCGCAGAACAGCGCGGCGCCGGGCTTGCGGATGATCAGCCCGCCGAGCACGCCGGCCACGAGCCAGCCGCCGGCGATCAGCCCCACGGCGGGCGGGTAGGCGACCGCGGCCGTGCCGACCACGGGGTAGAGCAGGTTCGACCACGCCCAGAAGACGACCGCGCACACGGCGGCGAGGACGGCGGCCACGACGATGTCGACGACGCGCCAGGACGACGCGCGGGACGTGCCGGGGCGGCGGGCGGGGCGGTGGGTGGTGGTGTTCACGGTGGGTTCCTCCTGGGCTCAGCGAGCCGTCGGTGCCAGGAGGGGACGGGGTTCCGCGGGCCGCGCCGGTGGCGCGTTCCCGGGGAAGCACCCCTGAGATGCTCGACTCCCTTCGCCGGTGCTAACCGGAGCAGGTTCGAGGGTCTGCGGCGATCCGCACTCTCAGCGCCGCGCCGGTCTCACCGGCGGGGCGCTCCCCTGTCGTTCAGTGGCACCGAGTCTACCCCTCCCCCGCCCGCCCCGTGCACTGCCGGCGCACGGCCGGTGAACGACGCAGGGGCCCGTCCGGCCGGACACCGGTGCGGTGTCCGGCCGGACGGGCCCCTGAGCGAGGTGCTCGCCGGGCCTCAGACCTCGGCCTGGCTCGAGGCCTTGGGGTTCGTCCGCGGCCTGTTCTCCATCTTCGCGATCTGGCGGGAGATGCCGACCTTGATGACGGTGCCCACGAGACCGGTGACGAGCGACCAGATGATGATGCCCGTCCAGGCCTCGTCCGGGTCCGGGTTCTTGGCGGGGGGCGGGTCGCCGGTGATGCGCGTCCACGCCGCGCCGAGCACCTTGTGCGAGAGCGCCACGCCGCCGAGCGAGAGGCCGGTGCCCACGAGTTCGAGGACCTTGGTGTTCATGGAGTGCTGCTCCTTGTCGTCCGAGGGGGACGCGGGTGCGCCCTGTCGATCCTGCCCAGCCTAACGCGTCCCCGGCGATCCGTCAGTCTGCTGTCCGTCCGCCCGCCGGCCGTCCGGGCTCGGCACCGGCGGTCCCGCGGCGACGCCCTCCGCGGAGCCCTCCGCCCCGCCCTCCGCGGCGCGGTTGAGGACCTTCTGCAGGTCGTCCTGGGTCAGCGTGGTCCGGTTCAGGTGCTTGGTGCGGTACGTCGAGCGTCCCACCATGTGCGCCGAGACGGGCACGGTGAGCAGCTGGAAGATCCAGCCGAGGGCGATGAGCGGGATCATGACGGGTTCGCGGTTCTCGAGGGCGACTGCCGTGAGCATGAGGAGCAGCCCGAAGACCTGGGGCTTGGTGCCGGCGTGCATGCGCGTCAGGAGGTCCGGGAAGCGGACCAGGCCGATCCCTGCGGCGAGGGACATGAGCGCGCCGACCACGAGGCACACGGCCGCGGCGGCGTCCAGGACAGTGTCCAGCACGGCGCTCACCGCCCGTGCTCGGCGGTCTGGGTGGCGAAGCGCGCCACCGTCACGGAGCCGATGAACCCGACCAGCGAGACGATCACCATGAGGATCAGGTTGTTGAGGTGGCCGTGGTAGGCCATGTCCACGGCGAGGGCGGCCGCGACGATGGCCAGCAGCACGTCCGTGGCCACCACACGGTCCAGCAGGGAGGGGCCCTTGGCGAGGCGGTAGAGGGTGCCCGCGGCGGCCGCGCTGAGCAGCACGGCCGCGACGGCCACAGCGATCTGCATCACGGGTGGTCCTCCTCGTGGGTGTCGGTGGGGGTGGATCCCGGGGCGTCCGCCGGGGACCCGGTGGGCACCTCGTCCCGGCGGCGGCCCACGATCTGCAGGCTCGCGGTGATCGGCGAGCTGAGCGCGGCGCTGTCCGGCCGGTCCGTGCCGGAGGCCCGTCCGCCGCCCCGCTCGGCCCGCAGGGCGGCGAGCTCCTCCGGGGTGCCCATGATCCGGATCCAGGCCGCCTCCACCCGGAGGGCGGACCGGCGGAAGTCCTCGGCCTCCTGAGCGCTGCGGACGTTGAGCGCGTGGAAGTACAGCGTGCCGGAGGCCCGGTCCACCTCCACCACGAGCGAGCCCGGGATCAGGGTCATGGTGTGGCCGGTGGCCGTCAGGAGCAGGTCGGAGCGCGTGCGCAGCTGGACGCCGACCACGGCGTTGCGGGCCCGCGGGCCCACGAGGATCGCAATGAGCATCACCTCGAAGCTCGCCTTGGCGACCTGCCACACGAACGTCACGGCGAAGAGGGCGAACTGGAACGGGTTGAACCGGCCGGACAGCTGGACGGGCGGCAGGTAGAGCACCCAGGTGACGAGCAGGGCCAGGACCAGCCCGACCAGCAGGTTGCCGGGGCCGAAGTCGCCCCAGAGGGCGCCCCACACCACCACGAGCCACACCAGCAGCGGCAGCTCGACGAGCAGGGAATTCTTGGGGCGGGTCACGGGGCCTCCTCCACGACGGGCCGCGGCGCGGACGCGGGGTCCAGCACGGCCTCGACGTAGCGCTCGGGGCGGACGAGGTTCTCCGCGGCGTTGTCCGCGAGCTGGAACAGCGGCCCGGCGAACACGGTCAGGGCCACCCCCGCGGCGACGAGGGCCGAGGCCCCGCCCAGCATCGAGGGGGACATCAGGCGCACGTCGCCCTTGCCCGCGAAGCGGCCCGCCTGGTCGTCGACGGCACCCGAGGTCAGCAGGAACCGGGAGCCGGCGGGCACCGGGGCCAGCAGGATGGGGTCCGGGTACTCCGCGTCCTCCGGGGCGCGCAGGAACACGCGGTTCCACACCCGGATCATGGCGAGCAGGGTCAGGAGGGACACCGCCACGGAGCCGGCGACGAGGGCGTAGGCCAGCCCGTCGCCCTGGTCCACGCCGGCCTGCAGCAGACCGGTCTTGCCCAGGAAGCCGGAGAACGGCGGGATCCCGCCGAGATTGAGCGCGGGCACGAGGTAGAGCAGCGCGAGCAGCGGCGAGATCTTGGCCATCCCGGCCAGCCGGTCCACGTTGGTGGACCCCCCGCGGCGCTCGATCAGCCCGGCCACGAGGAACAGGCTCGTCTGGATCACGATGTGGTGGGCCACGTAGTAGACCGTGGCGGAGAGCGCCTCCTGGGTGCCCACGGCCACCCCGAAGATCATGTACCCGATGTGGCTGATCAGGGTGAAGGACAGCATGCGCTTGATGTCGATCTGCGCGAGCGCGCCCAGGATGCCGACCACCATGGTGAGCAGCGCGACCCACATCAGGAGGTCGTCGAGCCGCTCCCCGGGGAAGAGCACGGTCTCGGTGCGGATGATCGAGTACACGCCCACCTTGGTCAGCAGGCCGGCGAACACGGCGGTCACGGGCGCGGAGGCGGTCGGGTAGGAGTCCGGGAGCCAGAAGGACAGCGGGAAGACCGCGGCCTTGATGCCGAACGCGATGAGCAGCATCAGGTGCAGCTGCATCTGCGTCCCCACCGGCAGGCCCTCGAGCTTGACCGAGAGATCGGCCATGTTGATGGTGCCCGTGGCCGCGTAGATCATCGCGATGGTGATCAGGAACAGCACGGAGGAGATCACCGAGACCACCACGTAGGTCACGCCGGTGCGGATCCGCTGCACGGTCCCGCCCATCGTCATGAGCACGTAGGACGCGGTCAGCAGGATCTCGAACCCCACGTAGAGGTTGAACAGGTCCCCGGCGAGGAAGGCGTTGGAGACCCCCGCCACGAGGATCAGGAAGGAGGGGTGGAAGATCGAGATCGGCCCCTCCTCGTCGCCGTCGGCCACGCCCTGCCCGCTCGCGTAGACGAGCACGGCGAGGGAGACGACCGTGGAGACCACGAGCATCAGGGACGAGAGCTGGTCCACGACCATGACGATGCCCCAGGGCGCCTCCCAGCCGCCGAGGTGGACGGCCTGCGGGCCGAGGTTCCACGTGGTCCCGAGGATGAGCGCCTCGACCGCGAGGGTGAGCACGAGCGAGCCGATGGCCACGGTCCGCTGGAGGGCGTTGCGCCGCAGGAGCAGGAGGCTCAGGGCCGCCCCGAGGAACGGGATGATGACGGCCAGGGGGGCCAGCTGGGCGAAGTCGACGGTCACCGCCTCCCTCCCCACTCGTCGACGCCGCGCACACCCGGGGTCTCCAGGGACTCACCGGGGTCCTGGGGCCGTGGGGCGTCGTCGAACTCCGTGGTGTCGGCGGGGACGTCGGCGTCGTCCTCCATGTCGTAGGAGGACTGCCGCGCCACGCGCCGGTCCTCGACGTCGTCCTGGATCTCGTCCCGGCGCCCGAGGACCCAGGACCGGTAGATCATGCCCAGCAGGAACGCGGTGACGGCGAGGGAGATCACGATGGCGGTGAGGATGAGGGCCTGGGGCAGCGGGTCGCTGTAGTCCTCCGCGGCGATCGACCCCTCGTACAGGGGCGCGGACCCGGCGGCCCCGCCGGCGTGCAGGATCAGCAGGTTCGTGCCGTTGGTCAGCAGCATCAGCCCGAGCAGCACGCGGGTGAGCGAGCGCTCGAGCAGCAGGTACACGCCCACGGCGTAGAGCACGCCCATCACGACCAGCAGGGTCAGGTTCACGGTCATCGGTGCTCGTTCCCTCCGTCGGTACGGATCCGGGCGATCGCGGTCGGCGATGTCGCGGAGGCCGCCGCGGTCGCTCCCGCGGGGGCGCCGGCGGACACCTTCCGCTGCCGCGTGACGCGGATGCGCGTGCCGCGTCCAGGGGTGCGCCGCCGCCGGCGGACCGCGTCCTCCTCGATCCGCTGGTCGATCCGGCCGCCGAGCGAGCGCAGGATGTCCAGGATGAGCCCCACCACGATGAGATAGACCGCGATGTCGAAGATCAGGGCGGTCACGAACTTCTCCGCCCCGAAGAGTGGCAGCTCGGCCTCGAAGGTGTAGCTCTGCATCACCGACCCGCCGAAGAACACCGGGGTGACGGCGTAGAGCGCGGCGAGCGCCAGGCCCGTCCCGAGCATCGTGCCCGCGTTGATCGGCGTGGCCAGCTCCAGCTCGTAGCGCCCGCCCGCGAGGTAGCGCACGGTCAGGGCGAGGCCGGCCATGAGACCGCCCGCGAACCCTCCGCCGGGGTCGTTGTGCCCGGCGATCAGCAGGTAGAGGGAGACCATCATGAACGTGTGGAACAGCAGCCGGGTGACGACCTCGAAGACGATCGAGCGCCGCTCGGGGGCCATCGTCCGCCCGGCGAGCAGGTAGGGGTCCTCGAGGTCGTCGTCGCGGCGAGCCAGCCCCACCTCCAGGGGCTCGCCGCCGGGCGAGACGGCCGCGGCGTTGCGCCGCCGGATCACCCGCAGCTGGTCGGTGGTGGGATCGTCCCCGGAGCGGACGATGCGGTCCCCGCGACCCGTGACGAAGATCAGGGAGGCCACCCCGGTGGCGGCGAGCACGAGCACGGAGATCTCCCCGAACGTGTCCCACGCGCGGATGTCCACGAGGATCACGTTGACGACGTTCTGGCCGTCGCCGAGCTCGTAGGCCATGCGGGGCAGCTCCAGGGAGATCGGGTCGGCCGTGCGGGAGGAGATGCTGAAGGCCGCGAGCGCCATCATGAACAGCCCGAAGGTGACCGCGATGGTGCCGCGCAGCAGCCGGCGCCCGGCCGGGTTGCGGTGCCACAGGGGGGCGGGCAGCGAGCGCAGGGCGAGCACGAACGCCACGAGCAGGATGGTCTCGACGAGCGTCTGCGTCAGGGCGAGGTCCGGTGCGCCCTGCAGGGCGAAGATGAGGGCCAGCCCGTAGCCCGTGACCGACACGAGCAGCACCGCGAGGAAGCGCTTGCGGGCCAGGGGCACCAGCAGGGCCGCGACGACCATGGCCACGCCGGCGATCAGCTGCCCGGGGCCGTCGGAGACCCGCAGCGCCCCCAGGGGCGGGGTCTCCTCCGCGATCAGCGCCACCAGCGGCACGACGATCGCCGTGATCAGGATGACCGAGAGGTAGAACATGAGCGAACCGCGCTGGGTGCGGCCGGTGATCCACACGGCGGCCAAGTCCAGCACGTTGACGACCCGCCGGTAGAGGAGCTCCCCCGGGGGCAGGGACGGCAGGGCCCGCTGGAGGTCCGCGACCTGGCTCCGGAAGCGGTGGAGCAGGATCCCGCCCGCGACGATGAGGGCGGAGAGCCCGAGGGCCGGGGTGAACCCGTGCCACAGGGCCAGGTAGAAGTCGTGCTCCACGGCCGGGAACTGGTCGACGTAGGGCTGCAGCATCGCGTCGACCGGCTGGGGCCAGAGGCCGAGGACCACCGTGAGGACGGAGAGCACGAGCGGCGCGGCGAGGAACGCGGGCTCGACCCGATGCATGTCGCTGACCACGGCCCTGCCGCCGACCCCGGCGTCGAGCTCGGAGAACTCGGCGGACTTGTGGGCGAACCCGCCCCACACGAACCGGGCGCTGTAGGCGAAGGTCAGCACGGAGCCGACCACGAGCCCGGCGAGCACCACGGTCCCCGCCGTGCCCTCGACGTCGTGGGCGAAGGCGGTCAGCACGGCCTCCTTGGCCACGAAGCCGGCCAGCGGGGGCAGCCCGGCCATGGACGCCGCGGCCACGAGCGAGACGGCGAACAGGACGGGCACGCGGCCGGCGAGCCCCGACAGGCGGCGGATGTCCCGGGTGCCCGCCCGGTGGTCGATGATCCCGACCACGAGGAACAGCGTGGCCTTGAACAGCCCGTGCGCGAGGAGCATGGCCATGCCCGCCTGCGCCGTGTCCGCGGAGCCGCGGCCCACGATGACCATGAGGAAGCCGAGCTGGCTGACGGTGCCGTAGGCGAGGATCAGCTTCAGGTCGTACTGCTTCAGGGCCGCCCAGCCGCCGAAGAGCATGGTGCCCAGCCCCAGCACCGCGATGGTCGGCTGCCACAGCGCCGTCTCGGCGAAGCCCGGGGCGAAGCGGGCCACCAGGTAGATGCCGGCCTTGACCATCGCGGCGGCGTGCAGGTACGCGGACACCGGGGTGGGCGCGGCCATCGCGGCCGGCAGCCAGAAGTGCAGCGGGATCAGCGCGGACTTCGTCACGGCGCCGACGAGGAGCAGGAGGATCGCCACGTCCACCACGGTCCCGCGCTGCGCCAGCTCGGGGGCCGCCGCGAGCACCTCGGAGATCCGGTAGGTGCCCGCGGCCTGGCCCAGCATCACGATGCCGACCAGCATGGCCAGGCCGCCGGCGGTGGTGAGCACGAGGGCCTGCAGCGCCGCGCGCCGGGCGGACAGGCGGGTCCGGCTGTAGCTGATGAGCAGGAACGACAGGACGGTGGTGATCTCCCAGAAGACGAACAGCACCAGCATGTCGTCGGCGGTCACCAGGCCGAACATGGCGCCCGCGAAGGCGAGCAGCTGCGCGCCGAAGCCGCCGATGCCGCTCGCGCCGGACTTGAAGTAGCGGGCGCAGTAGAACAGCACCAGGGAGCCCACGCCGAGCACGAGCAGGGACATCGTCCACGAGAGGGCGTCCATGCGCAGCACCAGGTCCAGGCGCAGGGACGGGATCCACTCCCCGCCCTCGGTCCAGCCGCCCTCCGGGCCGTAGACCCGCGGGCCGGAGCCCAGCAGCCACAGGAAGCCGGCGAACGGGACCGCCGCCAGGAGGTAGAAGGCGCTGCGTCCCATCCGTGCGAACAGCAGGGGCGCGACCGCGGCCACCACTGCGTGGAGCAGGAGCACAGCGGTCATCAGGCGCCTCCGGGGGTCGGGGAAGAGATCGGCGGGCGGGCGTCGAGGGGCCCGGACGCGGGCACGGAGGACCTGTGCGAGCACGGGGTGGCCGGGGCGCACCCGGGTGTTCCACCCTATCAAAGGGGTGTTGCCGCTCCCGCTCGCATGTCCTGACAGCACCTGTACGTTCCCGGACGGTTTCCTGGGCGGAACCCGGATTGCCGGGCGGTCCTCCGGCGAGGCCGCCCTCCGCGACGGGCACCGCGGGCCTAGCATGACTGCCATGGACGCCACGCCCCCCGGCCCTCCCGCCCCCGTCCCCTCCCTCCCGGCGACGGCGTTCGTGCCGCGCCGCTCGCACGTGTGGGCCTGGAGCCTGTGGGACGCCGGATCCGCCGCCTTCAACGCCGTGATGACCACGTTCGTGTTCACCGTCTATCTCACGAGCGCCCCCTTCGGCGGGGAGGACCACGCCTCGGAGGTGCTGGGCTACGGGATCGGGGCCGCCGGCGTGGTGGTGGCCCTGCTGGCCCCCGTGGTGGGCCAGCGCAGCGACGGCGCGGGGCGGCGCAAGCTGTGGCTCGGGATCAACACGATGCTCACGGCGCTGCTCACGGCCCTGTGCTTCCTGGTCCTCCCCGACCAGCCGTACCTCTACCTCGGGGTGGGCCTGCTGGCGCTGGCCAACGTCTTCGACGAGTTCGCGGTGGTCAACTACAACGCGATGCTGCCGGGGATCGCGGGCCGCGAGCACATCGGGCGGGTGAGCGGCCAGGGCTGGGCCATGGGCTACTTCGGCGGGATCGTGGCCCTGACGATCGTGCTGTTCGGGTTCATCACCCCGGGCCTGCTCGGCATCCCCGAGGAGGACGCCCTCAACGTGCGGGCCGTGGCCCTGTTCTCGGGGCTGTGGATCGCGCTGTTCTCGATCCCCGTCCTGCTGGTGGTGCCCGAGATCCGCCCCACCCGCCGGGGACCGCGCCCGTCCGTGGCCCGCTCCTACCGCCAGCTGTGGCAGACCCTGCGGGAGCTGTACCGTGACGCCCCGCAGACGCTGTGGTTCCTGCTCTCCTCCGCCGTGTTCCGGGACGGGCTCAACGCGGTGTTCACCTTCGGCGGCGTCATCGCGGCCGGCACGTTCGGCTTCACCCTGAGCGAGGTCATCGTCTTCGCGATCGTCGGCAACGTGGCGGCCGGGGCGGGCGCCCTCGTGGGCGGGCGGCTCGACGACCGGGTGGGGCCCAAGCGCGTCATCGTGGCGTCGCTCGTCGGCATCCTGCTGGCCGGGACCCCGCTGCTGTTCCTCGAGGGCACGGCGGCGTTCTGGGTCTGCGGGCTGCTGCTGTGCCTGTTCGTGGGCCCCGCGCAGTCCGCCTCCCGCACGTTCCTCGGCCGGCTCACGCGGACCGGCGAGGAGGGCGCCCTGTTCGGCCTCTACGCCACCACGGGGCGGGCCGTGAGCTTCTTGGCGCCCACCCTGTTCGCGGTGTTCGTCTCCGTGCTCGGCGCGCAGCGCTGGGGGATCCTCGGGATCCTCCTGGTGGTCGGCGCCGGCCTGCTCCTGCTGCTGCGTGCGCGCGACCCGAAGACCGCGGCGTCCCCCCACCACGGCGCCGGCGGTTCGTGAGCCGACCGGTTCGTGGGCCCGCCGGTTCACGGGCCGCGGGGCGCCGGCACACCGCCGGGCGCGGCCGGGCCGTGCGGGGTCAGATGCGGGTGCGGGAGAACCCGAGGTGGCTGCGCGAGGCCGTGGGTCCGCGCTGCCCCTGGTACCGGTTGCCGTAGGCGCCGGAGCCGTACGGGTGCTCCGTGGGCGAGGACAGCCGGAAGAAGCACAGCTGGCCCACCTTGGAGCCCGGCCACAGCTTGATCGGCAGCGTGGCCATGTTGGACAGCTCGAGCGTGACGTGCCCCGAGAAGCCCGGGTCGATGAACCCCGCCGTGGAGTGGGTCAGCAGGCCCAGGCGCCCCAGCGAGGACTTCCCCTCGAGACGGGCGGCGATGTCGTCCGGGAGGGTCACCTTCTCGTAGGTGGAGCCGAGCACGAACTCCCCCGGGTGCAGCACGAAGGCCTCCTCGGGGTCGACCTCCACGAGCCGGGTGAGCTCCGGCTGCTCCACGGACGGGTCGATGTGCGCGTACTTGTGGTTGTCGAAGAGCCGGAACCAGCGGTCCAGCCGCACGTCGATGCTGGCGGGCTGGATCAGGGCGGGATCGTAGGGCTCGAGGACGACCCGGCCGCCGTCGAGCTCCCGGCGGATGTCGCGGTCAGAGATCAGCACGGTCCCCAAGGTATCGCACGGCCGGGCGCCGGACCGCGCTGCGCCGCCGCCCCGTGCCCACCCCCGTCCCGGCGGGTGGTGTAGAGTGTGTGCTGTCCTCGTCCGGTGCTCGCGCCGGACGGACCACGGATGCGCGGCTGTAGCTCAATGGTAGAGCGCACGCTTCCCAAGCCTGATACGCGGGTTCGATTCCCGTCAGCCGCTCTCGCACCGAACGCCCCGAGCCCACCCGGCCGGGGCGTTCGTCGTCTCCCGGGACCGCGCGGTAGGATGTCCCCGCGCCCCGTTCCCCGCATCCGCACCGGGGCGACCGCCCGGGCCCCGCGCCCGTCACCCGCACCCCGCTCACGAGGAGCACATCTCCCGTCATGCTGCGCACCATGTTCAAGGCCAAGATCCACCGTGCCGTCGTGACCCAGGCCGACCTCCACTACGTCGGCTCGGTCACCGTCGACCAGGACCTCCTCGACGCCGCCGACATCCTCCCCGGCGAGCTCGTCTCCATCGTGGACGTCACCAACGGCGCGCGGCTGGAGACCTACACGATCGCCGGCGAGCGCGGCTCCGGCGTCGTCGGGATCAACGGGGCCGCCGCCCACCTCGTGCACCCCGGGGACCTCGTCATCCTCATCAGCTACGCACAGATGGACGACGCCGAGGCGCGCGCCCACGTGCCGTCCGTGGTCCACGTGGACGCGGACAACCGGATCGTCGACCTCGGGTCGGACCCCGCCGAGGCCCTGCTCGACGGCGTCGCCCGCCCGCCCCACTCCCGGACGCTGAGCGCCGCCCGCGCCGACCTGCCCGCCGCGTGACCCGCCCCGGCCCGACCGCGGACGGGCCGGTGATGGGATAGAACTGTAGGGGCCCGCGGACGCGGACCCGCAGCAGCGCGAGGGAGGGTCCCGTGACCGGAGTGTTCTCGGGGTTCTTCATCGTCTGGGCCGTCATCCTGACCGGCTACGCCGTGGGCCGGCGGGGCGTGCTGGGCCCCCAGGGGCAGCTCGTGCTGAGCAAGTTCGCCTTCTACGTGGCCAGTCCGCCGCTGCTGTTCCTCACCATCTCCGAGGCGGACATCGCCCGGATCCTCTCCGCGCCGCTGCTGGTGGCCGCCGTGTCCGCCGTGGCCACGACCCTCGTCTACGCCGGGATCGCCCGGTGGGTGCTGCGCCGGGACGCGGCCACCACCGTGATGGGAGCCCAGGCCGCCTCCCAGGTGAACTCGGCCAACCTCGGCATCCCGATCGCCGTCTTCGTGCTCGGGGACGCGTCCCAGGTGGTCCCCGTCATCCTGTTCCAGCTGGCGCTCAACACCCCCGTCTACCTGACCGTCATGGACACCCTCACCGACGGCCGCCGCCCCAGCCTCGGCAGCGTCCTGGGCAACGTGGTCACCAACCCGATGATC
This sequence comes from Kocuria rosea, assembly GCF_006094695.1. Taxonomy (NCBI): domain Bacteria; kingdom Bacillati; phylum Actinomycetota; class Actinomycetes; order Micrococcales; family Micrococcaceae; genus Kocuria; species Kocuria rosea. The sequence continues at coordinate 977,048 of NZ_CP035103.1, read as the reverse complement.
GTGGGCTCCGGGCTGGGCATCCTCTTCGCCGTCACCGGGTGGCGGCTGCCGGAGGTGGTGCACGAGCCCGTGGAGCTGGTGGCGGGGGCCTCCATCCCGGCGATGCTGATGGCCTTCGGCATCTCCCTGGTGGGCGCCTCCCCGCTGCGGCGGGGTGCCGGGCCGCGCCGGGACGTGGTGCTGGCCAGCACGCTCAAGCTGCTGCTCCACCCGGCGCTGGCGTTCCTGTTCGCCCGGTTCGTGCTGGGCCTGGACGGCCACCTCCTCTACGCCGTGGTGGTGATGGCGGCGCTGCCGACCGCCCAGAACATCTACGTGGCGGCCGTGCGCTACGGCCGGGCGGAGCAGCTGTGCCGGGACACCGTGCTCGTCACCACGGTGGTCGCCATGCTGACCATGGCGGTCGTGGCCCTGCTGCTCTCCTGAGCCGCCCCGCCGCGCCCCAGAACCTCCCGGCGCGGGGCCGCACCCGGTGCCGTTCAAGGCGGGAACAGCCGGGCGCACCGGGACACGCCCGGACCCACGGCGGCACACCGATGCAAACCGTCAGGTTACTGGTATGTGAGGTAGCGCACTCATAGACTGAAGGCTCCGTGCAGGGGTGGTCGACCGGCAGCACCCGCCGCCGACCGTCCCGCCGACCGGGTCCCACAGGATCCCCTCGACGCCCCTCGCGGACCGCCACATCGCCGAAGGGGAGGAACGACCGTTGACCACCACCTCACACCCCCACAGAGCACCGGGCAGGCGGCGGCTCAGCGCCGCCGCGGCCCTCGGTGCCGTGGGTGCCCTGCTCATGACGGGGTGCGGTGACGCCGACGCCGGCGCCACCCCCACCCTGACCTGGTACATCAACCCCGACGCCGGCGGTCAGGCGGAGCTCGCGCAGCAGTGCTCCGAGGAGTCCGGAGGCCGGTACAACATCGAGACCTCGCTGCTCCCGCGCGACGCCGCGTCGCAGCGCGAGCAGCTCGCCCGGCGCCTGGCCGCCGGGGACAGCTCGATGGACATCATGAGCCTGGACCCGCCCTTCATCCCCGAACTGGCCGAGCCGGGCTTCCTGTCCCCCGTGCCGGGGGACGTGGAGGAGGCCACGACCCAGGACGTCCTGGCGGGGCCCCTCGAGGGCGCGAAGTGGAAGGACGAGCTGGTCTCGGTGCCGTTCTGGGCCAACACCCAGCTGCTGTGGTACCGGGAGTCCGTGGCGGAGGCCGCCGGTCTGAACATGGACGAGCCGGTGACCTGGGACCAGATCATGGACGCCGCGCGGGAGCAGGACAAGTACCTCGGGGTGCAGGGCACGTCGGCCGAGTCGATGACCGTGTGGGTGAACGCCCTCGTGGCGTCCGCGGGAGGCTCGATCGTGGAGAACCCGGAGGCCCCCTCCGACGAGATCTCGATCGGCCTGGACTCCGACGCCGGCCGGAAGGCGGCCGAGATCGTCGGGACCATCGGCCAGGACGGGCTCGGCGGCCCCGGCCTGCCGACCGCCGACGAGAACGCCTCGATGATCCAGTTCCAGTCCGACGACGGCTCCTTCATGGTCAACTGGCCCTTCATCTACGCGGCGACCGCCGCCGCCGTGGAGGGCGGGACGGTCGACCGGTCCGTGTACGAGGACATCGGCTGGGCCCTGTGGCCGCGGGTGGACCCGGACGAGCCCTCCGCTCCCCCGCTGGGCGGGATCAACATCGGCGTGGGCGCCACGTCCGAGCACCAGGAGCTGGCGTGGGAGGCGGTCGAGTGCATCGTCCAGCCCGAGAACCAGGCCTACTACTTCGTGAGCAACGGCAACCCGGCGGCGTCCGAGGCCGCCTACGAGGACCCGGAGGTCCGGGAGGCCTACCCGATGTACGCCACGATCCGCGAGTCCCTGGACAACGCGGCCCCGCGCCCGCAGACGCCGTTCTACAACGAGGTCTCCACCGCCATCCAGCAGGAGTGGACCCCGCCGGCGTCCGTCACCGAGGACACGCCCCGGCTCACCGCCGAGTTCATCGAGTCCGTCCTGAGAGGAGAGCGGCTGCTATGAGCACCGTCGTCAACCCCAACGCCCCCGGCACCGGGCCCCGGGAGGTCTCCCCGGCCCCCGTGACCGGCCGCCGCAGCGCGAAGCCGCTGATGTCCGACCGGGCCCGGTCGGAGCGCAAGCTCGGCTGGATGCTCGCCGGTCCGGCGTTCATCGTGATGCTGCTGGTCACGATGTACCCGATCCTGCAGGCGCTGTGGGACTCCTTCTTCTCGTTCCGGCTCACCGCCCCCGGGGAGAAGGAGTTCGTCTTCCTCGGCAACTACGCCACGGTCCTCACCGACGGGGTGTTCTGGCGGGACCTGTGGATCACGGTGCTCATCACGATCGTCACCGTGGTCGTGGAGCTCGTCCTCGGCTTCGCCCTGGCGCTCGTGATGAACAACGCGATCCGCAACACCAAGGGGCTGCTGCGCACCGCGATCCTGGTCCCCTACGGCATCATCACCGTGGTCTCCGCGTTCGCCTGGTTCTACGCGTTCGACATCACGACCGGCTACATCAACAACTGGTTCTCCTGGGTCCCGGGCATCGGCCCGGACTTCAACTGGTTCGCGTCCCAGTGGCCGGCCCTGTTCGTGATCATGGCCTCCGAGATCTGGAAGACCACGCCGTTCATCTCGCTCCTGCTGCTCGCCGGCCTGGCCCAGGTGCCGAGCGAGTACACCGAGGCGGCGCGGGTCGACGGCGCCACGTGGTGGCAGCGGATGTCCCGGGTGGTCCTGCCCAACATGAAGGCCGCGATCATGGTGGCCGTGGTGTTCCGCGCCCTGGACGCGTTCCGCATCTTCGACAACATCTTCATCATGACCCAGGGGCAGTACGGCACGGAGACCCTGTCCCTGCTCGCCTACCGCACCTCCATCGGCCGACTGGAGATCGGGCTCGGCTCGGCGATCTCCGTGATCCTGTTCGTCTGCGTGCTGCTGATCGCCTTCGTCGCCATCAAGGTGTTCAAGGTCGACCTCGCCGGCGCCGGGAAGGGAAGGTAACCCATGACCACCAAGCAGAAGGTCGGATGGGGCGTCGTCACGGTCCTGGTCCTCATTTACGCCCTGTTCCCCGTCGCCTCGATCCTCATGACGTCCTTCAAGACGCCCGCGGACCTGACCTCCGGGAAGTTCCTGCCCACGCAGTGGGTCGGGGAGAACTACTCCTCGATCTTCGTGGGGCAGGCGCGCGAACTGTTCGTGCCCTCCCTGATCAACTCGATCGGCATCTGTCTGATCGCCACGGCCGTGGCCGTGGTGCTCGCCACGCTCTGCGCCTACGCCATCGCCCGGCTGGACTTCCCGGGCAAGAAGATGATCCTGACGGTCGCCCTGGCGGTGTCCATGTTCCCCGTGGTCTCGATCGTGACCCCGCTGTTCAACCTGTGGCGCCAGATCGGGCTGTACGACACCTGGCCCGGCCTGATCATCCCCTACCTCTCGCTCACCCTGCCGATCTCCATCTGGACGCTGACCGCGTTCTTCCAGCAGATCCCGTGGGACCTCGAGCGGGCGGCCCAGGTGGACGGCGCCACCACGTGGCAGGCGTTCCGCAAGGTCATCGTGCCGCTGGCCCTGCCCGGCGTCTTCACCACGGCGATCATCGCGTTCTTCATCGCGTGGAACGACTTCGTCTACGGCATCGGCCTCACCTCCACCGAGGCGGCCCGGCCCGTCCCGGCGGCGCTCGCGTTCTTCACCGGCGCCTCGCAGTTCGAGGACCCGGCGGGCGCGATCTCCGCGGCGGCCATCGTCGTCACCATCCCGGTGGTGCTGCTGGTGCTGCTGTTCCAGCGCCAGATCGTCTCCGGCCTCACCCAGGGCGCGGTCAAGGGCTGAGCCCGCGCCACCTCCCGCATCTTCCGAACCGAACGAAGGACTGAGTCCCAGATGGCATCCATCACCCTCAACCACCTCGTCAAGAAGTACGGCGACGGCTTCCCGGCCGTCAACGACGTGTCGATCGACATCGCCGACGGCGAGTTCCTCATCCTCGTGGGGCCCTCCGGCTGCGGCAAGTCCACGCTGCTGCGGATGATCGTGGGCCTCGAGGACATCACCTCCGGGGACCTCCTGATCAACGGCCAGCGGGTCAACGAGAAGGAGCCCCGCGAGCGCAACCTGTCCATGGTGTTCCAGAACTACGCGCTCTACCCGCACCTGACCGTGTACGAGAACATCGCGTTCCCGCTGCGGCTGTCCAAGGGCAAGTTCTCCGACGAGGAGATCGACCGCAAGGTGCGCACGGCGTCCTCGACCCTGGACCTCGACGACCACCTCGAGCGCAAGCCGGCCAACCTCTCCGGCGGTCAGCGCCAGCGCGTGGCGATGGGCCGGGCGATCGTGCGGGACGCCGACGCGTTCCTGTTCGACGAGCCCCTGTCCAACCTGGACGCGAAGCTGCGCGGCCAGATGCGCACCGAGATCGCCCAGCTCCAGCGCCGGATGGGCATCACCTCGGTCTACGTGACCCACGACCAGACGGAGGCCATGACCCTCGGCGACCGCGTGGCGGTGCTCAAGAAGGGCATCCTGCAGCAGATCGCCTCGCCCCGTGAGCTCTACGAGCAGCCGGCGAACCTGTTCGTGGCGGGGTTCATCGGCTCCCCGTCGATGAACTTCCTCCCGGCGCACGTGAAGGGCAGCGTGTTCGACACCCCGCTGGGCGAGATCCCGGTCCCCGAGAAGGCCGCCGGGAAGCTGCCCGCGGACGGGTCGATCGTGCTGCTCGGCCTGCGCCCCGAGCACTTCAACGACGCCAAGTTCGTGGACGAGGCGATCGCCTCCCGCGGCACCGTCTTCGACACCGAGTTCACCCACACCGAGTGGATGGGCAACGAGCAGTACGGCTACATCAACTACCGGCAGGACGACTCGGTCAAGGCGAAGCTCGACGAGCTGGCGCAGGAGCTGGACGGGGACGAGATGCACCCGCAGATCGTCGTCTCCCTCGACGCCACCTCCCGCATCCGCGGGGGGACGAAGGGCAGGATCTGGGTCGACACCCGCCGGATGCACGTCTTCGACCCCGAGACCGGGGCGAACCTGACCCGGGACGAGGAGGCCGGCGCCGAGCTGACCCGCGAGGCCGTCGAGGAGCGCAAGGCCGAGATCGAGCGGGCCCGCCAGGAGCTGGCCGCCGCCGGCTGAGCACAGGGCGCTCCGCCCGGTGCCCGAGGAGCCCGCCGCCCGCTGCCGGGGCGGCGGGCTCCCGCGCGTCCGGGGCGCGCCAGGTGCACGGGAGCCCAGGGGCGCGGCAGGTGCCGGCGAGCCCGGGAACTCAGCCGGTGCCCGGCAGGCCGAGCGAGAACCACCCCACGAGGGCGAGGACGGCGAGCAGACCCGCGGAGGACGCGGCCGAGCGCAGCCGCGGGTGCCGGAGCCCCCAGGGCACGAGCCGGGGCCAGCGGGCCGCGGCCTCCCGTGCCGTCGCGCGCTCGAGATGGGTGCGGGGCGCCCCCAGCGCCACGGCGACGTCCTCGAGGGCGCGGGCGTCCCACACCGCGCCGTCGAGGCCCAGGACCCGGCGGCCCGAGCGGCCCGCCGCCCACAGGTGGGGACGGGCGGCCGAGCGCTGGGCGCCGGCCGCCCGGTGCAGGGCCCCGATCGTGACGACGTGCTCCACCTCCGCGAGCGGCGTCGCGGCGAAGCCCACGGTGCGGGAGCGCAGGACGTGGCTGTCCGTGCGGACGACCAGCACGGGACGCAGCCGGAGCCAGCACGCGGCGGCGGCGGCGAGCACGAGCACGAGCACCACCACCGCCACGCCGGGGGCCGGCCGCCGCGCCCAGAGGAACAGCACGAGCACCACGACCACCAGCAGCGGGCCCAGGCAGGAGAGCAGGCGGCGGCCGTAGGAGCCCAGCCGGGGACGCAGCACGGCGCGGACGGGTCCGTACTTCTCGGGGACCTGGCGGACGGAGTCGGCCATGGGGAGTCAGCTCCAGACGGGGGACGATCGGGCGGGGGAAGGGGTGCGGCACGTAGCGTACCCGTCCTGGGGCGGACCGCGCCCCGGACGGGCCCCGCCCGGCCCGGTGCACGCGCAGGCCGGGGGGCGATCGGCTAGCGTGATCGGATGGAGTCCAACGTCCGCGTGCTGAAAGCCCTCGGGGCCTGGCTGTTCCTCGTGCTGCTCGGGGTGGCGGCCGCCGCCGTCACCATCGCCCTGGTGAACAAGTACATGTACGGTCCGGAGACGGACGTGCGGGCCTACCTCGAGGACCTGCGGGACGGGGACGGCGGCGAGGCCCTGGGGCTGCTCAACGCCCGCGTCCCTGAGGCCAACGCGGCGATGCTGGACGGCGACCCGCTCGAGGCCGCGGCCGAGGACCTCGAGGACCTGGAGGTCTCCACCGTCTCGGAGGACGGCGAGCGGGCCGTGGTCCGCGCGGACTACACCCTCGACGGCCAGCCGCACAGCTCCGAGTTCGCCCTCCACCCCGTGGACACCCAGTGGGGCTTCTTCACGGTGTGGGCGTTCGACGAGACCCCCCTGCCCACGGTGACGGTCAGTCTGCCGGGGGCCACCTCGGTCGACGTGAACGGCATGTCCGTGGCCCTGCCGGAGTCCTCCGCGGAGTTCTCCGCCTTCTTCCCGGGCGTCTACACGGCCTCCTACACGTCCGAGCTCGTGGCGGCCGACCCGGTGCGCACCGTGCTGACCGACCCGGGCCAGCAGGCGGAGATCGTCCTGGAGGCCCGGCCGACCGAGGCCCTCGAGCAGGAGGTGGACCGGCAGCTGAAGGAGCACCTGGACGGCTGCGCCGGGCAGGGCAGCCTCTTCCCGTCCGGCTGCCCGTTCTCCTTCGAGTTCGACGGCCGGGTCTCGGGGGACGTGGAGTGGACGATCGAGTCCTATCCGGACCCGGAGATCGTCGTGGGGGCCGAGGGCGGCCGGGGCTGGGCCCTGGAGCCCGCGCAGGGCACCGCGCGGATCGCCTTCGACTCCCTCGACCTGTTCACCGGGGACGTCGAACGGCTCGAGCGCACCGTGCCGTTCGAGGTCGCCGCCGACCTCGACATCGACGGCTCGACGGTGCGGGTCGACCCGCGCGGCTGAGCCCGCTCAGTTGACGCCGCGCAGGTCCAGGACCAGCTCGCTCTCCCCGTCGGCGTCCAGCACGAAGGGGATGCCCCAGTCCTGCTGGTAGAGGTGGCAGGCCGCGTGGTCGGGGATCTCCCCTCCCGGCTCGCCGTCGCACGCCGCGGCGCGCGCGGTGATGTGCAGCACGCCCTCGGTGACGCCGTCCGCCAGCACGAGCTGCCGGCGCAGGCCCTGGGCCGTGCCGGCGCCCTCGGCCAGCGCCTCCTCGGGGGAGGACGAGATCCTCAGCTGCGTCGGGTCCCCCCACCGGTCGTCGAGCTTCTGCCCGGTCGGCGCCGCGAAGCGCACCTCGACCGCGAGCGCGCCCGGGGCGAGCCTGGTGCGGGCCCGCTGGGTCCGCGACGCCCCCTCGTCGACGCGCTGGGCGGCGGCGGGAATCGGCACGCGCACCAGGCGGTGGGCGTTGGCCTCGACGACGACGAGCAGCGGCTCCTCCCCCGAGACGTCCAGCAGCACGTCGGAGGGCTCGGCCAGGCCGCGGGCCAGCGTGGCCACCTGCCGGGTCCGGGGGTCGTAGTGGCGCACGGCGCCGTTGTAGGTGTCCGCCACGGCCACCGAGCCGTCGGGCAGCTGGGCCACGCCGAGGCAGTGCTGCAGGCGGGCCCCGCCGGCGTCGCCGTCGCGGAAGCCGAAGTCGAACAGCCCCTCGCCCACGGCGGTCTCGACCGCGACGGCCCCGTCGTCGTCGAACCGGAGCACGCGCAGGGCGGAGGTCTCCGAGTCGGCGATCCACACGTTGCCCTCGTGGTCCTCCGCGAGCCCCGAGGACTGCGCGAACCACGCCTCGGCGCCGGACCCGTCCTTGAGCCCCTCGTCCCCCGTGCCCGCGAGCACGGCGAGCCGGCCGGTCCGGGGGTCGAACGAGAACAGCTGGTGGGTGCCCGCCATGGCCACCACGAGCCGGTCGGCCCGCGCGGACCACACGACGTCCCACGGGGAGGACAGCGCGACCTCCAGCGGGTCGGCCTCGGGGTCGATGTGGTTCGGCTCCGCCCCCCGCGCGCGCTCCTCGTCGAGCAGCCGCTGCACCCCGCTGCCGGCCACCGTGCGCACCTGCCCCGTGGCGAGGTCCACGCCCCGGAGCCGGTGGTTGACGGAGTCCGCCACGACCACGTCGTAGCCGGCGGCCGCGCGCACCTCCTCGGGCAGCAGCGTGAGCCCCTGGGGCTCGGTGAAGCGCGCGGTCCCCGGGTCGCCGTCCGCGTGACCCTTGCCCGCGCCGATCACCCGCCGGACGGTCTCGAGGTCGTTGTCGAGCTGGACCAGGCGGTGGTGGCCCGTGTCGGAGACCAGGAACGAGCCGTCCGGCAGCGGCAGCACCTTGCCCGGGAAGCGGAGGTCCCCCTCGGGCGCCGGCCGGGGCACGTACGGCCCGTCGCCGCGGTGCAGGGTGCCCCGGGCCTCGTGCTCGGCCACGAGCTCCTCCACGAGGGTGACGAGGCCCTGCACGTGGCCCTCCCCCGAGAGGTGCGCCACGATGTAGCCCTCCGGGTCCACCACCACGAGCGTGGGCCACGCGCGGGCCGTGTAGGCGTCCCAGGTGGTCAGCTCGGGGTCGTCGAGCACGGGGTGGTGGACCTCGTAGCGGTCCACGGCGGCCGCGAGCGCGTCCGGGTCGGCCTCGTGCTCGAACTTCGGGGAGTGCACGCCCACCGTGACGAGGACGTCGGAGAAGCGCTCCTCGAGGGGGCGCAGCTCGTCGAGCACGTGCAGGCAGTTGATGCAGCAGAAGGACCAGAAGTCCAGGACCACGACCTTGCCGCGCAGCGCGGCGAGGTCGAGGTCCCTGCCGCCGGTGTTGAGCCAGGCACGGCCCTGCAGCTCGGAGGCGCGGACGCGGGAGGTGAGGCGCATGGAGGGGGATCCTTTCGGGGCGGAGCAGGACGGGGTGGACCAGGGCGGGACGGGCGGCGGGACGGGCGGGACGGTGCTCAGGGCCGGGCGGCGCGGTCGTCGCGCTCGGCGAGCCCGGCCATCATCTCGTTGTAGGCCTTGAGCTCGGCGTCGTCCGTGCGGTCGGCCTTGCGGTCCGCACGGCGGTTCTCCTTGGTGCCCTCGATCGCCCACATGATCGCGACGACGACGGCGACGACGACGGTGGGGAACTCGCCGATCCCCCACATGAGGGCCCCGCCGAGCTGCTGGTCCTCGATCGCGGTGCGGCCCCAGTCCCGGCCGGTGTTGCCGAACCAGGAGGCCTGCAGCAGGGTGTCGGAGCCCATGAGGGCGACCCCCACGAAGGCGTGGTAGACCATCGTGGCCAGCAGCAGGACCAGGCGCATCATGTGGCCGGGGCGGTACGGGACGGGGTCCGTGCCGATCAGCACCAGCATGAACAGGTACCCGGTGATCAGGAAGTGCACGACCATGAACACGTGGCCCACGTGGTAGTGCAGGGTGAAGTGGAACAGCGGGGTGAAGTAGAAGACCACGATGGAGCCGGCGAAGTTCACGGCCGCGAAGATCGGGTGCGTCACGACCCTGCCGAACCCCGAGTGCACGAGCCGCAGGATCCACTCGCGGGGCCCGCGGGTGCCGTCCGGGCGGGACTCCAGGGCCTTGAGCAGCAGGGTGACCGGCGCGCCCAGGACCAGGAAGATCGGCACGACCATGGTCAGTGCCATGTGCTCGACCATGTGCGCCGAGAACAGGACCCGGCCGTAGACGGCGAACCCGCCCGAGGTGATGAAGAACAGCACCCCGACCCCGGTGAGCCACGAGAGGGTGCGCAGCACGGACCAGGAGTCCCGGCGCCGGCGCACGCGCACGAACGCCCACAGGTAGACGGCCGCGAGGAACACGCAGACCGCGAGCCACAGCCAGTCGACGCGCCACGTGGTGAACCACGAGGCCGCGGTGGGCTCGGGCGGCAGCTCGTACCAGGTGAGGATCAGCGCCGGGGAGGCGTCCGGGGCGATCTCCTCGGGCACCGGCGGGGCGGTCCGGGACAGGGCCACGGCGACGCCCATGACGGCGCCCATCACCAGCAGCTCCCCGAGCACGAGCTGCCACACGGCGCGGCGGGCCGTGAGCCGGCCGGCCTCGAGCGCGGGCACCAGCCACCGGCGGTGCGCGAGGCCCGCCAGGCCCAGGCCCAGCGTGAGGACGAACTTGACCAGCACGAGCCACCCGTAGCCGCTGAGGAGCTGCTCCCAGGAGCCGATGCGCACGGCCGCGTTGACCGTCCCGGAGAGCAGGACGAGGAGGAAGGCGCCGAGGGCGACCGCGGAGAAGCGGCGCAGGACCACGGCCGCGATCGGCACCCGCCGCCGCGGGCCGGCGGACGGACGGCCCCGGGCGGCGCCCTCGGGGAGCGTGCCGGTGCCGGCGTCCGGGGCGCTCAGCTGCGGGGAGAGCCAGGCGAGCACCACGAGCCCTCCCGTCCACAGCCCCGCGCCCAGCAGGTGCAGGCCCAGGGAGTTGACGGCGCCCATGTGGTCGTTGCCGCCGGCGGAGTGCCCGTTGAGGGCCATGGCGACGAGGGCCGCGCAGGACAGGGCCAGGGTGAGCAGCAGCCCGAGCAGCGCCCGGATGCCGAAGACCAGGGTGGTCACGACGGCGGCCACCACGACGATCGCCGCCTGGGCCTGTCCGGTGGGGATGTCCGTGGTGTAGTGCAGCAGCTGCTGGGTGTAGGTCCCGTCCCCGCCCACGGGCACGCCCGCGACGTCGGAGTAGGACAGGACGAGCACGGCCACGGCGGCCACGGTCCAGACCACGGCCGCGGCCTCGGCGAGGCGCAGGGTGCGGCGGAACAGCGGGTGCTCGGGGGCCGCGGCGCGGTCCCGGGTGCCCCGGCGGCGCCCGTCGACGGTGGTCGGCACGACGCCCACCGCGAACAGCAGGGCCCCCATGACCACCACCAGCGCGCCGTTGTGCACGAGCTCCGCGGCGGGCAGCCCCCAGCGGACCAGCGCCCCGGGGTCGGCGGCGAGCCGGGCCGCGCCGGAGCCGGTCCACAGCATCGCCGCGATGAGCGCCGCGAGGGCCACGAGGGGCACGGCCGCGAGCCACCAGGGGTCGATCCCCCGGTCGCCCGGCCGGGCGGCGGTGCCGTGGTCGGCGCGCTCGGCCGTCCTCGAACTCATGGTCAGTCTCCTTCATCCGCCCCACGACGACGGGGCGGCCCGTCTCCATTGTCCCTCCCCGAGCGCACCGGCCCGTGCGCGTGTGCCGGATCCCACACGGGCGGTCCTCAGTCCTCGAAGAGCACGTCCCCCACGAACCCTCCCTCCGCGCAGCCCGGGGGCACGGCGAAGACCGCGGACCCGACCGGGGTGGTCCAGGCGTTGAGCATGTCGAGCTCGTCGAGCCGGCGCTGGATCGGGACGAACTGGCGGTCGACGTCCGCGCAGTGCGCCGCGAAGACCATCCCCGCGTCGCTGACCCCTCCGGTGGTCGCGCCCCGGCCCCGGGTGCCCCAGGCACCCGCCACGGGCAGGTCGTAGTTGTAGACCCGCCGGTGGATCCGCTCGAGGGGGTCCTCCGAGCGGGAGCGGCGCACGTGGGCGTAGTCCGCAATGACGGGAAAGCCCAGCGGCCCCCGCGCGGCGAGGTCCGGCTCGTCGTGCTCGGCACCGCCCGTCAGCGGGGCGCCGTCGCGCAGGCGCCGCCCGACGGCGTCCTCCCGCGCCGGCGTGTCCGCCTCGTCCCAGGTGTCCAGGTTCATGGCGATCCGGCGGACGACCAGGGCCGTGCCGTCCGGGACCCACGGCGCGAAGCCGTCCCGGCCGTGGACCACCCGCTCGTACTCCTCGCTGCCGCCCCGGGGGTTGACGGTGCCGTCCACCTGGCCGAAGAGGTTGCGCATGCTCTGCCCGTCCGGGACGGAGCCCACGGTGTGCCGGAAGCCGTCCTGCACCCAGCGCACGGCGGCGAAGGAGCGGGCGGCCTTGAGCAGCACCCGCTGGGCGTGCGAGACCGCGAGGCGGTCGTCGGCGCAGATCTGCAGCAGCAGGTCGCCGTCGCTCCACCGCTCCTCGAGCCGGTCGATCGAGAACGGGGGCAGGGGCCGCAGCCAGGCCGGCACCCGGTCCGGGGCGACCAGTCCGAGCAGCCGCCGCCCGAAGCCGAGGGTGACCGTGAGCCGCGCGGGGTGCTCGGCGAGCCACGGCTCCTGGTCGGCGACCGGCGCCCGCCCCTGGGTCAGGGCGGCGGCGTCCTCGGAGAGCACCCGCAGCAGGCGCCGCACCGCGTCCCGGGTGGTGTCCCGGTTCAGGTCCAGCGCCACGAAGGCGGCGAACGCCTGCGGCGCGGTCGCCACCCCGGCCTGCCGGGGGCCGTGGAAGGGCTCGACGGCCTGCCCGTGCCCCTGCGGTGCCGCCCGGGCGGTGTCCTGCGGGGCCGCGGCGGGGGCCCCGGCGCGGCGGGCCGACTCCAGGCCCAGGGCGGAGGCGGCGCCGACGCCGGCGGCGCCGCCCGCCACGAGCAGGCGCCGCCGGTCCAGGCCGCGGGCCTCACCCACGGCAGCCCGGCAGGTCCGCCGCCGGCGTGGCCCCGGAGGGCGACCCCGTCCCGCTCGCGTGGCCCCCGGCGTGCCCCTCGCCGTCGTCCGCGTGGTCGTCCTCGCCTGCGTCCTCGTCCTCGCCGTGGCCCGGGGCGTACTCCTCCTGGGCGCCCGCGTAGTCGCGGACGGCCGCCGTGACCGTCTGCTGGGTCCCGCCCTCGAAGCGCAGGACGAGCTCGAGGTCGTCCCCGGCACGGAGCCCGCAGCGCAGGTCCAGGAGCATGAGGTGGTCCGCCCCGGGCTCGAGGGCGTAGGACTCCCCCGGCGCGATGCCGACCGGGTCCTGCATCCGCTGCATGACCGTGCTGCCGGTCTCGGGGTCGAGCACGGTCTCGTGCAGCTCGACCGCCCCGGCGACGCCCTCGGCGGACGCGCCGGTGAGCACGACCGGGGCGTCGCCCTCGTTGACGAGGGTGCCGAACACCCCGGTCATCCCCCCGGCGGGGCCCGCCTTCGCCCAGGGCTGCTCCACGGTGAGCGGTTCGTGCGCGGCGGCGCCCCCGGCGTCGTGCGGGGAGAGAACGCCGGAGGCGGAGGTGGACGCGGCGGACGGTGCCGGCTCCTGGGCGGAGGACGCGCAGCCCGTGAGCGCGAGGGCGCCGAGGGCGAGGACGGTGCCGGTGCGCAGCAGCGCGGCGGGCAGGGAGGTGGGCAGGGAAGCGGGCAGGGAAGTGGGCAGGGAAGTGGGCAGGGAAGTGGGCATGGGTGCTCCTGGGAGTCGATGACGAGGATGCGCGGGGCGGGCACGCGCAGAAGGGTGCACGGCGGCAGCCCCCGGGGGCGCGGCGGCGCCCGGCGGGCTGCGGCCGGGAGGTGCGGACGGTGCGGAAGCGGGGCGGACCCCGGGAGCTCAGCCCTTGCGGCGCCGGCTCGAGACGAGGCTCACCACGCCGAGCACGGCGAGGGCCACGGCCCCGCCCGCGACCGCGACGAGCCAGAGCGGGACGTCCCCGGACGAGGCGCGGTCCGCGGCGTCCTGGGCGCTCGCGGCGGCGTCCTCGACCGCGGCGCTCGGGTCCGCCGAGGGCTCGCCGCCGGAGCCGACGTCGTAGCTGAACGTCCCCTCGATGGGGTGCCCGTCGCCGGAGACCACGCGCCAGACCACGCGGTAGGTCTCGTCCTCCGCGCCGGCCGCGGCCAGGGGCTGGACGACCGTGTTCCCCTCCGGCTCGAGCGGGCCCTCCGTCACGGAGCGTCCCTCGGAGTCGGTGACCAGGATCTGGTGGCCGATGTCCATGATCTCGCCGGAGAAGGTGAGCTCGAGCTCCTCCGGCGCGGTGGTCAGGACGGAGTCGGGCTCCGGCGTGACGGCGGTCAGCTCGTCGTGCGCGGCTGCGGGCAGCAGGGGCAGGAGGGTGAGGGCTCCCGCTGCCAGCAGGGCGGCGGTGCGGCGGGTGGTGGACGTGGGCATGGGGTCTCCTCGGAGGGCCGGGCGGCGGTGGGCGGGGCCGCCGGGCCGGGAGGGCCGGCGGCGGGCACGGGCCGTCGGACGTCCTGCCGAGGTCGGTGGCCCGGGCGGCGCCCCGCGGCCGTCCGGCTCAGCCGGCGGGCAGCGTGGCGGGTCCCGGGAGGAGGACCGGCAGCAGGGGTCGACGGCGGGCGCGCGGCGGCCCGCGGTGGGAGCGCACGGGACGCAGGAGCGTCTGGTCGGTCAGCACGTGCGGGCGCCCGGCCCGCACGGCACGCGGGCGGCCGACGACCACGGGGGCCGGCAGGACCTGCCGCCGGCGGCGCACGCGCAGCCGCAGCGCCTCCAGGAGGACCACGGCCGCGACCTCGCCGTGGCGCATGAGCACGTAGGAGGCCAGTGCGGCGAGCGCGTGGGCGACGAGCATGGCGGTCCCGCCGTGCTCGGCGTGGGACTGGACCTCCAGCACCAGGGCGGGGCCGGGCGCACCCCCCGTGGCGCCGTGCTGGGCGGCGTGGTGCAGGGAGGGGTGCGCGGCGTGGGCCATCGTGCCGGCGCCGCCGGAGGCCGCGAACAGGGCGTGCAGCACGGACTGGCTGAGCAGCACGCCCAGCAGCAGGGACGACCGCGAGAGCACCCGGCCGGCCAGGGCCATGCACAGCGGCCCGGACAGGGCCAGCGAGAGGAGCACGAGCACGACGGGCGGGGCCTGCCCGCCGGCGGCCGCGTGGGAGATCGCGGCGGCGGAGGTGGCGATGGCCGCTCCGGCCCAGCCGCGGGCGAGGCGCCGTGCACGTGGGCTCACGCCGCACCTCCCGTCTGGATCGCCGGCCGCTCGGCCCGGTGGTCCCATTATGCGCGCCGCCCCCGGCACCGGACCAATTGCGGTGCCGGGGGCCGCGCTGCCGGTCGTGTCCGCGGCGCGGGGCCCGGGCACGCCGAAGGGGCGGCCCCGGTGCGGGGCCGCCCCTTCGGACGAAGCCATGGGACGGGGTCCGGAACGGACCCGCGGGTGTCCTTACTTCTTGGACACGGCCGCCTTGAGCTTGGAACCAGCGGTCAGCTTGACGCCGTGGCCGGCCGGGATCTCGATGGTCTCGCCGGTCTGCGGGTTGCGACCGGTGCGGGCGGCACGGTCGGTGCGCTCGACGGCCAGCCAGCCCGGGATGGTGATCTTCTCACCGGCGGAGACGGACTCCTCGAAGACCTGGAACATCGCGTCCAGGACGCCGTTCACGGCGGCGTTGGTGGTGCCGGCCTTCTCGGCGACCTCTGCGACGAGTTCACTGCGGTTCTTAGCCATGTTCATGTCCTCCTGGACTTGGGGTCGTGGGGAAGCGCGGCACGGGGGACCGATCGCGCTCCTGCGTCAGAAATTACCAGCTGGACTTGGTGATGCCGGGCAGTTCGCCGCGGTGAGCCATGTCGCGGAACCGGACGCGGGAGATGCCGAACTTCTGGAGGGTGCCGCGGGGGCGGCCGTCGATCTGGTCCCGGTTGCGCAGCCGGACCGGGGAGGCGTCCCGGGGCAGCTTCTGCAGGCCCAGGCGGGCCTCCTCGCGGGCCTCGTCGGTGGCGTTCTCGTCGACGAGGGTCTTCTTGAGCTCGGCACGCTTCGCGGCGTAGCGCTCGACGACGACCTTGCGCTGCTCGTTCTTGGCGATCTTGGACTTCTTGGCCATGGATTCAGCGCTCCTCGCGGAAATCGACGTGCTTGCGGACGACCGGGTCGTACTTCTTGAGCACCATGCGGTCCGGGTCGTTGCGGCGGTTCTTGCGGGTCACGTAGGTGAAACCGGTGCCGGCGGTGGACTTCAGCTTGATGATGGGACGAACGTCCTTGTCCTTGGCCATGCTAGATCTTCTCCCCACGTGCGAGAATGTCGGTCACGACGGAATCGATGCCACGGGCGTCGATGACCTTGATGCCCTTGGCGCTGACGTTGAGCGTCACGCTGCGGCGCAGCGACGGCACCCAGTACCGCTTCTTCTGGATGTTCGGGTCGAACCGGCGCTTGGTACGGCGGTGCGAGTGCGAAATGCTGTGCCCAAAGCCCGGCTGAGCTCCGGTCACCTGGCAGTGCGCTGCCATAGTGTTCTCCTCCAATGTTGACGAAATGACGGCACGCAGTGGGTGCCGCAGTTGATCACTCAGCTGCGGCAACGGGCGTCCCGCCACCTTCAGAATTGCCACCGTTCGCCAACCGGGCCCTCTCGTAAGGCCTGCGGCCGGAACCGGCGAAGGCCTCGCCACGATGAAGACGGTGAAGATCAAGGTGCCGGAAGGTGGACTCCACCACACGACAGCCTTGAAGTCTAGGCCCGGACGGACTTCCCCGCAACCTGACGTCAGGTGTGACCAGCTTCGGGTCAGTCTACCGGCTCCCCGGACCCCCGCAAACCGGGGGACTCCCTGCTCAGCCGCACCGGGCGGGGGCCGACGGCTCCGCGGGGGCCGCGGGACCGGCGGGGAGCACCGGGCGCGGGAGCAGCGTCGTGTACCCGGGGTGGCGGGCGGCGACCGCGTCCCCGGAGGAGGTCCCGCGCAGCCGCCGCCCGACCCAGGGCAGCAGGTACTCGCGGGCCCAGAGGAGGTCCTCCTTCAGCACCCCCGGGCTCGCCGTGACCGGCAGCCGGTCGGTGGGCGGCAGCTCCAGGGCGTGCTCCACGCCCAGCAGCTCGAGCACCCGGGCGGCCACGCGGGTGTGCCCCGCGGTCGACATGTGCAGCCGGTCCACCGCCCAGTAGCGCCAGTCCTGCAGGGTGCGCATCCGCCAGTAGTCGAGGACCAGGCACCCGTGCCGGTCGGCGATCTCCCGGACGTGCTCGTTGTAGAGCGCCTGCCGGGGGCGGGTCCAGGACGTGGGGGCGTCCCGGCCGGGGTCGAAGGCCGTGAACAGCACCACCTGGGCGCCGGAGCCCCGCAGCCGGGCGACCGCCTGCTCGTAGACCCCCATGAGGGCGTCCACGTCCGCGCGGGGGCGCAGCAGGTCGTTGCCCCCGGCGTAGAGGCTCACCAGGGTCGGCTCCAGGGCCAGGCACGCCTCGAGCTGCTCCTCGACGATCCCGCGGAGCAGCCGCCCCCGGACCGCGAGGTTCGCGTAGCGGGTGTCCGGGTGGGCCGCGGTCAGCTGCTCGGCCACGAGGTCGGCCCAGCCGCGCACCCCGTTGGGGCGGGCGGGGTCGGGGTCGCCCACGCCCTCGGTCATGGAGTCGCCGAGGGCCACGTAGCGGATGGGCGGTGCGAGCGGCACGGTGGCCGGGCGGGGCGTCGTCGGCTCCGTCATGCGGTGCTTCCTCCGTTCGGGGCAGGGGGGTGCTGCGGGTGGGGCCGCGGGGGCGTGGTCAGGGCGCCGTGCGGTCGGTGTGCTCGGGCTGCCCCGGCTCCCCCACGGACCGGAGGCGGGAGCGGTTGCCGAGCGCCTCGTTGACGGCGCGCACCAGGGAGTTCGCCCGCGCGTTGTCCGGCAGCTGCTCGATCAGCACCGGGTTGCCCGCGGAGTCGGCCAGGGGCACGCGCCAGTTCGGGTACTCGTCCCCCGTGCCCGGCTGGTTCTGCATCCGGCGCTCGCCGACGGCGTCCACGAGGGAGACGTTGAACAGCAGCGCCGGGGACTGGGCGAGGTAGCGGTGCAGCGCCTCGACCAGGCCCTGCTCGTCCGTGGCGTCCCCGTCGGGGAGCAGCCCGTCCGCGGCGACGGCCGCGAAGAACGTGTCGAGCTGCCGGCGGGCCTCGGCCCGCTCCTCCTCCACGGGCCGGGCCAGCAGGCCCAGCTCCTGGCGCACGTCCACCTGCACGCCCTCCAGGAATCCCGCCGTGGGCGGGAAGTCGTGGGTGCTGACCGAGGCCATGCTCAGCTCCCGGTACTGCGCCGGGGGGAGCGGCTCGTCGCCGTCCACCTCGAACCACAGGATCGAGGTGCCCAGCACGCCGCGCTCCGCGAGGTACTCCCGCACCCACGGCTCGAGGGTGCCCAGGTCCTCCCCGACCACCACCGCCCCGGCGAGCTCCGCCTCGAGCGCGAGGATGCCGACCATCGCCTCGTGGTCGTAGTAGACGTAGGCGCCCTCCGAGGCCTCCTGGCCGTCCGGGATCCACCACAGCCGGAACAGGCCGAGGACGTGGTCCACCCGGATGCCGCCGGCGTGCCGGAAGATCGTGCGCAGCATGTCCCGCCAGGGCAGGTAGCCGGCCTCGGCCAGGCGCTCCGGGTGCCACGGGGGCTGGGACCAGTTCTGGCCCTTCTGGTTGTACATGTCCGCGGGCGCGCCCACGCTGACGCCCAGGGCCAGCACGTCCTGGAGCGTCCACGCGTCGGCGCCCTGCTTGTGCACGCCCACGGCGAGGTCGTGGATCACGCCGATGTCCATCCCGGCCAGGTGCGCCGCGCGCTGGGCGGCCTCGAGCTGCTCGTCCAGCAGCCACTGCATCCACACGTGGAAGTCGATCCGGTCGGACAGCCGGGTCCGCGCCTCCACCGCGTACGGGGCGTCGGGGCGCGCCGCGGCGTCGTCCCACTCGGGGGCGTCCTCGCCGAGCTCCTCCCGCAGCGCGCACCACAGGCCGAAGTCCTGCAGGCCCTGCCCGCCCTCGGCCACGAACCGGCGCAGCTGCTGCTGGCGGTGCGGGGAGCGGCGGACGGTGAACAGCAGCTCGAGGCTCTTCAGCTTGGCCGCGTACGCCCTGTCCCGGTCGATGGTGCTGGTGTCGAGGTTGTCCTTGCGCTGGATGGCGGCCAGCGTGTTGACCACCTCGAGGTCGCCCGGGCGCAGGTAGGCGTACTCGGGGACCTCGGCGATGCGCAGGTAGAGGGGGTTGAAGAAGCGGCGGCTGGTCGGCAGGTACGGCGAGGGCTCCACCGGCGGTGCGGGCTCGGCGGCGTGCAGCGGGTTGACCAGCAGGTAGTCCGCCCCCTGCTCGCCCGAGATCGCGGCGAGGCTCGCGAGGTCCGAGGCGTCGCCCACGCCCCACGAGCGCCCGGAGGTCACCGAGTAGATCTGCGCCATGTAGCCCCAGCGGTGCCGGCCGTGCAGCCGGTCGGTGCTGGCGAGGTGCCGCGGGGTCACGGCCAGCGGCGTCGTGACCGCGCGTCCGCCGTCGACCTCGGGGCACTCGGCGCGGACCTCGTACCAGCCCACGGCGAGGCCCTCGGGCACCTCGAAGGTGGCCTGGCCGGTGAGGACGCCGTCCACGTCCCGCGGGGAGCGCCAGTTGTCGACCTGGGGGGCGGTGGTCCGGGCGCCGCCCTCCGCCACGAGGGTCACGCGGACGGTGGAGCCGTGCGGGACGTGCACGGCGAAGCGGGTGCGCTCCCCCGCGACGGCGACGACCACGGGCGGCAGGACCCGCCGCCAGGGCGCCAGCTCCCGCTGGGCGAGGCACGCCTCGATCGCGGCGTCGTCCCCGGCGTCCGCGCCCAGCGCGTCGAGCACGGCGCGCAGCGTCGGCTCCGGGACCTCCCGCTCCTGTCCGTCGAACCCGGAGTAGGTCGTGGAGACCCGGTAGGCCTCGGCGAGCCGGCGCAGCGCGCCGTCGGTGGTGGTGGTGTGGGCCATGGACCCCACTCTAACCACCGGCGCGGCCGGAGCCGCAGGCTGCTGATGATCCGGGCGGCTACGCCAGGGTGCGGGCGACGTCGACGACGAAGCGGTACCGCACGTCCGAGGCGACCACCCGGTCGTAGGCGGCGTCGACGTCGTCGGCGCCGATCAGCTCGATCTCGGCCTCCACGCCGTGCTCGGCGCAGAAGTCCAGCATCTCCTGCGTCTGCGGGATCCCGCCGACCATCGACCCGGTGAGCACGCGCTGGGGGCCGATCAGGGCGCCCGGGCGGACGCTGTACGGCTCGGTGGGCAGCCCCACGGAGCACAGCACGCCGTCGACCCGCAGCAGGGACAGGTACTGCTCGACGGGCAGGTCCGCGGAGACGGTGTTGAGGATCAGGTCGAAGCGGCCCTTGTTGCGCTCGAAGGTCTCGGGGTCCTTCGTGGCCCAGTAGTCGGTCGCGCCGAAGGCCAGGCCGTCCTCCTGCTTGGACAGGCTCTGGCTCAGGACGGTGACCTCGGCGCCCATGGCGGCGGCGATCTTCACGGCGACGTGGCCGAGCCCGCCCATGCCCAGGACGGCCACCCGCCGGCCCGGTCCGGCGCCCCAGCGCCTGAACGGGGCGTACGTGGTGATCCCGGCGCACAGCAGCGGGGCGGCCCGGGCGGGGTCGAGCGCCTCGGGGACGCGCAGGACGAACCGCTCGTCGACCACGATCCCGCCGCTGTAGCCGCCCCGGGTGGGGGTCCCATCGGCCTGGGGCGTGTTGTAGGTGGCAGTCACGCCCTCCGTGCAGAACTGCTCCTGGCCGCCGGTGCAGTACTCGCAGCGGCCACAGGAGTCGACGAAGCAGCCGACGCCCACCGTGTCGCCGGGGGCGAAGCCGGTCACGGACTCCCCGACCGCGCGGACGCGGCCGACGATCTCGTGCCCCGGGGTGACGGGGTAGTGCGTGCCGCCCCACTCGTCGCGCGCGACGTGGATGTCGGAGTGGCAGATGCCGGCAAAGTGGATGTCGATCTCGACGTCGCCCGGGCCGACCGGGCGACGCTCGATCGTGGTGCGGCGGAAGCCCGAGTCGGCGGAGACGGCCTCGAGGGCGGGGACGGTGGTCATGGGGTGCTCCTGTCGTGGTGCGGATGACGCCCGGCGGGGGTCGCCGGGCGGTGGTCGTGGGGTCCGGGGGCGTGCGGCCGGCGGGACGGCCGGCGCCGGGACGGTGCGCTCACCAGGCGTGGGCGACGAGCTCGTAGGACCGGGCGCGCACCTCGGGGTCGTGGGCGTAGCTGTTGAGCATCAGCTCGTCGGCCCGGGTGAGCTCGACGATCTGCTCGAGATCGGCGACCACCCGCTCGGGCGTGCCGACCGCCGAGACGGCGAGGTGCTCCTGCACCATGCCCGCCTCCGCCGCGGTGAGCTCCACGCGCTCGACGGGCGGCTGGAGCGGCCGGCGGTCGTTGCGGGCGATCCCGCGCACCAGCAGCTGGTGGGTGCTGAACTGGCGTCGCGCCTCCTCGTCGGTGTCGGCGGCGAGGATGTTCGCCGCGACCATCACGTGCGGGCGCTCGACCGTGGCGGTCGGGGCCTGCGCGTCGAAGCGCTGCCGGTACAGGGCGATGGCGTCCATGATCCTGGCCGGGGCGAAGTGGGAGGCGAACGCGTAGGGCAGGCCGAGCCGGGCGGCGACCTCAGCGCCGCCCGTCGACGAGCCGAGGATCCACAGGGGAACGTCAGTGTGCCGGGCCACGGGCGCCCGGACGACCTCCTGCTCCTGCCCGCCGAACAGCCGCACCAGACGGCGTACGTCGGCCTCGAAGGTGTCGTGGCCGGCGTGGCCCCGCCGCAGCTCCAGGGCGGTGCGCATGTCGGTGCCGGGCGCCCGGCCCAGGCCCAGCTCCACGCGGCCGGGGTAGAGGTTGGCGAGCGTGCCGAAGGCCTCGGCCACGGTCAGCGGCACGTGGTTGGGCAGCATGATCCCGCCGGAGCCCACGCTGAGGCGCTCCGTGGCGGCGAGCGACTGCCCGACGAGCACCGCCGTGGCGGAGGACGCGAACGCCTCCGTGTTGTGGTGCTCGGCGTACCACAGGCGCCGGTAGCCGGAGGTGTCGAGCCGGCGGGCGAGGTCCAGCGCCTCGCGGAGGGCGTCCGCGGTGGAGCGGCCCTCCGAGAGGGGCACGAGGTCGAGGGCGGACAGCGGGACGCGGGGCGTGGCGGGCAAGGGCGGGGCTTCTTCCGTCGGGGATGGCACGAAGGGGTTCGGTGGCGGCAACACCCCCGGCCGGGGTGCTTATTCCGGGCGTCCTCCCGGGCGTTGTCCTGCTCACACCCCCGCCCCGGACGGCGCCCGGTGGGGCACCATGGGAGCATGACGTCCTTCCCCGCCCCCACGCCGTCGCCGCCCACGTCCTCCCCCGAGCTGCCGGCGCCCGCCCCCGGGTGGGCCCCGGCGTGCGTGGTCTTCGACTGCGACGGCATCCTCATGGACACGGAGGCGAACTGGGCCCGGGTCCAGCGCGCCGTCTCGGAGCGCTACGGGCTCGAGTTCACCGAGGCCATGGAGCGCCGGATGATGGGCTGGTCCGCGGCGGACGTCGCCACGGCGATCGCCGAGGCCGCCCGGGCCGACCGCGCCGCGGTCCACGCAGACGTGCTGCGCACCGAGGAGGAGACGCTGACCGGGCACATCGTGCCCCTGCCGGGCGCGCTCGAGACGGTGCGCGCGTTCGCCGAGCGGCTGCCCGTGGCCGTGGCCAGCAACTCCACGAGCACGATCCTCGGCGTGAAGCTGGAGGAGGCCGGCTTCGCCCCCCACCTCAGCACCTGGGTCTCCTCCGAGGACGTGCCGCGCGGCAAGCCGGCCCCGGACATCTACACCGAGGCGGTGCGGCGGCTGGGCTTCGCCCCGGGTGAGGCCCTGGCCGTGGAGGACTCCGTGGTGGGCGCGACCTCGGCCGTGGCGGCGGGACTGGTGGTCGTGGCCGTGCCGTCCGTCCCGGACGGGGACCCCGTGCCCGCCCACCACCGGGCCGCGACGCTGACGGACCCCGTGTTCCGGGAGCTCATGACCCGCTGGCTGGGCTGAGCCGGGCGCCCGGAGCGCTCAGCGGTTCCAGAGACCGTAGGTCTGCGCCAGCTCGGAGACCTTGCGGGCCCGGGCCAGGCGGGGCAGATAGCTGCCGTCGCCCACCACGTGCCCGGAGTCGTGCTGCGTGATGAGCTCGCGGGCCCAGGTGATCTCCTGCTCGCTCGGAGCGAGGTGGCGGTTGATCCCGTCGGTCTGCTGCGGGTCCAGGCACAGCTTGCCGGTCATGCCCATGGACTGTGTCACGGCGCACGCCTCGGCGAGGCCCTCCTCGGAGGCGCCCAGGGTCGGCCCGTCGATGGGACCGGGCAGCTCCCCCACCCGGGAGGCCACCACGAGGCTCGAGCGCGCGAACGCGAGCGCCAGGGGGTCCGCGCTGACGCCGGTGTCCCGGCGGAAGTCGCCGACCCCGAAGGCGAGCCGGAACACGCCCGGGGCGCGGGCGATGTCGTTGGCGTTCATGATCCCCACCGCCGACTCGATGAGCGCCACCACGGGGGTGCCGGCCGGGGCCATCATGGCCGTCTTGGTGATGTGGTCGGGGTGCTCCGTCTTGGCCAGCATGATCCCGCGCAGGTGGCCGACCCGGCTGAGCGCGGCGAGGTCCTGCTCCCAGTACGGCGTGGTGATGTCGTTGATCCGCACCCACGCGCTCGCCCCGGCCTCGAAGGCCTCGACGACGTTCTGCCGGGCCTGGTCCTTGCCCTCGGCGGGAATGGCGTCCTCGATGTCGAAGACCACGGAGTCCGCCTCGGAGGCGAGGGCCGCGGGGAAGACGGACGGGTCGGCGGCCGAGGTGAGCAGCCAGGAGCGGGACAGGCGGGCGGGCAGCGCGGCGGCGCGCTGGTTGCGGTAGGGGGCCACGTGAGGGTCCTTTCCGGGATGAGGTCAGCGGGGACGGGAGACCCCTGGGCACCCGTCCCCGTGAACGGGCCCGGGCCGTAGGAGCTGTCCAGTCTAGGCCGCGCGCCGATCCGGCGGAACGCTCAGACGGTCAGGGGCGTGTGACGTCCGTCAACCCGCTCCTCCGGCCGGACGGGGCCCGGCGCGGTCCCCGCCCCGAAGGGCGAGCCGCCGAGGGCCTCCCGGCCGTGCGCGGACACCCAGTTGGCCAGGTCCGGGCCCACGGGCACGATCTGGTTCGGGTTGATGTCCTCGTGGACCACGAAGTAGTGCTGCTTGATCTGCTCGAAGTCCACGGTGTCGCCGAAGCCCGGCGTCTGGAAGAGGTCCCGGGCGTAGCCCCACAGGTGGGGCATCTCGGTGAGCTTGTTGCGCGAGCACTTGAAGTGCGAGTGGTAGACCGGGTCGAAGCGCACCAGGGTGGTGAACAGCCGCACGTCCGCCTCGGTGATGTGCTCCCCCATGAGGTAGCGGCGGGTCGAGAGGCGGTCCTCGAGCCAGTCCATGGCGACCCACAGCCGCTCGTAGGCCTTCTCGTGGGCGCGCTGGGAGCCGGCGAAGCCGCACCGGTAGACCCCGTTGTTGACCTCGGTGTAGACCCGCTGCATGACCTCGCGCATCTCGTCCTCGAGATCGGCCGGCCAGAGGTCGGGGGCGCCCTCGCGGTGGAAGGCGCCCCACTCCTTGGCGAGGTCCTCCGTGATCTGCGGGAAGTCGTTGGTCACCACCTGGCCGCTCGCGATCTCCACGACCGCCGGCACGGTGATGCCCCGCGGGTAGTCGGGGTAGCGGGCGAAGTACGCCTCCTGGAGCCGCTCGATGCCCAGCACCGGGTCCCTGCCGTCCGCGTCGAGGTCGAAGGTCCACGACCGGACGTCGTGGACGGGACCGGGCAGCCCCACGGAGAGGGCGTCCTCGAGCCCCAGGAGCCGTCGCACGATGAGGGTGCGGTTGGCCCAGGGGCAGGCCCGCGCGGCGACGAGCCGGTAGCGGCCGGCTTCGACGGGCCAGGCCCGCGCCCCCTCGGGCACGTCGGCGCGCGCCGGGTCGCGGACGATACGGTCCTCGATGTAGGCGGTGTCCCGGGTGAACTCCTCGCCGGGATGCACGTAGGCGCCGGCGGTGCTGTGCTCGGACCGCTGGGTGCTGCGCTGTGACATGGTGGCTCCTCGCGGTGCGGCGGGACGGGGCGCCACCGGCCGGGACGACGGTCGGCGGCGGGACGGCCGCACCTCCCGCCCCTCGGTTTTGATGATATGTCAATCACAGAGAGGGCGCCAGCGGGAGCTCCCGTCGGAGGCGAGGTCTACAGTGGAGGCGTCCGGCACCCTCACACCACGGAAACAGCCCGCCCATGAGCACCCACGGCAACGAGCCCGAGTACGGCCAGCGCCTTCCCCCGCAGCACGTCCCGCCCCGGACCGCGCCCCGGGCGGCCCGCGGGCCTGCGACCTCGCCCCGGGCCGCCCGGCGGATGGCGCGCGGGCTCTCCTTCACCCTCATCCTGCTGGGCCTCCTGCTCGGCGGCGGACTCGCCGCCCTGGGCCATGTGTGGGGGTGGGCGGTCGGAGCGCTGCTCGGGCTGCCCGGGCTCGCGGGCTTCGTCGTCGTCCAGGCCCAGCTGCACCCGGCCCTCCGGGACGCCTCGGTGCCCCCGCTGCGGAGCCGCTCGAAGCTGTGGCTCGTCCCCGCCACCCTGCTGCTGCTGGGCCTCCTGCCCCTCGCCGGGGCGTTCGCTGTCCAGCCGCTGCTGGCGGGCACCACGGGTGCGCACCTGGCCGACGAGTACGTCAGCGTCCTGGTCGTCTCGGGGATGACGCTGGTCGTCGCGGCCGGCCTGGGCTTCGGACTCGTCGCCATGGCCTCGTTCACCCCGGTCGACGACGACGACTCCCCGCTGCGCCCCACCGGCTACGCCGAGCGGCTCCGGCGGCCCGCGCGCGGGCCCGGCGACCTCTACGACTCGGAGTGGATCCACCGCCGCCCGGCACGGTACGGCCGCGACGCCGGCGACCGCCCGGACCCACCGGAGGACCCTGTCGGCGGTTGACATTTGTTGACACGTCAATTTATAGTGAGGGTTTTCCCGCGCCACGAGAGGACCGCCGCATGAGCCACCCGGAGACCGATGAGGTCAACTGGCTGTCCGACGAGGAGCAGCGCGTCTGGCGCGGCTTCCTGGCCCTGAGCCGCGGCATGCAGACCGCGGTGGACCGCCAGCTGTCCCGGGACAGCGCGCTGTCCGGCTCGGAGTACGAGGTCCTCGTCCAGCTGTCCGAGAGCAGCACCGGCGTGATCCGCTCCCGCGACCTGCTCCACGAGCTCGGCTGGGAGCGCAGCCGCCTCTCCCACCTGCTCTCCCGCATGGCCCGGCGCGGGCTGCTCGAACGGCTGCCGTGCGACAGCGACGCCCGCGGCCTCGACGTGCGGATCACCCCGGAGGGGCGGCGTGCCATCGAGGCCTCCGCCCCCGGCCACCTGGAGCTCGTGCGGGCGGCGCTGATCGACCACCTGACCCGGGAGGAGATGGACGCGCTGCTCTCCGTCTCCGGCAAGGTGCTCCCCCGGCTCGAGGAGCTGGGGCTGTGCTGACGCCGGGCGCCTGAGCCGCCCACCGGCCGAGGCCGTCCGCGGCCCGGAACCGCCCCGCGCAGGGGACAGGCCCTGCCGCATGGGGGGATCGGCAGGGCCTGTCAGGCATCCCGATCGGGGGAATGGGACACCAGTCGCCGGCAGGAACCATCCGGAGGCAGATGGGGGGATCACCTCCGGGCCATCGCCGACGACAGATTTACCTTAGACCCAGTGATCTGCATGAGCAAGCCGCCTGTGCGTTTTGTGTCCTCGACGGCCGCGGCGGCCCGGGAGGCGACTTCGGGCGCGCTCGGCGCCGTGGCCGGACGGCCCGGCCGGGACACAGGAGCACCCCCGCGGGCCGAGGCCTGCGGGGGTGCTCCTGTGCGCCGCGGGCGGTGCGCCCGCGGCCGGCGTCCTACTTGGTCTGGCCCTCCTTGGCGAGGACGTAGTCGTAGACGACCTCTTCGCCCGCGCCGCCGTCGGTGCGCGGCTTCGGGTCCAGCATCAGCTCGGGCTTGACCGCCGAGGCGATGTCGTCCGCGTTGTGCGGGTCGCCGGGGAAGTACAGCTGCTGGGTGACCAGCTGGTGGCCCGGGGCCGAGACCTTGATGTGGATGTGCGCCGGGCGCCAGGCGTGCCAGCCGGCCGCACCGATGAGCTGCCCGCAGGCCCCGTCGGTGGGGATCTGGTACGGGGCCGGGCGCTTGGTGTTGATCTCGAAGTACCCGTTCTCGTCGGCCTTCACCGTGCCGCGGAAGAGCCACTCGGGCAGCTCCGGGGCGTACTGGGAGTAGAAGCCGTTGGCGTCGGCGTGCCAGATCTCCACCTGGGCGCCCTGCAGCGGGTTGCCGTCGGTGTCGGTGAACCGGCCCTTGAACAGCAGCGGGGTGCCGGGCTCGTCCTCGCGCATCTGCAGGGTCGCGGGAGTGGGCAGCACCGGGGAGTCCGGCACGTAGTAGGGGCCCTCGATGGTGCCGACGGCGCCGGGGCGCTCCTGGGAGTTGACGTCCTCGATGGTGTGCTCCAGCCACACGTCCAGGAACAGCGGCCACTCCCCGTCGGTGCCGACCTTGATCAGCCACGCCTTCAGCGCGTTGTACTCCTCGTAGGTGACCTGGTGCTCGACCGCGATGTCGTTGATCGCCTTGATCGCCGCACCGGCCAGCAGGGACACCCGCTCCTTCGGCACGTCCAGCTTCGCCAGCTTGCCCGAGGCGGTGAACCGCTCGGTCGCCTTGGACCCGGCCTCGACCGCGGTGCCCTCGTTCTCCTTGCGCGTTGCCGCGTGGGTCTCCGTCATGGTGTGCTCCACATTCCTCGTTGAACGGTGATCAGGGACGCCCCTCGTGCCCGCCGCTCCCGGCGCGGCTCACGGCCGCCGGCTCGGGCCCTCCGGCTGTGACACCGGACACGTCGACGTCTCCACCAGCCTAGGGGCGCGATCAGGACGCGACAAATATCAATTAGGCGTCTTTTCTGCACCCAATACGGCATAAACACCCCCTGGGTTAGTCCTAGGGGTTTGCCTGATGTGAGCGGAGTCACGGCGCACCAGACTGGCTCCGTACCGTCCGGCAGGAGCCGGTCGCAGACTTCGGCCCGCACGTCCCGAGCAGACGTCCCGCCCAGACATCCCGAGCAGACAGCCCGACCAGGCAGCCCGACCAGAAGGAGCACGTCATGACCGAGAACCTGACCCACGTCCGCGAGGTCCTCTCCGACGCCGTGGTGGACGACCGCGAGAACGGGCTCATCCGGGCCAAGCGGGAGATCTTCACCGACCAGGAGATCTTCGAGCTGGAGATGAAGTACATCTTCGAGGGCAACTGGGTGTACCTGGCCCACGAGTCGCAGATCCCCAACGTGGGCGACTACTTCACCACCTACATCGGCCGCACCCCGGTGGTCATCACCCGTGACAAGGAGGAGAAGCTGAACTGCATCGTCAACGCGTGCTCCCACCGCGGTGCGATGCTCTGCCGGCGCAAGACGGACAACCGCACCACCTTCACCTGCCCCTTCCACGGGTGGACGTTCAAGAACTCCGGCGAGCTGCTCAAGGTCAAGGACGGCCGCAACGGCGGCTACCCGGAGAACTTCAACAAGGAGGGCTCGCACGACCTGACCAAGGTCGCCCGCTTCGACTCCTACCGCGGCTTCCTGTTCGGCTCCCTCAACCCGGACGTGCTGCCCCTCGAGGAGCACCTCGGCGACGCCACCACGGTGATCGACTCGATCGTGGACCAGTCCCCCGAGGGCCTCGAGGTGCTGCGCGGCGCCTCGACCTACACCTACGACGGCAACTGGAAGGTCCAGGCGGAGAACGGCGCCGACGGCTACCACGTGACCTCGGTGCACTGGAACTACGCCGCGACCACGGCCCGCCGCACCGCCGGCGACTCCGCCAACAAGACCAAGGCCATGGACGCCGGCAAGTGGGGCAAGGTCAAGGGCGGGTTCTACTCCTACGAGCACGGCCACCTGCTGCTGTGGCAGGAGTGGACCAACCCGCAGGACCGCCCGCTGTGGGACCGCCGCGAGGAGCTCGTCGACAAGTACGGCGAGGAGATGGCGAACTTCATGATCAACATCTCGCGCAACCTGTGCCTGTACCCGAACGTGTACATCATGGACCAGTTCTCCTCGCAGATCCGCCACTTCCGGCCGATCTCCGCGGACCAGACCGAGGTCACCATCTACTGCATCGCCCCCAGGGGCGAGTCCCAGGAGAACCGCTCCAAGCGCATCCGCCAGTACGAGGACTTCTTCAACGCGACGGGCATGGCGACCCCGGACGACCTCGAGGAGTTCCGCTCCTGCAACAAGACCTACTGGGCCACCTCCGCCCCGTGGAACGACATGTCCCGCGGCGCCGCGCACGAGATCCAGGGCCCGGACGAGCAGGCCCAGGCCCTCGGCATGACCAAGGTCATCGCCTCCGGTGTGCGCACCGAGGACGAGGGCCTGTACCCCGTCCAGCACGGCTTCTGGAAGGACGTCATGGACGAGGGTCTGGCCGCGGAGGAGCGCGCCGCCGCGCAGTCCGCCCCCGTGACCGCCTGACCCGGACTCCCCCGAACCACAGAAAGAGTGCAGAACACCATGACCAACCTGCTGAACCCCCTGGCGGCGCTGAAGACCGCCGAGGAGATCGCGACCCTCGAGACCGTGCGCGCGTTCCTCTACAAGGAGGCACGCCTGCTGGACGACCGGCAGTTCGACGAGTGGCTCGAGTGCTACCACCCGGACTCCGAGTTCTGGATGCCGTCCTGGGACGACGACGACCGGCTGACCGAGGACCCCCAGAACGAGATCTCCCTGATCTACTACGACAACCGCGGCGGCATCGAGGACCGCGTGTTCCGCATCAAGACGGACCGCTCCTCCGCCACGTCCCTGCCGGACCCCCGCACCGGGCACAACATCACCGACGTGGAGGTCCTCGAGCACGACGGCGACCGGGTGCAGGTCCGCTTCAACTGGTTCACGCTGTACTTCCGCTACAACACGACGGACACGTACTTCGGCACCAGCTTCTACACGATCGACCTCTCGGGCGACGAGCCGCTGATCCTGAAGAAGAAGGTCGTCCTGAAGAACGACTACATCCACCACGTCGTGGACGTCTACATGATCTGACGCCGGCCGTGGCCGGTCCCGCGCCGGGGCCGGCCACGACGGACCGTCCGCACTCCGTGCTCACCGAGCACCCCCGCACTTCCCACGGGCCGCGACGACGCGGCCCCCCACCCAGGAGGAAATCATGGGCCACCAGGTAGCCCTCAGCTTCGAGGACGGCGTCACGAAGGTCGTCAAGGTCGGCGACTACGAGACCGTCCTCGACGCCGCCTACAAGGCGCGCATCAACATCCCCGCGGACTGCCGGGACGGCGCCTGCGGCACCTGCAAGGCCTTCTGCGACTCCGGCTCCTTCGACCCCGGGGACTTCATCGACGACGCCATGACCGAGGAGGAGCTCGAGAAGGGCTACCTGCTGACCTGCCAGGCCGTCCCCGAGTCCGACATGGCCATCCAGATCCCGGCGACCGCCGAGTCCGCGAAGACCTCCGCGGCCACGTACACCTCCACGCTCCAGGAGCTGGACAAGCACTCCGAGACGACGATCTCCTTCACCCTCGACGTCGAGAAGCGGGAGGACCTGGCGTTCCTGCCCGGCCAGTACGTCAACATCAAGGTGCCCGGCACCGACGCCGAGCGCTCCTACTCCTTCAGCAGCGGCCCCGAGGTGGAGGGCGCGGCCTTCATGGTCCGCATCACCCCGCAGGGCGCGATGTCCGAGTACCTGCGCGACCGCGCCCAGGTCGGCGACACCGTCGAGTTCAGCGGCCCCTACGGCTCGTTCTTCCTGCGCGAGCCCAAGCGCCCCCTGCTGCTGCTCGCCGGGGGCACCGGCCTGGCCCCGCTCCTGTCGATCCTGGAGAAGCTCGCCGAGAACCCGCCCAGCACCCCCGTGCACCTGATCTACGGCGTGACCCGCGAGGCCGACATCGTGGGCCTGGACCGGCTCCGCGCCTACGAGGCGAAGCTGCCGGACTTCACCTGGGACCACATCGCCTCGGAGGAGGGCACCTCCGCCCCCCACACCGGCTACGTCACCCAGATCATCGAGCCGGCCCACCTCAACGACGGCGACGTCGACATCTACCTGTGCGGCCCGCCCCCCATGGTCAACGCCGTCTCCGCGTGGCTGGACCGCGAGGGGATCGAGCCCGCCAACTTCTACTTCGAGCGCTTCGCGCCGAAGGAGACCACCGGCGGCGACGCCGAGACCGGCGCGCCGCCCTCCCCCGAGACGATCGCCGCCGAGGGGGACACCATGACCCGCTCCGAGGCGCTCTCCTCGCTGGAGACCGGCCGGCTGGAGTTCCGCAAGGAGGACAGCTTCGCCCACCTCGACGCCCGCATGGGCCTCGAGCTCGCCGTCACCGAGCTCGTGATGGGCCGGCTGACCGAGGAGCAGCTGGAGCAGTTCCGGCGCCTCGCCGAGGCCACCACGCGCTCCGTGGGCGCGGGCACCGTGCAGGACCCCGAGGAGTACGTGCGGACCAACGAGGAGTACCACGAGTACCTCTTCATGGTCTGCGACAACCCCACGCTGCTGGAGTCCTACCGCCGGCTCGACGTGCGCGAGCAGATGGCCGCGACCTTCGAGCGGGGCACGGAGATCTTCGCCCGGGTCGCCCAGGACCACCTGGACGTCGTCGAGGCCTTCGAGCGCAACGACAAGGAGCGCGCCCGCGAGGTCATCATGGCCCACGCCCGCGACGCCAAGCAGACCATGTCCACGGCGATCGACGCCAAGGAGGCCGGCCGCTGATGGGCGCACCGTACGCGGGGCAGTTCCTCACCCCGGGCCGCTTCGCCGGCAGGGTGGCGGTCGTGACCGGCGCCGCGCAGGGCATCGGGCAGAAGGTGGCCGAGCGGATCGGCGCCGAGGGCGGCGCCGTCGTCCTCGTGGACCGCGCCGAGCTGGTGCACGACGTGGCGCAGGGCATCGTCCGCGCCGCCGAGGCCTCGGGCTCGGGCGGTGCCGCCACGTCCGTGACCGCCGACCTCGAGACCTGGGCCGGGGCCCAGCAGGCCGTCGAGGCCGCGCTCGCGGCCCACGGCCGGGTGGACGTGCTCGTCAACAACGTGGGCGGCACCATCTGGGCCCGCCCCTACGAGGAGTACGACGAGGAGAAGATCGAGAAGGAGATCCGCCGCTCGCTCTTCCCCACCCTGTGGTCCTGCCGCGCGGTGCTCCCGGCCATGCTCGAGCAGGGCTCGGGCACGATCGTCAACGTCTCCTCGGTGGCCACCCGCGGCATGCACCGGGTGCCCTACGCCGCGGCGAAGGGCGGGGTGAACGCGCTGACCCAGTCCCTGGCCATGGAGGTCGCCGGCCGCGGGATCCGCGTGGTCGCCACCGCCCCCGGCGGCACGGAGGCCCCGCCCCGCAGGGTCAAGCGCGGCCCCGAGGCCGAGAGCGCCCAGGAGCGGTCCTGGTACCAGGTGATCGTCGACCAGACCGTGGACTCCTCGTTCGTGAAGCGCTACGGCACGCTCGACGAGCAGGCCGCGCCCATCGTGTTCCTCGCCTCCGACGAGGCCTCCTACGTCACCGGCAGCGTCCTGCCGGTCGCCGGCGGGGACCTCGGCTGAGCCGCCTCCGGGCGGACGCCCGCCGCCGTGGCCGCGCCCCCTCCACGGGTAGACTCGCGGCCATGACGGCGGGCCTGCAGCACGGAGAACCCGGCGAGGAGCTCCCGCTGGTCGGGCGGGCGGCCGCGCTCGAGGAGCTCCTCGAGGTCCTGCGGACCGTGCGCAAGGGCCACGTCCGCACCGTGGTGCTCGAGGGTCCGCTGGGCTCGGGCAAGACGGCCCTGCTCGAGCTGTTCCTCGACCACTGCCGCTCCGCCGCGCGCGGCGTCCGCGTGCTCAGCGCCACCGGCGACGAGTGGGAGTCCCAGCTCGCCCTGGCCGGGTACAGCCAGCTCATGCTCGCCACGCCCCTGCGCTCCTCCCGGGGCTTCGACGGCGAGCCCGCGCCGCCCTCGGCCCCGGTCGCGGAGCTGAGCCCCGCGCAGGCCGTGAACTACGCCGCCACCCTGAGCACCCACCTCGAGAGCCTGCAGACCCGCGGCAGCGTGGTGGTCACCGTCGACGACGCCCACCGGCTGGACGATCAGACCCTGCGGATCCTGGTGTTCGTGATGCGCCGGCTGCACGGCAAGCGCGTCATGTTCGTGCTGACCCTCGACCCGGCGCAGGCGTGGCACGTCCCGGCAGGGGTGCTCGACTTCCTCACCGGCCACCAGGTCCAGCGCCTCCCCCTCGAGCCCCTCGGGGCGGAGGAGGTCCGGGCCGCGGCCCGGCAGTTCTTCGGCCTCGACCTCGGCGCGACCGCCGCGCACCGGCTCGTCCGGCACACCGGCGGGCTCCCCCAGCAGGTGCTCGAGCTGCTGCGCGAGCTGCCCGAGGACACCTGGCACTCCTGGTTCGCGGACCTGCCGGCGAGCTCCCGGGTGCGCGCCCGCGTGCACAGCGTCCTCACCGGGGCCTCGCCCGGCCTGATCCGCACGGCCGAGGCCGTCTCCGTGCTGGGGCGCAGCGCGGGCCTGTCCGAGGTGGCCCACGTCAGCGGGGTGGACGCCCTGATGGACGCTCTCGACGAGGGCCACCGCGCCGGGCTGCTGGACCTCTCCGTGGACCAGGCCCGCTCGGTCGTGCAGTTCTTCGAGCCGGGCGCCGCGGAGGCCGTCTACGGGCTGATCGTGCCGAGCCGGCGGATCGCGCTGCACCGGCGGTCCGCGACCGTGGTGCAGGAGGAGGGCGAGCGGCTCGGCCACCGCGTCTCGGCCACCCCGGGGCCCGACGAGCCGCTGGCCGTGGAGCTCGAGGCCTTCGCCGCGCGGCAGGCGACGGTGGGCGCCTGGCAGGACGTCGCCACGGCGCTGTTCTCGGCGTCCCGGCTCTCCGCGGACACGCGCGCCCGCAACGACCGTCTGCTCCGGGCCGTGGACGCCCTGGTCGGCTCGGGCAACATCGCCCAGGCCGGCATGTGGGCGGCCGCCGTGGACGCCATGCCGTCCTCCCCGCTGCGCTCGTCGGTGCTCGGCTACCTCTCCACGGTGTCCGGGCAGAACCGCAGCGCGCAGACCCAGCTCGAGATGGCCTGGCGCACGAGCAACCGGCAGCGGGACCCCGCGGCCGCCGCGCAGATCGCCCAGCGCTTCGTGCTGCACGGCGTGGCCTCCTGGGACGGACCCGTCATCACCCGGTGGGCGGAGACCGCGATGTCCCTCACCGCCCCCGGCACCCCCGCCCACATCGAGTCCGAGGCGATCTACGGCCTGGGCCTCTTCGCCCAGGGGCGGCTGCGGGAGGCCGAGGCCTCCTACGAGCGCGCCTTCGAGCACGCGGCGGAGAACGCCCAGAAGCAGCGCGTCCAGATGGGCGCCGGGTGGCTCGCGCTGCGCGCCGACGACGTCGAGACGGCGCTCGTCAACTTCCAGGCGGCCGCCCCCACCGAGTACCGGGGCGGGTCCCTGCGGATCTCCCTGTGGGCGGAGGCCTGGCTGGCCCGCACCCAGCTGGTCCTGGGCGACTGGGACGCCGCGGCGGCCACCGTCTCCCGCGCCTCGGTGCGCCTCGAGACCTCGCAGATGCCGCTCATCCGCCCGCTCCTGTACTGGACCGCCGCGGAGCTGTGGTCGATGCGCGGGGACTGGGACCGGGCCCGCCACTACGTCTCCCAGGCCGCCGTGCAGCCGGGCACCTACCGGGCCATGCAGGTCCCGGCCAGTCTCGCGCGGGCCCGCTTCCACGAGGCCCGCGCCGACTACGAGAGCGCGCTGGGGGTGCTGCAGCCGCTGACGGACCTCGACCCGTGGACCGACGAGCGGGTCTCCTTCTGGCCGTGGCAGGACACCTACGTCAACGCCCTCGTGATGACCGACCGGCTCGAGGACGCGGACGCGTTCCTCACCGTGTTCGAGCGCGTGCGCCGCGAGCGGCGGATCCCCTCCGACGACGCCCGCATCTCCTGGGCCCGGGGCCGGATCCTCGCCGCGCAGGGGGACCCGGACACGGCGCGGGAGCACTTCGAGGCGGCCCTGGGCCACCTGCGCGGGCTCAACCGCCCGTACCTGCGCGCCCGGATCAGCTTCGCCTTCGGGCAGAGCATGCGCCGTGCGGGCAAGCGGCGCCTGGCGTCCACCGTGCTGCGGACCGCGCGGGACCTCTACGACTCGCTGGGCGCCGCCACGTACGTGGAGCGCTGCGACCGCGAGCTGAAGGCCACCGGTCTCGACGTCGGGAACCTGCCGGACCCCTCCGACCCGGTGCTCGCCGCCGTGGGCCGCACCGCCGTGCAGCTCACCGCCCAGGAGCAGGCGGTGGCGGAGCTGGTCTCGGGCGGGGCCACCAACAAGGAGACCGCGCGGGCCCTGTTCCTCGCGGAGAAGACCGTCCAGTACCACCTGACGCGCATCTACGGGAAGCTGGGGATCCGCTCCCGCAGCGAGCTCGCCGCCCGCTACCGCTCCACCGACTGACCGTCCCCGGACGACCGCGAGGTGGCGGACGACGGCGACAGCCGGTGGCCGGGTCGCCGTCGTCCGCCATCTCGCGGGGCGGGACGGTGCTACTTCACGTCGGAGGGGTGCTTGGCCAGGGGCACCACGGTGATGTCCATGTAGGGGAACAGCGGGAGGTTCTGCAGGATGTCGTGCAGCTCGTCGTGGGAGTCGACGTCGAAGACCGAGTAGTTGGCGTACTCGCCCACCACGCGCCAGATCTCGGGCCACTTCCCGGAGCGCTGCAGCTCCTGCGAGTAGGCCTTCTCGGTGGCCTTGATCTCCGCGGCCTCCTCGGCGGGCATGTCGGTGGGGAGGTCGATGTCCATGTGGACCAGGTACTTCACGGTGCGTCCTTCCGTCGGGATGGGTTCTCGGGCTGAGATCTCGGGCTGGGTTCCCGGGCCGGGTCTACCGGTCGGTGCGGTAGCGGGTGAGCTTGTCCTCGTCCACGGCGGTGCCCACCCCGGGCACGTCCGGCACGCGGATCCGGCCGTCGGCGATGACCACGGGCTCGGCGAGGAGGTCGTCGGACATGTCCAGGAAGTTGGACAGCTCCCCGGCCCGCTTCGAGGTGTGGGCCAGGGCCGCGCCGAAGACCACGGAGGCGATCGTGCCGACCTGGGTGTCGATCTGGTTGCCCACGTAGACGTCCACCCCCATGCCCTCGGCCATGCCCACGATCTTCGCGGCCTCGGTGAAGCCGGAGCGGGCGGTCTTCACCGCCAGCAGGTTCGCCCCGCCGGTGAGGATCTCCTTTGCGGCCTCCCCCAGGTTCGGGGCGGACTCGTCGGCGGCGATGGGGATCGTCGAGCGCTCCACCAGGCGGCGGCGGCCGAGCACCTCGCGGGCGTCGTCGGGCTCCTCGAGGAACTGCAGGCCCAGGTCGGCCGTGCGGCGCAGCACCTCCATGGCCTCGTTGGCGGACCAGCCGCGGTTGGCGTCCATGTAGAGCTCGGCGTCCTCGCCCAGGCCCTCGCGCAGCACGGCCGCGGCCTCGACGTCGAGGCCGATCGGGTGCCGGCCGGTCTTGAGCTTGAACGTGGTGATGCCGTAGGTCTCGCGGAACCGAAGGGCGAGGTCCAGCAGCTCCTGGGCCGGCTTGAAGCCCAGCATGTGGGAGACCCGCATGGAGTCGGTGAACCCGCCCAGCAGTCTGGTCACCGGCTGCCCGAGGAACTGGCCGATGACGTCCCACAGGGCGATGTCCACGGCGCCCTTGGCGGTCTGGTTGTGGACGGTGCGGGCCAGCACGGCCTGGACCTTCTCGCGGTCGAGGACGTCCAGGCCCACCAGCTGCGGGGCGAAGAGGTCCTCGACGACGGCCACGATGGACTTCTGGGTCTCGCCGTAGGTGTAGGGCCGCGGCGGGGTGTCGGCGGTGCCCACGATCCCGTCGTCGGTGGTGATCCGCACCAGCACGTGGTCCGCCTCGTGGACGGCGCCCGAGGCGAAGTGCAGCGGGTGGACGTAGGGGATCGAGTAGGGGATCGCCTCGACGGTCGCGATCTTCATGGGCGGGCGGGCCTTTCCTGGGCGGGCGGGACGGGCGTGCCGCCGGGGGACCCGGGGGCGGCCTGGACGTCGACGACGAGGTCGATGAAGTTGTGCAGGAGCGCGGAGCGGTCCTCGCGCCGCCACGCGACGGCGAGCTCGATCTGCGGCGAGTGCTCGATGTCGCGGTAGACGACGCCCTCGAGCTGGAAGGCGCGCACCCCGGCGGGCACCACGGCCACCCCGCCGCCGGCGGCCACGAAGGACAGCAGCGTGGACGTCTCCCCCGCCACCTGGGCGATCCGGGGCTGGAAGCCGGCCTGGCGGCAGAGGTCCGCGGCGGTGCGGTAGAGCACGGAGTCGGGCGGGTAGGTGATGAACTCCTGGTCCTGCAGCTCGTGCACGGCCACGGGCAGGTCCACGGCGAGGGCGCTGAAGGAGGGCAGCGCCACCACGAGCGGCTCGCGGGCGACCACCCGGTACTCGACGTCCGCAGAGGCCACGGGCGGGCGCAGGAGGGCGGCGTCGAGGGTGTGCTCCCGCAGCCCCTCCTCCATGGCGGGGGTCAGCATCTCGCCGTGCAGCGCCAGGGACAGCCCGGGCATCGTCTCCTTCGCCCAGCGCACGACCCGCGGCATCACCCCGTAGGTGGCCGAGCCGGAGAAGCCGACCCGCAGCACGCCTGTGGCCCCCTGCCCCACCTGGTAGACGTCGGCCTTGAGGGCCTCGATCTCGTTGATGATCCGCCGCCCCCGGTCCAGGAGCACCTGGCCGGCGGCGGTGAGGTCCACCCGCCGGGTGGTCCGGTCCAGCAGCCGCACGCCGAGCTGCTCCTCGAGCTGGCGGATCTGCTGGGACAGCGGCGGCTGGGCCATGTGCAGGCGCTTGGCGGCGCGGCCGAAGTGGCGCTCCTCGGCCACGGCGATGAAGTAGTTGAGCTGCCGGATCTCCATCGTGGCACCTGGCCCTTCCGCTCGGTCGGAGGGGTCGTCGTCGACCGCCACCCGTCGTATTGATCCACAGAGTACACCCAAAATGCTCCATTAGGACATCGGTGACCTCTAATCGACTCCGCTGCCGCCGTGCACCCCGGGGCCGCGCCCTGTGCCCCCGGCCCGTCGAGGTGGTGCAATGGGCCCATGCGCACCGACATCACCGCCGACCGGCACGGCTCCTTCGCCCGGGCGGTCAAGTCCCTCGTGGTCCCCCGCCCCATCGCGTGGGTCAGCTCCCGCTCGGCCGCAGGCGTCGACAACCTGGCCCCGCACTCGTTCTTCACGGTCGCCTCGGAGAACCCCACGATCGTCCAGTTCGTCTCGGTCGGCGAGAAGGACAGCCTCCGCAACATCCGGCAGACCGGGGAGTTCGTGGTCAGCTTCGCGCCCGAGGGGCTGTTCGAGCGGATCAACGCGACCAGCACCGACTACCCTCCCGAGATCAGCGAGTTCGACGCCGTGGGCCTGACCCGTGAGCCCTCGCTCACCGTGGCCGTCCCCCGCGTGGCCGAGTCCCCCGCCGCCATCGAGTGCCGGCTGCACACGGACCCCATCCCCGTGGGCAACTGCTTCCTGGTCCTCGGCGAGGTCACGCACGTGGTCGTGGACGAGGAGGACATGGACGAGCGGGGCCCGGTCGTGCGGACGCTGCGCCCGATCGCGCGGCTCGGGCGCGACGAGTGGGGCGAGCTGGGCCGGATCCGGTCGATCCGGCGGGTCCCCTACCGGGACGTCGCCCCGGAGGCGGACCTGCCCTGAGCGCCCGGGCTCAGGGCCGCACGCCCGTGCGCCGCAGCTGCTCGCGGACCTCCCGGCGCTGGATCTTGCCGAGCATCGTGCGCGGGAGCTCCTCCACGGCCACGATCCGCCGGGGGACCTTGTAGCGGGCCAGGCCCGCCCAGCAGTGCTCGCGCAGGGCCGCCTCGTCGAGCTCGGCGCCCGGCACGAGGGTCACGGCGGCGACGACCACCTCGCTGCCGCTGGGGTCGGCGAGCCCCACCACCGCGGCGTCCGCCACGGCGCGGTGCCGGCGCAGCGTGTCCTCGACCTCGCTGGGGGCCACGTTGAACCCTCCGGTGATCACGACCTCCTTGAGCCGGTCGACCACCTGCAGGAACCCGTCCTCGTCGACGGTGACGATGTCGCCGGTGCGCAGCCACCCGTCGTCCGTGAGCGTCCGGGCGGTCTCGTCGGGGCGCTTCCAGTACCCCTGGAAGACCTGCGGGCCCCGCACCCAGAGCTCCCCGGGGTGTTCCGGGGGGACGTCCTCGAGGGTGTCCGGGTCGACGAGCCGGATGTCGGTGGACGGGAACGGGATCCCGATGGAGCCCGCCCGGCGGGAGTCGTTGAGCGGGTTGCAGGCCACCAGCGGGGAGCACTCGGTCAGCCCGTAGCCCTCGATCAGGATCCCCCCGGTGGCCCGCTCCCACTGCTCCACGAGCGGGACCGGCAGGCTCATGGCCCCGGAGACGGCCACCGGGATGCCGCGCAGGTCCACGCCCTGCTCCGGTGCGGCGTCGAGGAGCTTCTGGTACACCGGCGGCACCGCGGGCAGCACCGTGGGGCGGGCGCGCTTCATCGCCCCGAGGATCAGGTCCGCGCGCACGGTCGGGAAGAGCACGAGCCGCGCGCCGAGGGACATCGCGAACGTCACGCCCAGGGTCAGGCCGAAGGCGTGGAAGAGCGGCAGCACGCCGTGCACCACCTCGCGCTCGCCGGAGCCGAGCCAGTGCCGGCCCATGAGGGCGTTGGACTCGAGGTTGCGGTGCGTGAGCATCGCCCCCTTGGGCAGCCCGGTGGTGCCGGAGGTGTACTGCAGCAGCGCGAGGTCGTGCGCGGCGGGCCGCGGGTGCTCCGCGGCGATCGGGGCGGAGGCCAGCAGCTCCCGCCAGGGGATCGTGCCCGGGGCGGGGCCGGTGAGCTGCGCGCGGGAGGCGCGTGCGCCCGGCAGCGGCAGGCGCAGGGCCAGCCGCTTCGGCCGCGGCATCGCGGCGGTGATGTCCACGGACACGACCGCGTCGACCCGCAGGTCCGCGGGCAGGGAGCGCACCCGCTCGGCCGCCCGGTCCCAGACGATCGCCACGCGCGCCCCGTGGTCCTCGAACTGGTGGCGCAGCTCCGGGGCCGTGTAGAGCGGGTTGTGCTCGACGACGACGGCCCCCAGGCGCAGCACCGCGTAGAACGCCACGACGTGCTGCGGGCAGTTGGGCAGGACGATCGCGACCCGGTCGCCGCGGCCCACGCCCAGCCGGCGCAGGCCCTCGGCCGCGCGGTCGACCTGCCGGCCCAGGGCGGCGTAGGAGGTCGTGGCCCCGAAGAACTCGAGCGCGGTGCTCGCGCCGTGGCGGGCGACGGAGCGCTCGAGCATGTGCACCAGGGACGTCTCCGGCAGGTCCAGGTCCGCGGGGACGCCCGGGTCGTAGCTGGCGGTCCAGGGGCGGGCACGCAGGAACTCGCGGACGGTGTCGACAGGCATGGTCCCGACCCTACTCGGCGGCGGCGCCCGGCCGCCCGGCCGCGGCGACACCCCGTGCCGGACGGGACGGCTCACCGGGCCCGGTCCGGGAACCGGCCGTAGACTCCGGTGCCATGACGCCCTCCTCGACCCCCGGCCCGCCCTCCCCCGACGACCCGACGCCCTGGTCGGACACCGGTCCGCACGACTCCCCGGACGCCACCCGGCCGCTGCCCCCGGTCAGCCGGTTCGCCGCCCCGGCCGGCGGCGGCTCGCCGCACGACGCCCCCGAGGGGGGCGCCGGGAGCGGCGGGACCGAGGACTGGTCCTGGTACGACGACGAGGACGACCAGCACACCCGGCCGCTGCCGGCGGTGACCGCCCAGCGCCCGGTGCCGGAGGACCCGCGGCCGCGCACGGACCCGACGCCCGCGGTCGGGGCCCCCGGCGCCGCGGCCGGCTACGGCCCCGCGCCCGGCTACGGCGCCGGACCCGACGGCCCGTTCTCCGGCGACCCGTCCTCCGGCGTCCCGGTCGACGCCGCGACCCGTCTCGCCCGGCAGCGGGAGGAGTTCGGGGGCCTCCAGCTGGTGCCCGGCTTCTTCGGCTGGCTCAGCGCCATGGCCCTGTCCTGGCTGCTGCTGGCCCTGGCGGGCCTGACCGCGGCCGCGCTGGGGCTGCGCCTCGTGGACGGGGTCGGCGGCGTGGTGGACGACCTCGCCGCCGGGTCCGCGGCGGCCTGGACGGGCGCGGCCGCCCTCGGCCTGGTCGAGTTCATCGCGTTCCTGGGCGGCGGCTACGCCGCGGGCCGGATGGCGCGGTTCTCCGGGGCGCGGCAGGGCGTGTCCGTGTGGCTGTGGTCCCTGTTCGGCCGCTCCGTGGCCACCGTCGCGGGACTGGTGTGGGCCGACACCGTCGGCCTGGCGCCCGTGGGCGTCTCGGCCCAGGCGCTGATCGGCGACCTGCTGGTCCCGGGCCTGCTCGCGGTCCTCGCCGTGCTCGCCGTCGACCTGCTCGCGGCGGTGCTCGGCGGGCTGTGGGGCGTCCGCTACCACCGCAGGGTCGATCGCTGGGGGGACGGACCGGAGGACCGGGCCCGGTAACTTTGCGTCCCGGCACCGTGTCGGGTTCGCATCCGACCACCAAAGAGGGGACAATCGGAGCACCTCGGTGAGATCCGTCACCCCCACGCGGAAATCTGCGGACCGGCCCACCGAGCAGCACCCGGAGGAAACACCCATGCCGTCCACCCTTGTCGCCGTCGTCGATGACCACGAGGTCGTCCGGGAGGGCGTCCGCCTCGTCTCCATGACCTCGCAGGCGGACGTGAAGCTCGTCGGATCGGCCTCCAGCGTCCCCGGACTCCTCGACCAGCTGGGCCGGGACCCCGAGAACCCCGCCCTCACCGCCCAGGGCGCCAAGCGGATCGAGTGCGAGGTCGTGCTCCTGGACCTGTCCCTCGACGACATGTCCCGACCCGCCACCAACGTGGAGCTGCTGCGCGCCGCCGGCATGAAGGTGCTCATCTTCAGCATCGGCGAGAACGCCGCGCTGATCCGCGAGGCGCTGCGGGCCGGCGCGCTGGGCCTGGTGCGCAAGTCGGACCCGCTCGAGCACGCGATCGAGGAGGCCCGCAACATCGCCGAGGGCAAGCCGGTGATCACCAAGGAGCTCGCCGCCGCGATCGACGGGGACGTGGAGTTCTCCCGGGCCAGCCTCTCCCCGCGGGAGCAGGAGACCCTGCGGCTCTACGCCTCCGGCTTCGCCCAGGTCCAGGTCGCACGCCGGATGGGCATCAAGCAGAGCGCCGTCAAGACCAACATCGACCGCATCCGGGAGAAGTACGCGCGCGTCGGACGCCCGGCGCCCACCAAGATCGACCTGCGCATCCGGGCGATCGAGGACGGCCTGGTCGAGCCCACGGCGGACATCACCACGGCGGAGAAGCATCTGTGATCCGCCCCTCGCCCCGGTGAGGGCCGCCGCTCCGTGAGCCACGCCGCGCACCGGCCCCCGCTCGCCTACCGGAAGGTCCCCGCCCGGCGGCGCCGCAGCAGCCTCCTGGTGCCGACCTCGCCGCAGGAGCTGGGGATGAACTCCTACCGCATCCACCTGCTCGCGAACATCTGCCACGGGCTGGTCGTCGTCGCGCTGTTCCTGGAGGCCCTCACCATCGTCGAGGACCAGCTGCGCGCCTTCGAACGGTGGCACCTGGTGTTCCTGCTGGCCCTCCTGGTCAACGGCGGCGCGATGCTCCTCCAGGGCGCCAGGCGGCAGGTGCGGATGTGGCCGGTGCTCGCGGCCCCGGTGCTCGTGGCCCTCACCGTCCTGACCCTCCCGCTCGCCTGGACGGGCGCCGCTCCGCCGCAGGACCCGTGGGTGGAGCCGTTCATCCTGCTCGCGGCCGCCGCCACCGTGGTCGCGTGGAGCATCGAGCTGGCCGTCGCGTACCTGGCGTCCGTCACGGTCTTCTACGTCCTGGTCATGGTGCGCACCACGGAGTCGGCGGACGTGATGGGCGTGCTGTTCGACGCCACGAGCCGGATCGCGTTCGGCGTGGTCCTCGTGGTGCTGATCAGCCTGGTCTACAAGGGCGGGCAGAACGCGGACCAGGTGTACGCGGCCGCGATCGCGCAGGAGCTGCAGCTGAACCGCTCGCGCTCGCAGGCCGAGGAGCAGGAGCGGCTGGACCGCCTCATCCACGACAACGTCATGGCCGCCCTGCTGGACGCCGGACGGGCCCCGGGCCCCGTCCAGCGGCGCACCCGGGAGCTGGCCCAGCGGGCCCTCGAGGTCCTCGCCTTCGAGGAGCGCCGCGCCGAGGGCAAGGGCACCACCATGGTGCACACCCTGCTCGACGACCTCCTCGAGTCCCTGTCCCCGTGGCGCAACCGGGTGCGCTTCAACAGCATCACCCCCTACATCAGGCCCCCCGGCCAGCCGCGCCCGCTCATCCCCGTGGAGACGGCGCAGGCGCTCGTGCAGGCGGTCACCGAGGCGGTCTCCAACAGCGCCCGCCACGCCGGCACCGAGGTCACCTTCGTGACCATGGACGGCGGCGTGTGCCCGCCCACCCCCCTCAACCCCGAGGGCTTCTTCCTTCGCTTCCAGGTGGTGGACCGCGGCCGCGGCTTCCAGGTCCGCAGCATCGACTCCCGGCGGCTCGGGGTGCGCGTGTCCATCCTGGGCAACGTGCGCCACGTGGGCGGCGCGGTGGACGTCGACAGCGCACCGGGACGCGGCACCCGCGTCACGATCCTCTGGCCCCGGGACGCGCAGCCGTGATCTCCCGCACCCTCTTCCATCCCCTGAGCCTGGTCGCCGCCACGGTGTTCTTCCTGATCCCCGTGGTGCTCGGGATCCTGCAGACGCCCAGCATGGACAAGCCGGACCTCATGCAGGCCGCGCTCGTGACCTACGTGGTCGCGGTGGCGCTGGTCGTCTACCCGTACCGGCAGCGCCGGCTGCCCGATCTGCCCGCGGCCCTGGGCGTGCTCCTCATGCTGGTGTCGATCCAGCGCTCCTACGACGCCCTGAACCCCCAGGCGGAGCTGTTCGGCGGGCAGTGGTTCACCCTGGGCTTCGACGGCTTCCTCGTGGTCCTGGGCATCCGGCGCCGCGCGGGGTGGGGCTGGGCCACGCTCGTCATCGCGGTCGCCGTGTCCATGACGTGGGGCGCCCGCTCCGCCCTGGGCCTCTGGGACGCGGCGCTGACGAACGCCGCGGCGGCGGCCCTGCTGCTCGCGAGCCAGCTCATCGCCCGGGAGTACGACCGGGCCTCCGCCGCGTTCGCCGAGGCCCGGGACATGGTGATCTCGGCGCGCTCCCACGACGAGGCGGAGCAGGACACGGTCAACGCCTCCGTGCAGCGCGTGCACGAGGTGCGCCGCCTCGCGGGCGGGCTGCTCGAGCGGATCGCGCACGACCCCTCCCCCGTCTCCGAGTACGAGATCGAACAGTTCCGCCTCACCGAGGCGCAGCTGCGGGACTCCATCCGGGGCCGGTCGATCGCCACCCCCTACCTGCTCGAGGTCACGCGGGCGGCGCGGGCCCGGGGCGTGCTGGTGGACATCCTGGACGAGCGCGGCAGGCCCCTGCCCACGGCGGTGCTGCGCGCGGCCACCCGCCAGGCCATGGAGGTGCTCAACGCCGCGACCTCGGGGTCGGTCACGATCCGCGCCTTCCCGGAGGGAGAGCCCGCCGCGGTGTTCATCGTCCACGACGGCAACGCCGGGGACGAGGAGCCCGTGGCCATCGAGATCGCCGACGGCACCGGTGCGGTCTCCCGGTTCTGACCGGCTCCACCGCCCGCGGTGCGGGCACCCGCACTGCACCCGGTCGTCCGGCGCCCCGGACACCGGCGGCACCGTCCACAGGGAGCCGCGTGCCTGCGGTCCGCCGGCCCGGCGTTCCTACCGTGGTCCCATGGACACCGCCTCCGCCGGGCACGGCCCGCACCCCGCCGACGACCGCTCCCGCGGCACCCACGACCGCCCCGGCGACCGCCCGCCCGACACCGCCCTCCGGGACGGTGGCGTCCGCTCCCCCTACG
Organism: Kocuria rosea; assembly: GCF_006094695.1. Taxonomy (NCBI): domain Bacteria; kingdom Bacillati; phylum Actinomycetota; class Actinomycetes; order Micrococcales; family Micrococcaceae; genus Kocuria; species Kocuria rosea. The sequence continues at coordinate 932,325 of NZ_CP035103.1, read as the reverse complement.
ACGCCTTCCGCGCCGTGCTCTGCGGGGACGGCCTGCGCCGCTGCCCCTGGGCGCCCACGGGCCCGGCCGCCCTCGAGGAGCACGACCGGCGCTGGGGCGCACGGCCCGCGGACTCCTCCGGCTGGTTCGAGGCCCTCGGCCTGGAGATCTTCCAGGCGGGCCTGGCCCGCTGGAGCATCGCCCAGCGGCGGGAGGGCCTGCGCCGGGCGCTGCGGGACTTCGTCCCCGAGGAGATCGCCCGGATGACCGAGGACGACGTCGACGAGCTGCTCCTGGATCCCGCGGTCATCCGCAACCGGGTCAAGATCGAGGCCGTGGTGCACAACGCGCGCGCCTGCCGCGGACTCGGTCCCGAGGACTGGGCGGAGCACGTCCGGGATCTCCGCCCGGCCGCCGCCGAGCCGCCCCTGACCGTTCTGGAGGAGTCGCGCCGCTCCCCCGAGGGGGACCGGCTGGCTGCCCGGCTCAAGGAGCAGGGACTCGTGTTCGTGGGGCGCACCACCGCGCACCGGTTCCTGCTCCGCACCGGGGTGCTCCCCGGGCACCTGGCCGGGTGCTTCAGGGACGGGACTGGAACCGGAGGATCCGGGTGAGGGCCTCCTCCACCCGGTCGGGCCCCGCGGCGAAGGACAGCCGCACCGCGCGGTGGCCGCGTGCGGCGTCGAAGTCCAGGCCCGGGACGACCGCGACGGCCTCCGCCTCCAGCAGCCGCCGGCACCACTCCAGGGAGCTGCCGTGCCGCTCGAGCTGCTCCCCGAGGTCGGCGTAGAGGTAGAACGCCCCGTCCGCCGGCGCGACCTCGCCCCACCGGAGCGCCGGGAGCGCGTCCAGGAGCAGGCTCCGGGAGCGCGCGAACTGCTCGACCGCCCGGTCCGCCTCGGCGTAGGCGTCCGGGGTGAAGGCCTCCACGGCGGCGTGCTGCGCGGCGGCGGGCGGGCAGAGGCTCAGGTTGCCGGCCAGCGCGTCGACCGCGGCCGCGAGGTCCCGGGGCAGCAAGGCCCACCCGAGCCGCCACCCCGTCATCCCCCAGTACTTGGAGAAGGAGGAGATCACCACGGCGTCGCGGTCGTGCTCCCACGCGCTGGTGCCCCGGTACGGTCCGCCGTCGCGGGGCGCGCCGCCCTCCGGGGCGGTGTGCACGATCCCGTGGTAGATCTCGTCGCTGATCAGGCGCGTCCCGTGCTCGGCGCACCACCGGGCCAGCGCCGCCAGCTCCCCGGGCTCCAGCACGGTGCCGGTCGGGTTCGCCGGGCCCGCCACCACCAGTCCCTGCAGGGGCCCGTGCTCGGCGACCGCGGCGTCGAGCATCCCGGGCGTGGGCTGGAAGCGGGTCGCCGCCCCGCAGTCGAGCTCGACCACCTCGGCGCCCAGGGCGGCCAGGGTGTTGCGGTAGGCGGGGTAGCCCGGCCGGCACACCGCCACCCGGTCCCCCGCGTCGAACGCCGCCAAGAAGGTGAGCACGAGCGCCCCGGAGGCCCCCGTGGTGATCGCGACGTCCTCGGGACGGACGTCGAGCCCGTACCACCGGGCGTAGTGGCCGGCCACCGCCCGGCGCAGCGGCTCGATCCCGAGGGCGGGGGTGTAGCCCAGCCCCTCGTTGCGGGCGTGCACCCGGGCGGCCGCCCGCGCGACGGGACCCGGGGCGCCGCCGGAGGGCTCCCCCGCGCAGAGGGAGACGACGTCCCGGCCGGCGGCGCGCAGGCGCTCGACGTCGGCGAGGATCTCCATCACCCGGAACGGCGGCACCGCCGAGCGTGCGGAGGGACGGGGCGGCAGGTGCGCAGGCATGCGCCCAGCCTACGGCCGCCGCGGTCCGGCGCGATCGCGGTCATGCCCCGTCATGCGCACATCGGGGGACAGACTTTTGTCCAGACCTCCGCAATACTGGACCCAGTCCTGGACGTCAGGAGGCCGCACTGAGGCGGTCCTCCGGGCGTGGGGGGACAGGTCTCCGGCAGCAGTGCCGGGGGCCGACGGGCAGGTTGCCACCGCGGCCGGCGTCGCACGAGTGATCCATCGTGAATGAGATGTGTGATTGTGTCTGGGGGGATTTCAATCACGGGTCCACAGGAGATGGGGCGCCGGGCACGGGACGCAACCGCCCAGTTCCACGTCGGTGCGGCGTCGGGCCACGGCCCGGCGGGGAGAGCCGTGAGACGTGGCGGCACGCGCGTCGACGACGCAGCACACGGCCCCGCACCGATCGGTGCGGGGCCGTTGCCGCGCCGCTCGTGCCGCGGACCGCACGGGCCGGGGCTCACTCCAGCAGCAGCGCCGGCTCCTCGAGGATCCGGGCCACGTCCGCGGTGAAGCGGGCCGCGAGGTCCCCGTCGACCACGCGGTGGTCGAAGGACCCGCCCAGCGTGGTGACCCAGCGGGGCACCACGGCGCCGTCCACGACCCACGGCTTCTGCTTGATGCTCCCGAACGCGATGATCGCCACCTCGCCGGGATTGATGATCGGCGTGCCGGTGTCGAGGCCCAGGGCCCCGATGTTGGTCACGGTCAGGGTGCCGCCCTGCATGTCGGCCGGCTGCGTGCGCCCCGCCCGGGCGGTCCGGGAGAGCTCGTCGAGGGCCACGGCCAGCTCGCGCAGCGAGAGGTCCTGGGCGTCCTTGACGTTCGGGACCATGAGACCGCGCGGCGTGGCCGCCGCGATGCCCAGGTTGACGAAGTGCTTGACGAGGATCTCCTCGTCCGTCCACGTCGCGTTGACCATCGGGTTGCGGGCCGCGGCCCACACGACGGCCTTCGCGAGCACCAGCAGGGGCGTGACCTTGACGCCCTCGTAGTCCGGGGCGGCCTTGAGCCGCCGGACGAACTCCATGGTGCGCGTGGCGTCGACCTCCACGAAGACCGAGGCGTGCGGGGCGCTGAAGGCGCTGCGCACCATGTTCTGCGCCGTGGCCTTCCGCACGCCCTTGACGGGGATCCGCTCGATCCGCTCCTCCGGGGCCGCGGGGCGGCGCCGGTCCACGGCCTCGCCGAGCCGCGCCACGTGGGCGAGCAGGTCCTGCTTGGTGATCTGTCCGGCGGCGCCCGTGGCGGGGACGTCGGCGAGGTCGACGCCCAGGTCCCGTGCGGCCTTCCGGACCGGAGGCTTCGCCAGCGCGGGGCGGCGCGGGACGACCTCGACGGCCGGGGGCACGTCGCCGCGACCCGGCCGGCGCCAGACGCCGCTGTCCTCGGCCAGCCGGGCGGCGCGCCCGGCGATGCCCTGGGCCGCCGTGCCGATCCCACCGCCGAGCCCGGCGCCCAGCGGGCCCCGGGACAGCTTCTCCGTCCAGCCCGCGGGCCGGGCCGGCTCCGGCTCGGCCTCCGGCGCCGGCGGCGGGACCGCCCGGCGCCGCCGCCGCACGGGGTCGGCCTTGGGCCCGGAGCCGACGAGCGGCCGGTCCGCACCGGGCTCCCCGCCCTCCCCCAGGATCCCGGGGACGCCGGAGGCCGGGGCGGGCTCCGCCGACTCGCCCGGGGAGCCCACGGCGATGATGGGGGCGCCGACCTCGACCGTGCTGCCCTCGGCGGCCAGCAGGTCCAGGACGGTGCCGGCGTACGGGGACGGCAGCTCGACCACGGACTTCGCGGTCTCGATCTCGACGAGCACCTGGTTGACCGTGACGGTCTCCCCCGGTGCGACCTTCCACGCGAGGATCTCCGCCTCGGTCAGGCCCTCGCCGACGTCGGGCAGGTTGAAGATCTGGGGCATGTCAGTACTTCCTCTCTCGCGCGCGGCCCCCGGGCCGGCGGCGGTGCCGCCGGCCCGGGGGCCGGCGACCGGGTCGGCGGGGTCAGTAGGCGAAGGACCGGTCCAGGGCCTCGAGGATGCGGTCGAGGTCAGGCACGTACTGGTCCTCGACGGCGGCCACCGGGTACGGCAGGTGGTAGGCGCCCACCCGCAGCACCGGTGCCTCCAGGGAGTAGAACGCCCGCTCGGTGAGGCGGGCGGCGATCTCCCCGCCGAGGCCGCCGAAGGTCGGGGCCTCGTGGGCGACGACGAGGCGGCCCGTCCGGCGCACGGAGTCCTCGAGGGTGTCGAAGTCGATCGGCGACAGCGAGCGCAGGTCGATCACCTCGACGCTGCGCCCGTCCTCCTCCGCCGCCTGCGCCGCGGCGAGCGCGACCGGCACGAGGGGGCCCCAGGCCACCACGGTGGCGTCCTCGCCGTGACGGACGACCTGCGCGGAGAACGGGTCGGCGGTCGGGCGCTCGACGTCCACCGCGCCCTTGAGCCAGTACCGCCGCTTGGGCTCGAAGACGATGACGGGGTCCTCGCACGCGATGGCCTGCTGGGTCATCCAGTAGGCGTCCTGGGCGTTGGACGGCGTGACGATGCGCAGCCCCGCCGTGTGCGCGAACAGCGCCTCGGGGGACTCCGAGTGGTGCTCCACCGAGCCGATGACCCCGCCGTACGGGATGCGGATCGTCACGGGGACGGTGACGTCCCCGTTGGTGCGGTTGCGCATCTTGGCCAGCTGCGTGGTGATCTGGTTGAACGCCGGGAAGGAGAAGCCGTCGAACTGGATCTCGCACACGGGCCGGTAGCCGCGCAGGGCGAGCCCGATGGCGGTGCCCACGATCCCGGCCTCCCCCAGCGGGGTGTCCATCACCCGGTGGGCGCCGAAGTCCGCCTTGAGCCCCTCGGTGACGCGGTAGACGCCGCCGAGGGAGCCGATGTCCTCGCCCATGAGCAGCACCCGGGGGTTCTCCTCCATGGCCCGGCGCAGGCCCGCGTTGACCGCCTTCGCGATCGTCAGGTCCGGTGCGGTGCTCATGCGAGGTCCTCCTGGGTGCCGGCGGTCTGCGGGTCGGGGGCCCCGGCCACGGGGTCGGCCGCCACGGTCAGCCCCGCGGCCTGCGTGCCCCGGTCCGGTCCGGCGGGGCCCGGCCCGGCGTCGTCGTCGGTGTCGGTGTCGGTGTCGGCGAAGCCCGCCTGGTAGGCCGCGTACCAGGCGCGCTCCTCCTCCACGAGGGCGTGCGGCTCGGCGTAGGGCCGGTCGAAGAAGTCCTCGAACGCGGGCGGGTCCATGGCCAGCACGAGGGCGCGGGCCTGGTCGGCGAACGCCTGGGCGTCGGCCGCGACGTCGGCGAAGAAGTCGTCGCCGGTGCCGTGGGCCTCGCGCAGGTGCGCCTCGAGACGGAGCAGCGGGTCGAGCTCGCTCCAGTGCTGCTCGTCCTCCCGCAGGCGGTACTTGGTGGGGTCGTCCGCGGTGGTGTGGGCCCCGAGCCGGTAGGTCTCGGCCTCCACGAGCACCGGGCCCTGGCCGGCGCGGGCCTTCTCGAGCGCGTACCGCGAGGCCGCCAGCACCGCGAGCACGTCGTTGCCGTCCACGCGGATCCCCTCGAAGCCGTACCCCGCGGCGCGCTCGGCCAGGGGCACGCGGGACTGGGTGCGGAACGGCACCGAGATGGCCCACTGGTTGTTCTGCACGAAGAAGACCACCGGGGCGTCGTAGGACGCGGCGAAGACCATGCCCTCGTGGACCTCGCCCTGGGTGGAGGTGCCGTCCCCGAAGTAGACGACCGCGGCCGCCGGCTCGGCCTCCCGGCCCTCCGCCTCGGCCGTCCGCCGGTCCAGGTCGATGCCCATGGCGTAGCCCACGGCGTGCGGGACCTGGCAGCCGAGCACGATGGAGTAGACGTTCATGTGGTGCCGGCTGGGCCGCCAGCCCCCGGCGCTGTGCCCGCGGAACACGGTGAGCAGCTCGGCGGGCTCGACGCCCCGCTCGATGGCCACGGCGTGCTCCCGGTAGGTCGGGAACACGTGGTCGGCCGGGCGCAGCGCACGGGCGGAGCCCACCTGGGCTGCTTCCTGCCCGCGCATCGGCGCCCACAGCACCAGCTGCCCCTGCCGCTGGAGGTTGGTCGCCTCCTCGTCGAAGCGGCGGGCCAGCGCCATCGAGCGGTACAGCCCGCGCAGCTGCTCGGCGTCGACGTCGCGCACGTACGGGGACAGGACCGGGTCCTCGCTCAGCCGGCCGTCCCGGTCGAGGAGCCGCACCAGGCGCGTGCGCACCTCCGGCGTCGGCACGGTGCGGGCCGGCACGGGGGCGGCCGGGGACGATGGGGCGGCATCCATGGGCAGGACGTCCTTTCGGGTTGCTCGGGAGGGAGCCGGGCCGGCGCGGCCGAGGATCAGAGCACGGGCGGGTGGGGGAACTGCGCGCACAGCTCCAGGAACCGGGTGTTGGCCTCCGGCTCCCCGATGGTCACGCGCACGCCCTCGTCGCCGAAGCGGCGCACGGACAGGGCGTGGGCGTCGCACAGCTCGGCGAAGCCCCCGCTGTGCTCGCCCAGGTTCAGCCACACGAAGTTCGCCTGCGTCTGCGGGTACGGCCAGCCGAGCCCGTCGAGCCCGGCGAGGACCCGCTCCCGCTCGTCGACGACCCGCTGGACGCGCTCGGCCACCTGGTCGTAGTGGCGCACGGACGCGATCGCCGCGCGCTGGGCGAGGTCGGTCACGGAGAACGCGGGGGACGCCTGGCGCAGGTACTGGGTGATCTCCTGGCGGGCCACGGAGTAGCCGATCCGGAGCCCGGCCAGACCGTGGGCCTTGGAGAACGTCCGCAGCACGACGACGTTGGGGTGCCGGCGGTACAGGTCGACGCCGTCGACGAGGTCGTCGCGGCGCTGGAACTCCTGGTACGCCTCGTCGATCACCACGACCACGTCGCGCGGCACGGCGGCGAGGAACTCCTCGACCTGCGCGGTGGTGAGGCTGGGGCCCGTCGGATTGTTCGGCGTGCACAGCAGCACGACCTTCGTCCGGGCGGTGACCGCGGCGGCCATGGCCTCGAGGTCGTGGGAGCCGTCGCGGCGGTTCGGGACCGGGACGCCCAGCCCGCCGGAGAGCCCGATGCTGATCGGGTAGGCCTCGAAGGAGCGCCAGGCGTGCACCACCTCGTCCGGGGTGCCGTCCTCGCCGGCGCCCACGAAGGCGCCGAGCAGCTGGTTGAGCGCGCCGAGGCTGCCGGCGCCGGTGACGATGTCCTCGGCGGGAACGCCGAGGAACTCGCCGAGCACCTCCCGCAGCTCCGCGGAGGTCGTCTCGGGGTAGCGGTGCACCGCATCCCAGCCGGCGAGGACCTCCTTGACGGCGGGCACGGGCCCGAACGGGTTCTCGTTGGAGGACAGCTTGTAGGACACGAGCCCGTCCACCACGACCGGGGGCTTGCCGGCCGCGTAGCGGGGAAGTCGGGACAGAGCCGGGCGCGGCCGGACCGCCGGGGTGGTGGCGGTGGCCGGGCCCGAGGCCGGGGCGGTGCCGGCCAGGGTGCGGGTAGCGTCGCTGGTACTCATGGAGGTCATGCTATCCCCGCACCCCCGGGGTTCCCCCGGTCGATGACGCCCCTCCGGACGACCCGCTGCTTTTCGGGGCGAAAGCTACAACCGGGTTCCGCGAAAGTTGGCGGCGGACGACAATTCGTCCGCCCGGGAGCGCGCGGGGGCCGTGGAAGAATGTGCCCATGCCCAACACCGATCGCATCCTGTCCTCAGGGCGCGCGGCGCTCGCCGCCGCCGTCCCGCCCGTCGCGCTGGGGCCCCTCGACGGCCGCTACCAGCCCGTGGTCGCGCCCCTGGTCGACCACCTCTCCGAGGCCGCCCTCAACCGCAACCGCGTGCACGTGGAGGTCGAGTGGTTCCTGCACCTCGCCGAGCGGTCGGTGCTGCCGGGGCTGGCGCCCCTGACCGAGGAGCAGACCGCGGGGCTGCGCCGGATCGTCACGGACTTCGACACGGACGCGGTCGCGGAGCTCGCGGAGATCGAGGCCGTGACGGTCCACGACGTCAAGGCCGTGGAGTACTACATCGGCCGCCGGCTGCCCGCCCTGGGACTGGAGCACCTGGTCCCCCTCGTGCACTTCGGCTGCACCTCCGAGGACATCAACAACCTGGCGTGGGCCCTGGGAGTCAAGGACGCCACGACCGACGTGTGGCTGCCCGCGGCCCGGGCGCTCGTGGCCGACGTCGCGGCGCTGGCCGGGTCCGCGGCGGAGACCCCCATGCTTTCCCGCACCCACGGCCAGCCCGCCACGCCCACCACGCTGGGCAAGGAGATGGCGGTGGTCGCCCACCGCCTGGGCCGCCAGCTGTCCCGGATCGAGCGCACCGAGTACCTGGGGAAGATCAACGGCGCCACGGGCACCTACGCCGCCCACTACGCGTCCGTCCCGGACGCGGACTGGACGGAGGTCTCGCGCGAGTTCGTGGAGGGCCTGGGCCTGTCCTGGAACCCGCTGACCACCCAGATCGAGTCCCACGACTGGCAGGCCGAGCTCTACGCCGACCTCGCCCGGTTCAACCGGATCCTGCACAACTTCTGCACCGACGTCTGGTCCTACATCTCGATCGGCTACTTCCAGCAGATCCCGGTGGAGGGCGCCACCGGCTCCTCCACCATGCCGCACAAGGTCAACCCCATCCGCTTCGAGAACGCCGAGGCGAACCTCGAGCTCTCCAACGCCCTGCTGGACGCCCTCGGCGCCACGCTCGTGACGTCCCGGTGGCAGCGCGACCTCACCGACTCCTCGTCCCAGCGCAACATCGGCGTGGCCTTCGGGCACTCCCTGCTCGCGGTCTCCAACGTGAGCAAGGGCCTGGCCCGCCTCGACGTGGCGGAGGCGGTCCTGGCCGCCGATCTCGACGCGAACTGGGAGGTCCTCGCGGAGGCGGTCCAGATGGTCATGCGCGCCGAGGCGATCGCCGGCGTCGAGGGCATGGACAACCCCTACGAGCGCCTCAAGGACCTGACCCGCGGCCGCCGGGTGGACGCCGCCCGGCTCCAGGAGTTCGTGGCGGGCCTGGGCCTGTCCCCGGCCGCGGAGCAGCGGCTGTCCGGGCTGACCCCGGCCACCTACACGGGCATCGCGGCGGACCTCGTGCGCTTCCTGTGAGCCCGCGCCCCGCGTGACGACGGGGTGCCCGGGCACGGGGCGCCGGGACGCGCCCGGGCACCCCGTGCCGCGCGGATCGGCCCGTGCGGACCAGTCCGTGCGGACCAGTCCGTGCGGATCAGACGGACGGGAGGTCGTGCAGGTTGTTGCACACGGTGTCCTCCGGGGCGGCCCACAGCCGCTTCTCGCACCCGGCGGACACCACGCGGACCCGCAGCTGCCCCGACGACCCCGGGACGTAGTAGAGGTGGACCTCGCTCTCGATGTCCCGGATGATCCGGGTGGTCGACCGCGGGGACCACACCTCCGCGGGATTGCACAGGGCGACGATGTTCCCGAGGGGGTCCGTGCGGACGCCCGTGACGGGTCGCTGGTCGGTCATCGGTAGAACTCCTGAGCTCGTGCCCCGGCCGGCACCGCCGGTCCGGGGATCAGTCGTATACCACGGTGCGGTCCTGCGCACCACCCTCCACCGGGGTCGTGTGCCGGCCGCCTGGGTTTTCGTTTGCTTTTGACGCACTCCGGGCGTTCGCTTTTGACTCACGGGGCGTTGCCCGGGATCATCGGTGCCTGAACCCTCTCTCGCGGCGGACCTGGATCCTGGTCCGCGGGACCGGAGAGGACGGTGCTCGGACCACGGCCTTCGGGGGAAGGCAGGCTCCGGGCGCACCGGGGACAGTGATCATGACAGTGGGGGATCATGACAATGGATGGGGAACACTCGATCAGGCTGCGGCTTCTCGGCAACGTCGAGGTCGAGCTCGACGGCACCGTGCTGGCCCTGGGCCACCGGCAGCAGCGCCTGCTGGCCGCGCTCGCCGTCCTCGGTCCCAAGCCGCGCCGGTTCCTCGGCGAGCTGCTGTGGCCCGACCGGACCGCGGAGCGCGCGATGGGCAGCCTGCGCACCACCGTCTTCAACATCTCGCGCCAGGTGCCCGGAGCCGTCGGGGCCCGCGGCAACAACATCGCCCTGGCCGAAACGGTCACCGTGGACCTGCACGAGCTGCGCGCGTCCCTGGACCGGGCGGCCACCGCCACGGCGCCCGTGACGGAGGACCCCTGGTTCCTGTCCCCCGACGGCGCCCAGCTTCTGCCCGGCTGGTACGACGGCTGGGTGATGGCCGAGCAGGACCGGCTGCGGACCCTGTACGTCAACGCCGTGGAGCACCTCGCCCGGCTCTCCCTGGAGCACCGCGACTTCTACCGGGCCCACGTGCTCGCCGACAACGTCCGGGCCCTGGACCCGCTGCGGGAGAGCGCGGTCCGCGTGTCGATCGAGGCGGACCTGGGTCTCGGCAACAACGCCCCGGCCCTGCAGACGTTCCGCAGCTTCTGCAGCACGATGGCCGACGAGCTCGGAGCGCCGCCCTCCCCCCAGATCACCCAGCTGATGGGCCACATGCGCAGCGCCTGACGCGCTCCCGCACGGAGCCGTCCCGCCCTGAGCCGTCCCGGCCGGTGCGTGCCCGGCGGCGGGGCAACGGCGTCCCCGCGACCCGCTGCCGGGTCGCGGGGACGTCCACTGGGCGGTCATGGCCGGGTCATCGTCCCGAGGTCAGGGCGGCCGTGGCCGACCGCACCGGGATGCCGCGCCAGGCGGTGTGGGGCAGCAGCTGCTCGCCCTTCATCACCAGCGACAGGGCGTCCACCGAGGCACCCGCGCCGACCGTCGTGTCGTAGAGCACGATCGAGCGCGCACCGACGGAGGCCCCGGGCAGGATCTCCACGTGGGACATCTTCATCACGCGGTCCTCGAAGAGGTGCGTCTGCAGCGACACGTCCGTCGAGACGGCGGCGTCGTCGCCGATGTGGACGAGGTCGAACTCGGTCAGGTAGGTGGTGCCGATGTACGTCCGCCGGCCGATCTGCGCGCCGAACAGGCGCAGGACCGGGCCGATCAGGGGCGTGCCCACGAGACCGCCGATGAGGGCGGGGACCGCCGCGGACTCGTACACGCCGGTGACGAACTCGCTGCGCCGGACGAAGTTGTCCCACAGCGGCTCGACGCGCTGGCGGTACCGGCCCACGATCGCCCACTTCAGGACGACGACGGCGAGGACCACGGTCAGGCCGGTGGCCAGCGCGACGAGGGGCAGCACGGCCACGAAGCCGAGCAGCGTCAGCTCGGGCACCAGGGCGACCGAGGCGAGCAGGCCCAGGTAGCCGATCAGCCCGATCAGCGCCGGCGGGACCGTGATGCGCAGCGCCTCGATGACGAGGCGGGCCGCCACCTTGCCGCGCGAGGGCCGGAAGGTGAGGCTCTCGTCGTAGTTGCCGCTGTCCTGCCGGCGGGGCAGGAACATGGCGGGCGAGCCCAGCCAGGACGTGCCGTCCGGCACGTCGGCCGGGGGCACCGAGGCGACGCCCACCAGGGAGCCCTCGCCCATCCGGGTGCCCGAGGGCACGAACGCGGCGTTGCCCACGAACGAGCGGTCGCCCACCACGGTGCGCTCCATGTACAGGTGACCGTGGTGGTAGACGGCGCTGCCCACGCTGGCCATGTCCGCGACGAAGCTTCCCTCGCCGAGGGTGAGGAGGTCCGGGTCGATGTGGCCGACCGTGGAGACCTCGGAGCGAGGGCCGACCTTGGCGCCCAGGGCGCGCAGCCAGGGGACCGTGTACATCGTGGCGTACAGGGCGTTGGTGCTCTCCAGGCTGGTGGAGAGCAGCTGGTCCGCCATCCACTTGCGCACGCCGAGCCCGCTGCGCACGGGGTGGATGCCGGTGGGCGTGCGGCGCAGGACGATCTTCCGGCCGCCCGCGACCACGGCGCAGACCGTGAGCACGTAGACGACACCGACCGCCGGGGTGAGGGCGAGCCCCACGGGGAGGCCGAACTCCAGGGCCGCGGCCCAGATCATCAGGAAGGACGGGAGCACCAGGACGAAGGGCATCAGCTCGAGGACCAGCCAGCCCAGGAGCAGGCCGGCCGCCAGCGGGGCGGGCCAGCGGCCGCTGGGCAGCGGGCGCCGCTCCATCCGCTCGAGCAGCTCGTCGTCCCCGTCACCGGGCCGGGCCGGGGAGCCCAGCCAGTGCTCGCCGGCGGGGATCGTCTGGTTGCGGGAGGCCAGGGACTGCTCGGCCAGGCGGGCACCGTCCTCGATCCGGGTGCCCGGCTGCAGGAGGGCGTTGGCCCCCACGAACGCGTCGTCGCCGATGTGCACCGGCGCGATGGTCACCCACCCCTCCTCGACCTGGGCGGTCTGCACGGAGGAGTTGTAGCCGATGCTGGCGCGGGCGCCGACGGTGACGAGCGAGGGCAGGCCGATGGCGGCGGTGCCCACGTGGGCGTCCGGACCGATCCTGGCGCCCAGCAGGCGCAGGTAGACGGCGGCCATCGGGGTGCCGGTCAGGAGGTTGAGCGGCGAGAGCCGGGTCAGCCCGTCGATGCACCAGAGCAGGTAGTACTGCCGGCCCCAGAGGGCGTGGTGCCCCGGTCTGACGAAGCGTCCCAGCACGCGGGAGCCGAGGAACGGCAGGAGGACGCGGGCGAGCACCGAGACCAGGACGCCCACCAGGAGCATGTCCCACATCAGGGCGTAGCTGAACTGACCGCCGTAGGAGTACAGGACCGCGGCGAGCGGGGAGCCGACGAGCATGGCCGCCAGGACCATCGTCGTCACCTGCGCGAGGCCGCACAGCGCCACGCGGCCGCTGGTGTGGTACAGCGGCGCGGGGCGGTCGTCCGGGGCGGCCGCGGCGGGGACGTACGCCGGGGCGGCGTCCAGGTGGCGCGCCAGGTCCCGGACGGTCGGGTAGGTGTAGATGTCCGCGATGGAGATGTCCTGGTCCGGGTGCGCGCGGCGCAGCTCGGACGTGGCGGTCGCGGCGAGCAGCGAGTGCCCGCCGAGCTCCATGAAGAAGTCCGCCTCCACGGAGAGCTGGTCCTCGGGGATGCGGAAGACCTTGGACCACACCTCCGTGATCCCCCACTCGGCGTCCGTCGCCGGCGGGACCAGCCCCATCGTGGTGACGAAGCGGGGCGTGCTGGGGTCCGGCAGGTTCTTCCGGTCCACCTTGCCGCTGACCATCATCGGCATCGCGGGCAGGATCTCGTAGAAGGACGGCACCATGTACGGCGGCAGCGCCGCGACCACGGAGTCGTGGAGCAGCTCGAAGAGGGCGCGCTCGTCGCGCACCGGGGCGCGCAGGGTGAGGAACGCCGCGACGTCGTCGCCGCCGGAGGTGAGCTTCACGGCGGCGTCCGCCACCGCGTCCTCCCGGCGCAGCACGTTCTCGATCTCCTGCAGGTCCGCGCGGTGACCGCGGATCTTCACCTCGCTGTCGGCGCGGCCGAGGTACTCGATCTCGCCGTCGGGCATGAACCGGCCCAGGTCGCCGGTGCGGTAGATCCGTCCGGCCCGGGGCCCGTCCGGGTGGGGGCGGAAGCGCTCCTCGGTGACGTGCGGCAGGTTGACGTAGCCGCGGGCCACGCCGGGGCCGGCGATGCAGATCTCGCCCGGCTCGCCGTCGGCGACCTCGTTCATCTCCTCGTCGAGGATCCGCACCTCGTAGGTGGGCAGGGGCTTGCCGATGGTCACGGGCCGCCCGGGGGCGAGCTCGCCCCACGTGGCGGTCACGGTGCCCTCGGTGGGGCCGTAGGTGTTGAGCATCCGGCGCTCGGGGGTGGACCACCGCTCCACGAGGTCGGCGGGGCAGGCCTCGCCGCCCACCAGGATGCTGCGGATGCGGGGCAGGTCGTGCTCGAGGGTGGCCAGGACGGTCGGCACGCAGTAGAGCACGGAGATCTCCATGCGCTGCAGGAACTCGGCGAGCCCCTGTCCCAGGCGGGCGTCGTCGGTGGGGCCGGCCACCAGGGAGGCGCCCACGGCCCAGGTCGGCCAGATCTCCTCGATGGAGAAGTCGAACGCGATGGTCATGCCCTGGTAGACGCGGTCCTCGGAGCGGACGTCGTAGACCTCGGGCACGATCTCGATGAAGTTGCAGATGCTCGAGTGCGCGACCTCGACGCCCTTGGGGCGGCCGGTCGAGCCCGAGGTGTAGATGATGTAGCACGTGGGGTCGCCCTCGTGGCGGACGACCGGGCGGTGCGCGGGCGCCTCCCCGAGCCGCTCGCCGATCCGGCCGACGTCGACGACGTCGGCGGGCGCGTCCTCGACCAGGGCCACGAACTCGGCGGAGGTCAGCATGAGGGACAGGTCGGAGTCCTCGGCGATGAACTGCACGCGGTCCGCGGGCAGGTTCGGGTCGATCGGGACGAAGGTGGCGCCCGTCTTGAGGATCGCCAGGAGGGACGCGTAGAGCATCGTGGAGCGCTGGAGCAGGATCCCGACGCGGTCGCCCGCGCTCAGGCCGTAGCCGGTGATCAGGTGGGCCAGGCGGTTGGCGAGCTCGTCGAGCTCCGCGTAGGTGTAGGCCCGGCCGTCGGCGTGCAGCGCCTGGGCGTCGGGGGTCAGGTCGCAGCTGCGCTCGAAGAAGTGGTGCAGCCGGGTGGGCTTGGTCTCCGTGCTCCGGACGCCCCGGGTCGAGGGCTCCGTCCACGGAGCTGCTCCGGCGGGGCCTCCCTTCGCGGCGGCCTCGTCCCACAGCACTCGCTCTGCCGCCGCAGCCTCCTCGCGGCGGTGAGAGCGATGTGGCACTGAGGTCATGTCCAACTCCTTTCGATGCACGTAACACCGGTGTTACCGGCACGTCCGTTCTACGGAGCGGGGTGTTATGGCCTCCTCACGGATCCGTCACGGCGGCGTTATTCCTCCGTTATCGATGCGTTCGTCGGTGGAGCTGCCAGGGGCGATGCCGACCGCGCGATCGGTTTCCAGTGGTAAAGATCACAGCCCGCATCTCGCTCTGCGAGACGTTTTCGACTGCAATCGTGCGGTTCCCGGGCCGGGGGTCGACGGTCGGGGACGCTCCCCCGGCGCGCGCCGCGGGCCGGGAGGTGGGTGGCCGGTCGCCCGTCCCGGCCACAGCTCCGGGGACAGGAGAATTCCCCCTGTTACCTTTCGTGAACCAGCGTCGGGCCGTCCTGGCACGCACGAGGCCCCCGCACGGGAACAGGACCGTCTCGTCCCTGTTCCCGTGCGGGGGCCTCGTGCTGCGCCGCGCCCCGGGTGCCGCTCAGCCGGCCGGGGAGCCCCGGTCCTCGTCGTCGCCGGAGGGCGTCGCCGCGGCGCCGTCGGGCCGGGCCGCCCAGGTGAGGTAGCCGCCGTCGAGGTTGACGACGTCCCGTCCGTGCTGCGCCAGGACCCGGGCCGCGAGGTAGCCGCGCAGGCCGGCCTGGCAGTGCACCACGAGCTCGCCCTCCGGCAGCTCGTCGAGGCGGTCCCGCAGCCGGTCCAGCTCGATGTTGATCCCGCCGGGGATCGGCATCGCCGTGTGCTCACCCGGGGTGCGGACGTCCAGCAGGGTGGCGCCGGAGGCGAGGCGGTCGTCGAGCTCGTGCCACTGGACGGTCTCGACGAGCCCGTCCCGGTGGTTGCGGTCGATGTAGCCGAGCATGTTCACGGGGTCCTTGGCGGAGCCGTAGAGCGGGGAGTAGGCCAGCTCGAGCTCGGCGAGGTCGGCGGCCGCGATGCCGCCGGTGATGGCCGTGGCGAGGACGTCGATGCGCTTGTCCACGCCCGCCCCGCCCACGCCCTGGGCGCCGAGGATCGCGTCGTCCTCCGGGTCCACGAGCAGCTTGAGGGTCATCCCCTCCGCCCCGGGGTAGTAGCCGGCGTGGTTCGCGGGGTGCGTGTGGATCGCCCGGTAGGACCGGCCCGCGGCGCGCAGCCGCTTCTCGTTCCAGCCCGTGGCCGCGGCCGTGAGGCCGAAGACGCCGACCACGGAGGTGCCCAGCACCGGCCGGTCGGAGACGTCCATGCCGGCGATCACGTCGGCGACGAGCCGGCCCTGGAGATTGGCCGTGTTGGCCAGCGCGACGAGCGTGGCGGACCCGTCGAGGGCGTCGCGCTTCTCCACGGCGTCCCCCACGGCGTAGACGTCCGGGTCGGAGGTGCGGAGGTGCTCGTCGACGACGATGCCGCCGCGCGCCCCGACCTCCAGCCCCGCGGCCCGGGCCAGCGTGCTGTCGGGGCGGACGCCGACCGCGGCGAGGACCACGTCGGCCGGCAGCTCGGTGCCGTCGTCGAGCGTCACGGTGCGCTCCCCCACCTCGGTGACCGTGGTCCCCAGCCGCAGGTCGAGCCCGCGCTCGCGCATCAGGGTGTGCACGGGCTCGACCATCTCGGGGTCGAGCGGGGCCATGACCTGGGGGGCGGCCTCGACGAGGGAGACCTGCAGGCCGCGGTGGACGAGCTGCTCGGCGACCTCGAGGCCGACGTAGCCGCCGCCGACGACCACGGCGGAGCGGGCGCCCTCGACCGCGGCCACGACCGCGTCGGTGTCCTCGATGTCGCGCAGGACCAGGGCGCGCTCGATGCCGGGCACGGGCGGGCGGACGGGGACGGCCCCCGGGGAGAGGACGAGGACGTCGTAGCCCCGCTCCTCCTCCCGGCCGGAGGCGAGGTCCCGGACGCGCAGCACGTGCCGGTCCCGGTCGACGCCGACGACCTCGTGCCCCACCCGGACGTCGAGGCCGAACCGGGCGCCCAGGGACTGCGGGGTCTGCAGCAGCAGCGCGGAGCGCTCCTCGATGACGCCGCCCACGTGGTAGGGCAGGCCGCAGTTGGCGAAGGACACGTGGCCGCTGCGCTCGTACACCGTGATCTCGGCGTCCTCCAGCAGGCGGCGCAGACGGGTGGCCGCGGACATTCCGCCGGCGACGCCGCCCACGATGACGATTCTCATGCGGTCATGCTACCGGCGCCGCTCAGGCCGCCGCGCGGCCCGCCCGCTCCGGCCAGCCCGGTGTCCTGAGGCGGCGCCGGAGGGTGCTGCCGGGCCGGGAACCGGTGAACTCACCGTCGGCCGCGCACGCCGCGACCCAGCCGGGCGCGTCCCGTCCCAGCACGTGCGCCGCGCGGGCGTAGGCCTGGGCCTCCACCGCGCTCTGCGCGGCGACCACGACCCGGTCCCACGGGCTCGCCGCGACGGCGCCGGTCACCGGGTCGACCAGGACGCTCCCAGGGCTCTCCACCACCGCGAGGCCCCGCCGGCCGCGCTCGACGAGGGCCGCCCGTACCCCGGGCTCCACACCGGTCCGGGGGTCGGCGCTCCGTGCCGCCGGGGCGGCGCCCACGAGGGCGGCGGCCGCGGCGGTCGGCCCGCCCACGGCGCACGCCGCGCCGACCTCGGCAACCAGCGCAACGCCGGGGTGCGTCTCCGTGAAGGCCCGGACGATGCGGTCCGCCGCCCACGCGTCCGCGACCGGCGCAAGGTCCAGGACCGTGCCGCGGCCCATGCGCAGCCGCCGGGTGGCCACGTCCAGGTCGAGGCGTCCGATCCCGGGCGCCGGGTGCGGCTCGAGCCCGTCCAGGGCCCGCCAGGCCGCCCCGCCGGTGGTGGGATCGGTGAGCCCGCTCGTGAGGCGGGCGGAGAGCAGAGCGGCCGCGACGATCCCGGCGAGCACGGGCCCGAGGACGACGTCGACGTCCTCGTGCTCGGCGAACCGGTTCAGCAGGGACAACTCCGAGTCGATGCGCTCGGGCGCGACGGCGCGGGCGGTCTCGCGGCGCACGTGCTCGGCGAGCCGGACGGCCTCGGCCTGGAGGTCCGGGGCGGGAGCGCGCACGGCGCCGGCGTCCGGGGCGCGGGGCGGGATCGGGGTGGGCATGACCGTCTCCTGGTGGTGGGGGGAGAGGCGGGCGACGACGGCGTGCGGGGGGACACGGACAGCTGCTGTCGAGCATACGCGCGCCGGACCCGGCCGGCGGTGACGTGACCCCCCCGTTACCTTCTTCCTATCTCGTCCGTCCAGCAGGATGGAGGAGTGCTGACCGGCCGGTCCTCGGCATGATCGTTTGCCCCCAGTCATCCATGATCCGGGGGGTGTAGTCACCGAGGACCGGTCCGGTGGTCACGGATCGCTAATAGAGGCAGGGCCCGCTGGTTCAGGGCCTTCGTAACGTGGATGCCGAGCGTGACCACCTCCCGGCCGGCCAGCACGCGCAGATGCCAGTGCAGGAGAGGGATTCGATCGTGGCGGAGCAACCACTGCCGGCGGTGTTCGTCGGCCTCGACGTCGGCAAGTCCGACCACCACGCCGTGGCCGTGACGAGCACCGGGAAGACGGTCTACGACAAGGCCCTGCCCAACGACGAGACCCGGCTGCGGGCCATCCTCGAGGAGCTGGCCGCCGAGCACGGGCCGGTGCTGATGGTCGTAGACCAGCCGGCCACCATCGGGGCGCTGCCGGTGGCCGTCGCCGAAGCCACCGACCAGGTTGAAGTGGCCTATCTGCCCGGACTGGCGATGCGCCGGATCGCGGACCTGCACCCAGGCACGGCCAAGACCGATGCGCGGGATGCCCTGATCATCGCTGAGGCCGCCCGGACCATGCCCCATACCCTGCGCGACATCCGGGTCGACGAGGCCCAGATCGCCGAACTCGCGGTGCTGGCCGGCTTCGACGACGACCTGGCCGCCCAGATCACCGCCACCTCCAATCGGTTGCGCGGGATGCTCACCCAGATCCACCCCGCCCTGGAACGGGTCCTCGGGCCGCGGGTGACGCATCCGGCGGTGGCCGACCTGCTCACCCGCTACCCGACCCCGGCCAAGCTGGCCGCGGCCGGGCGGGGCCATGTGCGGGCCCGACTGAAGAAGCACGCACCCCGGCTGGCCGAGGCCCTCACGGAGGAGATCTTCGACGCCCTGGGGCAGCAGAGCGTGGTCGTCGCCGGCACCGAGGCCGCCGCCACCGTCGTCCCGATCCTGGCCGGGCAGCTGGCCGCCTTGATCCACCAGCGCGCCACGGTGGCTACCCAGGTCGAGGCCCTCGTGGAGGCCCACCCTCTTTCCGCGGTCCTGACCTCGATGCCCGGGGTAGGGGTCAGGACCGCCGCGAGGATCCTCACCGAGGTCGTCGGCAAGGACTTCCGAGATGCCGGGCACCTGGCTTCCTACGCCGGGATCGCCCCCGTCACCCGAAGGTCGGGGACCTCGATCCGCGGCGAGCACGCCGCCAAGGGCGGCAACAAGAGATTGAAGCGGGCGCTGTTCCTCTCGGCCTTCGCCTCGCTCAACCACCCGCCCTCACGGGCGTACTACGACCGGAAACGGGCCCAGGGCAAACGCCACAACCAGGCCGTCATCGCCCTGGCCCGCCGACGGACCGACGTGCTCTTCGCGATGCTGCGCGACGGCACCCTCTACCAAGACCCCACCGAGCCACGAGACCCGTCACCGGTGGCCCTGGCCGCTTGACGAAAACGATAGAGGCACCCCCCCCCGTTACCCGACCGCCGTGCTCGCGCACCGGGACCGGCCCGTGACGGCCGCCGGGACGCCGGCCGGGACGCCGAGCGGGGCCCCGGAGGGCGCCCGCACCCAGCGCAGCACGTCGGCCGGGCGGTTCGTGGTGAGCTGCTGGACGCCGAGCGCGCGGCACAGGTCCACGTCCCGTGCGGTGTCGACCGTCCAGACCCGCAGCACGCGCCCCTCCGCCCGCCACTGCCGCACGAGGTCGGGGCGGGCCCGGACGAGGTCCAGCCCCGGGCCCACCAGGTCCACGAGGCCCGCCGAGATCACGGGCAGCGCCGGCGGCACCACGAACCGCATCCCGGCGTGGAGCACCGCCGCGGCCGTGCGGCCGACGCGCAGGCTGTCCCCGACCGTGCGGCGGGTGGTCGTCCCGACCAGCTGGCACACGTGCCGGGCGGGCACCGTCTCCAGGAAGTGCCGGACGGCGTCGGGGTGGAAGCTCATCAGCGAGACCGTGACGTCGTCCAGCCGCCCGGTCTCGGGATCCCAGCCCTCCCGCATCAGCAGACCGAGGACCTCCTCCTCGAGCCGGTGGCCGAACGGGCTGGGGTGCTTCGTCTCCACGGCCAGGCCCACGGGCCGGCCCGCTCCCCGCAGCAGGTCCAGCAGCTCGGGCAGGGTGAGCAGCTGACGGCCCGGCGCCCCGTGGCCCGGCGGGATGCGCACGCCCTTCCAGGAGGTCCAGTCGAGGCGGCGCAGCTCGGCGAGCGTGCGGGCGGAGACGGGGCCCCGGCCGTCGCTCGTGCGGCCCAGCTGGGCGTCGTGGTGCAGGACGAGGTGGCCGTCGCGGCTGAGGTGGACGTCGCACTCCACCCCGTCGGCGCCGTCCAGCAGCGCCTGCACGTAGGCGGCCCGGGTGTGCTCGGGGAGGTCCGCGCTGGCCCCCCGGTGCGCATAGACGATCGGCCGCACGGCGCTCCCTCGGCTGTCGGTCGGGGCGCGGTGGGCCCCGCTCGTGCACCAGGCTAGGCAGACGCGGTGAACGCGGGGCCACGCCCCGGCGGACCTGTCGTGAACGACGACGACGCCCCGCCGGGCGCGGGGCGTCGTCGAGCGGCAGCGCGGGAGCGCGGCGCGGGGTCTACTGCTCCCCGGTGATCTCGCCGCGGGCCGCGGCGGCCGTGTCGGCCTTCCGGCCCCGCCTGCCCTTCCGGGACGTGCCGTCGTCGAACCGGGGGGCCCGCTCCTCGGGCCCGAGCTCGGCCGGGAACGTGGTGGGCAGCGGCCCGAACGCCTCGTGCGTCGCGGCGATGACCTGCTTGGACATGGCCAGGTTCGCTCCCCCGCCGACGATCGCGCCCACGCCGAACGGCAGGGCGCGGCCGAACACGGCGCCGGTCTGCTTGAGCAGGAAGCGCTTGACGAACATGTTGCGGATGATCCTGCTGACGTCGAAGGTCTTCGAGTCGTCCTTGCCCATCATCAGGCCCCAGGAGGACATCATGCCGCGGCCCTTGGTGCCGCTGGCCAGGATCTGGTTCATGACCTGGCGGCCGTCCTCGCCGAGCATCAGGGCCATGACCATGGTGCGGGTCTTCTCCGGGTCCTCCGTGTGCACGCCGTGCAGCTCGGCGATCGCCTGGGCGTACAGGGCGGTGGCCTCGAGGTAGCCGACCACCGCGAAGGAGGACAGGCCGAGGGACGCGACGGTGCCGATGCCGGGGACCACCGCGGTGGCGCCGACGGCCCCGCCGCCCATGGTCACGGACCGGACGTAGATCTTCTCGAGCCGCCTGGCGATCTGCTCGGGCGTCTCGTCGGGATGGTCGGCGCGCTCCTTCTTCACGAAGCCCAGGACCACGGGCCGCTGCACGCGCAGCACGGTGTCGAGGAGCTTGTTCATGGCGGGCTTGGGCTTGCCCTCGTCGTCGAACGCGTTGTTCAGGGGATTCAGGTCCATGGCGTGCTCTCCTTGTGGGGTGCCGGGACGGTGGGTCTCGGCCCACTATATGCACAGCAGGCTGATCGGGTTCCGGGATTCGCCGACGGCTGAGGAGGGGTGCGGTCAGCTCCCGGGCAGCCGGGAGACGGACGGGTCGACCTGCTGGAAGGAGTCCGGGAACTCGGCGCGCAGCCGGACCAGCTCCCGGGCGAAGGCGTCCAGGTCCCGGTCCTCCTGGCTGACCGGCTGCCACTGCCGGGCGGGCAGGGCGTGGCCCTGGTCGTCGAGGGCGACCATGACCATGAGGCAGTTGGTGGTCAGGGCGAGCTCGCCGGTCGCGGGGTCCCCCGACCAGCAGTTCACGGAGATGTGCAGGCCGCGGGCCGCGGTGTGGATGAGCCGCGCCCGGACCTCCACGAGGTGGCCGATGTGCATGGGCCGGTAGAACCGGACGCCCCCGGCGT